>CAYNQI010000088.1:0-3906 GCA_964399335.1 uncultured Thermoplasmata archaeon | reverse complement strand
CCTTCTATCCATTACAAAGAAATAATAGATGAATTGACGGATGATTTTTAAACAACAATTTTATAAAATATGAGAAAGTTTTAAATTCTTAAGAATCGTATACAAGTTGATCTTTATGGAAGAAGGGGTATCAAGTATCTCCTTCCAGCCACCGCTTATAGGGAGGGATAAGGAGATAGAAAAGTTAGATTCATTTTGGAAAAGTACCAAAGGAGACAATGGCTTAACTGTTTTGATCTCCGGAGAAGCGGGTATTGGTAAGACTCGGCTTGTAAAAGAGTTGATAGAAAGTATCGATGAAGATGTTAAGATCATAAAAGGCTGGTGTCTAGCAGATAGTCTTGAACCACTGATGCCGTTCAAAGAAGGATTTAGAAAAGCAGGGTTATCACATATATTATCTGAAACACCTCCACCTAAGGTGATCTCAACCTACTTGGTTAATAAAGGTGGATTGTTGATAGCGAAGGCAGAGCGGGATAAAACCGAACTTGATTCAGATATCTTCGCAACTATGTTGGATGCTGTTGGAAACTTCGTAAAAGATTCTTTGAATATGATGGGAGAAAAAGGGAGTGGTTTGAATGCGATCGGATATGGAGATTATAATATATTTATACAATCTATCAAAGGTCTTTCTTTGAGTGCAGTAACTGAAGGAGGAAGTAGCGAATTTCTAATAGACGATATGAAAAGAACACTACATAATATTGGAGAACGATTTGCTTCTTGGGAAGGAGATATGTCAGAGGCTAAAAAAGTCGAATCAAAGTTATCCTGGTTTATTGATTGTGGTAAATATGAAGGGAGGTTCCTAGTTGATGACCCTAAGATCAAACAGGAGAATCTATTTGATAACGTATTACTTGGATTACGAAGACTCTCATTGGACCAACCTGTAATTTTGTACTTAGATGACCTACAGTGGGCAGATCCAACCACTCTGAAATTACTACATTATCTTTCAAGAAATACAAAGAATAACAATCTCCTTATTTTAGGAACCTACCGGCCTGAAGATTTAGTAGCAAGTGATGATGAGATGACCCACAATCTTAGAACTATCATGCAGAACATGAATAGGGAAAATCTTTACGAAGAAATAAAGCTAGAAAGACTAGAAAAAGACTATGTAAAGCAATTCATAGAAAACAGCTTAGGAAATATCGATATCGATCAAGAGTCGGTAGAAAAGATATACAGCGAATGTGAAGGGAATCCCCTATTTCTTCTTGAGATCATACAAATGATGGCTTTAGAGGGATATATTACTGATAAACAAGATGAGTGGGTTGAGCATAAAGATATTGATGAATTCGATATGCCGTCAAAGGTATATGATGTCGTGATAAGAAGATTAGACCGTTTGATGAGGGACCAACGGGATTTGCTTGAATGTGCTAGTGTAGTCGGAAGGGAGTTCGAAAGTGACATACTAGGAGAGGTGACCGGTGTAAATCGTGTAAAACTTCTAAGACACCTTAATGAAATAGAGAGAACTCATAATTTAATACAGTCAATCAAAAAGAAATACCGGTTCGACCACAACAAGTTCCGTGAAGTCCTATACAAAAGCATCAATGAAGAATTACGAGATGAATACCATCGCATGATAGCTGAAAGTTATGAAAATCTCTATACAAAAAATATCGATGAGGTAGCACCATTATTAGCTCATCACTATCATAAAGCAGAGGATGAAAGAGCTATAAGATATCTGCTACAGACTGGTGATGCAACAAAAGAAAGGTACGCAAATGAAGAAGCTTTGATACTGTATAATAACGCGGTATCGCTTGCAAAAGAAAAAGATATAGATGTGCCAACTAAAGGTCTCGAAGGACTTGGAGATGTCTATAATCTAACAGGAGATTACGATAAATCTGTTGAAAGGTATGAAGAAGCTCTAGAGGGTTTGAAAGAAAAGAAAGAAAGAGCTGCCCTGTATGGAAAGGTAGCTAATGTATTAGAAAAAACCGGAAAATACGAAGATTCCTTGGAATATGCTGAAAAGGGTATTTCTTTGATCGATTATCATGATGTTGAGATATGTGGGTTGTTGAACGCCAAAGGATGGGGTTTGTTGAGACAGGGTAAATACGATGAAGCAATAAAGGTATTCAAACAGGGTGAAGAACGAGCAGATCTTCTTGATAGGAAATTAGATAAAGCCCAATCTTTGCATGATCTAGGAACGATCTATCTTAGGAAGGGGGAGTTAAATGAGGGAGAAAATTATCTAAAAAGAGCTATCGAGCTTAGAGATGAATGTGAAGATGTAAATGGGCTAGGAGTTTCTTACAATAATATAGCTCTTATATACTGGAATAAAGGAGAACTCGATAGCGCACTTCAGTATTTTACAAAATGTATGGATATCTTTCAAAATATTGGCCACAAATTCGGTATCGCCACTGCTTTGAACAACATCGGTGTGTTAAAGTGGATCAAAGGAGAACTCGATAGCGCACTAGAACATTACAAAAAAAGCCGGGACATCCAAGAGGAGATCGGAGATAAACTGGGTATCGCTACATCACTTCACAACATAGCAGCTATATACCGAGATAAAGGAGATCTAGATAGGTCTCTTAGTTTCTTCAAAAAGAGCCGTAGTATCGTTGAGGAGATCGGAGATAAATGGGGAATTGCAAAGTCTCTTAGCAATATCGGAGTTGTATACGGCTTGATGGGAAAATTGGATAGATCCATAGATCACCTTGAACGGAGTCTTGATATTCGTGAGGATATGGACGAGAAGACTGGTATAATAGAAAGCCTGTGTGGGATAGCGGAAACATGTATCAAAAAAAAAGAAGTGATTCAGGCAGAAAAAAGAGCTAAAAGAGCGTTAGAAATCGCTATCGAAGTCGAAGGAAAAAATGAGATGACGACATGTCATAAAGTTTTAGGCATGGCTTATAGGGAGCAGGAAAAGTGGGAGGAGGCTGAGGTCGAGTTTGAAAAATGTATAGAAATGTTGGATGATGAATTGGATAGAAAGGATCTTTCTATAGCTTACTATGAATATGGTTTGATGTGGAAGGCAAAAGGTGAAACAAAGAAAGCAGAAGAATATCTAAAAAATTCTCTTGAGATCTTCGAAGATATAGGGATGAAACTCATGATAGATGAAGTTAAAGAGGAGTTAAGGAACCTGGCAATTTGATATCTAAAACTATGAGAAAAACTTTAAATTTTCTAAATACGTAGCTTTTTGGAATAAGATGGAAGCTGAGTCTAAAAACATCTTCTTCCAGCCACCGCTTACCGGGAGAGATGAGGAGATAAATAAATTGGAGTCACTTTGGAGACGTACCAAAGAAGGAAGAGGCTCAACTGTTTTGATCTCCGGAGAAGCTGGTGTTGGTAAGACTCGCCTTGTTGACGAGTTGATAGAAAATATCGATGAAGATGTTAAGATCATCAAAGGCTGGTGTCTAGCAGATAGTCTTGAACCACTGATGCCGTTCAAAGAAGGGTTTAGAAAAGCAGAGTTATCTCATATTATAGCTGAAAAGCCACCTCCTAAAGTCATCTCAACGTACCTGATCAACAAGGGTGGATTATTGATAGCTAAGGCAGAAAGATCGGATACAGACTTGGATCCAGATATCTTCGCATCTATGCTCGATGCCGTGGGTAATTTCGTCACCGATTCTTTATCTATGATGGGGGAAACACAGGAAGGGAAACTTAATACTATAGGATATGGGAAACATAGTATATTGATACAAACGAACGATTCTCTTTCACTAGCTGCTGTCATCGAAGGAGAAAGCAGCGAGTTTTTGATAGATGATATGAGAAAAACATTAAACGATATCGGAGATCGTTTCGATTCGTGGGGCGGTGATATGGAAAGTGCAGAACAGATCGAACCAGATCTACAATGGTTCATCGATT
>CAYNQI010000087.1:0-3947 GCA_964399335.1 uncultured Thermoplasmata archaeon | reverse complement strand
GCATTCATCCCCGCGGCAGAGCCGTGGGGTTTTCTGCTTTCACAACTCTATAAACATTTCTTTTTTTGAGAAGGAGAGAGTGTTATACACGCCCCCCCACATCATAATAATTCATCTATAGTCTTTTTCTTTACAATCCACTTTCAAAGCATAACATATCCTACTTTCAGAAATGATGATAATAAGAGAAAACCTTTTTTGACAGGAGTCGAATCTAGATAAGATGAAGATATTGGAAAGAAAGGTATCACCGTTAATCGTTTGTGATTACTGCCGTTATCGAAAATGCGGTTGGAGTGACCACGATGCGGGTGATCCTCCTGACTCCTGCTTGAAGAAAACACCTCTAGTCATCGCAGACGTGTTCGTAGGAAAAGCTAAATTCGATAGAAGAGTTAAGGTAGCGAAAAGGTTGGCATCTTATAATCCTTCGGAGAAGAACTGGTACCTGGATCCAACCGTTAAGAAACCTCTTACGGGTTACGAGTTGAGGGAAGTGATCCATGACGTGAACGGATGGAGTGTGAAAAATGACTTTCGGTTATCTGATCTTGTAGAATATAAAGAGGAAGGTTTCGAAAAGTTCGGGTAGTGTCCTTCACCTATGTTTTACACCGCATTTCTGGCACTCCCACATCGTTTCACCTAACACTTCGACCGGCTCATGCTCGGTGTCTTCTCCGCAGAACGGACAGTAAAACTTTTCCATCGCTTTATAGAAAGAGAAAATAGTTATAAATCTTCCGAGTTAACAGTTATGTTCTCCTTCACAAAAATTCATCTAGAGTTTTTTTCCCTTCTTTTTTATCGTCTTTATCACCACATTTTCTATTCGGTGGGGTAGATTCCCCACGTGAATCGATTACGCCGATGTCCGATTCAAAAGGGATCCCAATTTTATCGAACTCTTCTTTCATCACATTCAATGATTCCTCTTTCCTTTTTCTAGCTTTTTCATCCCACTTTTTCCACTCGTCATCCCCAATCGATCTTGATATCTCTGCCTTGAAAGAATAGTATTCTAAGGGATCTACCTCATCTTCATCAACGATAGATATACACTCGTCTATCAAATCGAGTGCTTCTCTTGTATTCCCCCTTGAGTAAGCTAGTTGGGCCGAGTAAAAGATCGATATTAAGTCGTTAGGGTTATCTTTCAACCTTTCCTCCACCTCTTCATCTCTTCTCTCTAACATCAGAATCTCAAGTTCTAATCGATACAACGTTTCTTCTAATTCTCCAGTTAAGTCATCGACTTTTATCTTTCGAATAAGTTCTCTGGCTTATTGTGTGTCTCCGGACTCCATGAGTGAAAAAACTCTATTTAATCTATCGAAAAGAGTATCTACACCAGCGTAACATACCGCATCATCTATTCAGCATTCTTTTAAGAACCACTCAGTACATTCCTCGTCGATCTCTTTAGCTTTTTCGATAAATCCTTCATATCTTTCATCCTCCATGAAAGAGAGTATCTGGGCTTTGGTGATGACCGCATCGAATAAATCCGGGTCGATATCCAGTGCCTTATCTATGGACTCTAACGCCGATCGGAAATCCAATTTTGTGATATGGACCTGGGCGAGTTGTATGTATTTGTACGGATCATTCGGAAAGTGCTCCTCCCACTCATCTAGTATCTCATATGCTTCTTCAAAGTTACCCACCATAAGGTTGGCTTGTACCATCAGGAAAAGAGCGTCCCTGTTATCGGGTTCGGATTCCATAACATCTTTTATCATTTCTTTCGCTTCGTCGTACATGCCTTGGTCCAAACATATATTAGCCTCTCCAAGAAGATCTAAACACGGTTCTTCTATGCTGAACTACAACATTCCATCGCCCATCTCCTCGGGTGTCAACCCCGTATCGGATTGTTTTCGCTCCGTGTTGTACCAATGGACGAATTCGTGTTGATGTTCAAGTGATTCTTCTTCCGAGCTCGGTTCGGGTTTATCTTTGAAAAATTCTTGCCACGCATCTTCGAACTCTTCCATGTGCTTCTTGAAATCTATCTCTTCTTTTTTTCCTTTCCGATGGTAACACGCTCCTATTTGTTTGCCCATGGTGGCTGTTTGAAATAAATCTTCTTATGTGATCTTGTTAGGTCGATTTTGGATAGATGTTCGACACTGTATCGTCAAACTGAAAGCCATTCCCATAGTGGTAGGTAATGGATCGTTTTACCTTCTCTTTCTAATTTATCCCTCGTATCACCAGTGATTATCGTTCCTTCTTTCAGATCGAATTCGTCCATGCCTTGAATCAACGATTTTTCTTCTCTTTCACCGGCACTTGAAACGTCATAGCAGACCTGTACGAGTTTTTTTACTGTATCGCCCTCTTTTATCAAGAAATCCACTTCTTTCCCGTTATCCCGCCAGTAGTATATCTCATCGTATCTTCTATTTAGTTCGAGGAAAACCGTATTCTCATATAGACGGCCTAGGTCCCTGCTAAACTTGAAACCGACTGAATTCCTTATACCGTTATCTATACAGTAGATCTTTTTTGGGTTGATCTGCTGTTTTTTTATGGAATAGGAGAACATCGGAACTGAAAAAACGAAATAACTTTCCTCCATATGGTGTATATAACTCGATACTGTATCCGGAGAAACGCTCAAGTGTTTCGCTATCTTGTTATAATTCAATAGGTTAGTGAAGTTGGAAAGCAGATAACTCTTTAATTTCTCTACTTTTTCGGGTTTGTTTATACCAGAACGTTTTATAACATCTCTGTAGAGTATGCTGTCAGAATAAAATTTCAGAAGTTCTTTTTTCTTTTCTTCATCTTTTTCTAAAACTATCTCTGGAAACCCTCCCCATTGAAGGTACTCTCTTAGATGATGTTTGACGTTCGATTTTTTTGAAAGCAGATCGGTTCTACCTTTAATATCTACGTTCTTTGTTTTGAGAAATTCTTTGAACGAGAACGGATACACATCGAAATACACGAAGCGTCCAGCGAGTGCTGTACTTAGCTCGCTTTTAAGCAGCCTCGAACCGCTTATGAATATCTTCGTTTTTTCGTCTAGGTCGTAGATTCTCTTTATCGTTTTATTCCAATCCTCTATCTCTTGGATCTCATCTAGGAATAGGTATGTTGTATCTTGGGGATCGAACATCTCTCTGTGTTTCTCTCTAGCGCTCTCTATCAAGTTATCTTCCTCGACCCGTTCATCGTCACATTTAACAAAAAGGATGTTTTCCTTGCCGGTATTTTCGAGTAAATGGTTGATGGTCATGTACATAAGGGTCGTTTTACCGGACCTCCGGCATCCGGTTATCGGTATTATCTCCCTTCTATCCAACCATTTTTTTATCTTTGGATGTATGTCTCTAGGGACAAAGCTCAAACTGAAATCGTTTGTCCACCACGGATTCCACTCGATCAGTATCTCTTCGTCCATTTTATCCGCCAATATGATCTATACATAGTTAAAAATAGATAAGTCTTTCGAATGAAATCGTGTGATATGATGTAATTAGTCTAATCTATTCTTGTGATATCATTGATTCACCACATTTGGATAGGATGGTTGGTTTTTTCTATTTTTTTGTGAGTCTGTGAAGATATTTTGGGTTCTGGATTGTGAAATTGGTGGAGCATGACGTGCGCGGTTGGCGTGGAATAAAAATCCACTTATTCCTCACTATCTACATGAATACGAAATATTCATTTGATATCTGGAATGTGATTCCAGAAATATCTACTGGAATTTTGTAAAAATTCCATCGATGCTGGGAAAACTTCCCGTTTTCCCAAAGCACGTTTCGGTTGGTAGGATTACGATACGCGGTTGGTGGTGTGTTGTGTGGAATCCCTCAAAGGTCTGATTAGGTTTAATTATATAAAGTAAATTATTTATCTGTGTGTCAACTTCTCAAACAGTTCATCATCCATCCAAAATCCTTTTTCCCTCAATTCGATCATTATTTTTTCTA
>CAYNQI010000086.1:0-3962 GCA_964399335.1 uncultured Thermoplasmata archaeon | reverse complement strand
TCTTCCGGTTCTTCTTCTTCCGATTCAGTCTCTTCCGGTTCTTCTTCTTCCGGTTCTTCCTCTTCCGGTTCTTCTTCGACCTCTGTCATACTGGTTTGGAAAGTCATGTGTATATATATTAATTTAACGCAGTGCTGACATAATTCGGGTCAAAAGTTATATACGTAATTTTTCTTACTTTGAACCATGCCTGTAATCTCAGTGGACCCTGAAAAACTCGTAGAGATGACCGATACCGACCAATTTGAATTGATGGAAACACTTCCTAAATTGGGTATCGAGATCGAAAAGATGACCGATGAGGCGTGGGATTTAGAGATCTTCCCGGACCGATGTGATAACCTATCCTTAGAAGGTTTAAGTAGAACTATCAAAGGGTTCCTGGGTAAGGAAACGGGCCTACCGGATTATCAAGTAAAAGGATCTGACATAGAAACCCAGGTCGAACTGAGCGTACAGGATGTTAGACCGTACATAGTCACTGCCTTAGTGAAAGATGTTGATATCACAGCAGATTTTCTAAAATCACTCATGGATGTCCAAGAGAAGCTTCATATGACTTTGGGAAGAGGAAGAGAAAAAGTGGCTATCGGTATCCACGATTTTGATAAAATAGAACCTCCTTTCATTTATAAAGCAGTTTCACCACACGATACGAGTTTTATACCTCTTCAAAGGACCCATGAGATGGACTTACAGGATATCCTTGATAAACATGAAAAAGGTAAAGAGTTCGCCCATATATTAGAGGACTTTGACAGGTATCCCATCATCATCGACGATAATGGAGACGTGCTTTCTTTTCCTCCGATCATAAATGGTGTGCTAACCGAGGTAAACGAAGAAACTAGCAACGTCTTCATCGATATGACTGGTACCGATGAAGAAGTGTTGAATCAAACATTGAATATATTATGTGCACTTTTTGCAGACATAGGAGGGGAATTATACTCCACGAAAATCAAATATGGTAAAACTGAAAAGATTTATCCTGAGATGCATATCGAGAAAATAAACATCTCGATCGATGAGATCAAACAGATGCTTGGAGTCGAGATCGGTGAAAGGAGCATTAAAGATATACTCGCGCGCATGAGATATAACACAAATATCAGAAACGATGAGATCGAAGTTATGATCCCTCCATACCGCCATGATATCCATCATCCGTGGGACATAATCGAGGACATAGCTATCGGATTCGGTATGGATGAATTTGATGGAACGTCACCAAAAGAATACGTGGTTGGTAAACCTAGGATTGAAAACAAAATATTCGATGCCATAACCGAGACTTTGATCGGGTATGGTTTCCAAGAAGTTGTAAATTTTACATTGAGTAATCCAGATAGGGAATACAAAGATATGGAGATGAAACTAGATGAAAGTATGACTATAATCGAGAATCCCGTCACAGAAGAACACACAGCATTGAGAGTTCATATCATACCCACACTTCTTCATAACCTGAAATCTAATCGGAACAAATCACTACCTCAGAAATTGTTCGAAGTGGGTGACGTCGTGAAAGATTCGGAACAAATCACTAAAATCGGAGGTGTAGTGATACATTCTGAGACAGGCTTCACCGAGATAAAATCCCTTATCGAAGGTATAGCTATGAATTTGGGTTTGGAAACAGATATAGTTTCAGATGAGCACGATAGCTTTATAGATGGGCGGTGTGCTTCTATAACTATCAACGAAGATGAGATAGGATATTTTGGAGAGATACACCCTAAAGTACTCGAAAATTTTGAGTTGGAATACCCAACTACTGCTTTCGAGCTAAATCTCGATAAAATATCTAAGTTGAAATTAACTGATCAACGATTGATATAAGCAGGTGTCATATATGAGTAACATACCTGGGAAAAAAAAAGAGATCATAATTGTTTTATTAGTAGCTGTTTTGATAATATCGACTGCTGTTATTTATTATTCGATTTCCGACGATTCAGAAGAGAACGGTTTAAACGGTGTAGATAGAACGATCAATTTCCCAGAAGATGAAGGACGGCATAACGAACCTTTTGAAAGCTGGGAGGTATCGTTTTCACTCGACTCGGAAAATGGGAAATACAAATTTTTAATGAGGGTCGTAGAAACTGATTTCCAGGATGGGGCTAGGATCGAATACATGCTCGTAGATGAAGATGAAGTATCCGGTGAACGATATTATACTCATAAAACCACCGAAGGTTCATTATCAGCTGAAAGTGATATGATGGACATGAACTTCTGGGATGATGTAACTGATACCAGTTTGTATTCTACTGGAGATTTTGTTTATACTCTAGAATCAGATATCATCTCAGGGATAAAATTAAATCTCGAGATGGAAGATACAAAAGAGCCAACTTTGATCGGTGAAGATGGTAAACTCTACCATATCGAGATGGGAACTATATTCGGTTATTATCAATCTCATCTAGAAATAGAAGGTACCATAGAACTTCCTGACGGAAGTATCGAAAGTGTCAACGGTGAAGGATGGTTGGAACACCTTTGGTCAGGTGAAACTAAGGGGCTCAACAGTGAGACGTGGAAGATCAAATTGGACAATTCAGTAGATATCTTTGTTTCCAACCTTTATGACCCTCAGTCAGAAGAACATTATCCAAACGATCTATTCATGAGTGCTGTAAACAAGATAGACCGTCGTGGGGACATGACTGTTTACCATCTCTTCAATGATGTACATTTAGAAAACACTGACTACAAGATAATTGATGCCTTCGACCATGATAGAAGATGTTGGTCCTACGGTTGGAATCTCAGAAGTGATGACTTCGATCTTACGATAACTCCAGCTCAAGAAAACCAACTTCATCCCGTCACCTGGTTAGGCTTTGCTCACGTGGAAGGAACTTATCAGGGGAGTCCTGTAGAAGGGTATGCTTTAACAGAACTAAGTTACGATTATCCTAGTGTCCCCGAGTTCGAAGATATATGGGATACATTCTCCGAGGATTCACCTAGATCCGCTGTTAAAGTCTACACGAACATCACGTATATCCCACCTATAAGTATCGAAGAAGTGAACCTGAACTATAGGTTCGAAGGGGGAGAATGGAACGAGAGAAAGATGGAGCTAGAAGATGAAAGTTGGACCGCAACTATACCTAGTCCAGTTCTTGATACAGAAGTAGAATATAGACTAGTATTAACCGATGAAGCTGGGAAAGTCGTAGAATCGGATATTTACAGTTACTACGTTGAGGGGTAAAAATACCTTAAATCAGCCAAAAATTTATCTAATATATTATGATACGTTTCCATATGAACCGTGCAGTTATATTGACTGATGGACATCTTGATAAAGGGGCTGCAAAAACATCCCACGGATTACTCAGATATTCCAAGAAATACGAAATTAAAGGAGTTATAGATAGTAAATTCTCAGGGAAATTTACAGATGACATCATACCCCATTGTGATCACATACCCATTTATGATTCTCTAGATTCATTCTTAGAAGAAGACCATGCCGATCTGCTTATAGTCGGAGTAGCAACCGTCGGTGGATTTCTTCCTGAAAACTTCAAGGAACACATCAAATCAGCTATGAAAAATGGTATGAATATCATCTCTGGACTACACTATTACTTGAGTGAAGTCGAAGAATTCACATCTCTAGCTGAAGAATACGATGTTTGGATCAAAGATATCAGAAAATCTCCACCCCTGGACGAACTCCATTACTTTCAAGATCGTAAAGCAGAGATGGACACCCTCACAGTTCCATTCATGGGGACTGACAGTTCGATAGGGAAAAGAACGGGTCTTATTTCGGTTTACGAAACTCTAAAATCCATGGGAGAATCCGTTGGATGGGTGGCTACTGGACAAACCGGTATGCTTCAGGGTGCTGATTTTGGTCTCCCTCTTGATTCTATAACAGGAGATTACATGGTCGGAGAACTTGAACACAAGATATGGCAGGTATGGAAAGAATCGAA
>CAYNQI010000085.1:0-3989 GCA_964399335.1 uncultured Thermoplasmata archaeon | reverse complement strand
TCTACGTTCTTCTCCAGTACAAAGTCATCACCATCTTCGACCCATTCATAGTCTGAACGAACTTCGTGATCTGTTCTTATACCGATAGGAGTTCCTTTAACTGGGTGGTTGTACATGGTGAAATCTCTAGCCATATCCTGCTGCATGGAGTTAGTTTCTCCAGAGCCGTCGATCCTGTTCCAGTTATCCATGTATAGAGATCCTTTTGTAGAATACTGAGCAACTGTGAGATGGTCATCATCGAATAACTTCAACGTTCTTGGGCTATAAATACCTGCCCAACCCGTTACGACATCAATCGCAGCTGCGGATACTCTACTAGAGTCATATGCATAGACATCTTGTGAGGTTACGACGAAAACTCTCATACCGGACCTCATACCGTATTCGGCCAAAGTCTGCATAGATTCCCAGTATGCATCGATGTTAGGCATCCTACCTTCTATCAGGTCTGGACCGATCTCCTGTTCAATTACATCAGGTCCTTCGTACTGCCACCATCCAGGTATCTGTAAACCAGGTGACCATCCGTACCAACCTGTGTACATCTGGTTCAAAGCTGCTTGTTGATATAAATTAGCAGCCCTTGCTACCCATCCACCAGTGTACATATGATACTTCATATCAGCTGGATCGGAGAACAATGAATGATCAAATGCTGTTTCAGATTCCATTTCGTTTCTGTCAACTGCGAAGCCTTGGTCTTCGATAATATCAGCTAGATAATGTCCGATCATCAATCTTGTATCATCGATCCTGATAATCCATATTAGTTCGATATCTTCTCCAGCGAACTGCCATCCATCATCCTGGTTACCTGTTACTGATTCGCCAGTGTAATCTGCTATATCTCCAGAATCTCTCCAGTATTCCATTCTATTTTGTATGATCTGAGTACCCAAGTCTTCGTCATGGTCATCTATACCTAATCTTTCGACTATATCCCTATAATGATCTTCGTATCCTGCAGCTTCTATACCCATTGCCATGTATCGTGGGTTTGCAAAGCCATCGTACATTTCATCAACTATGTAATCTCTATCGATCAGATGATTTACTGCGAACCGTATATCGTTGTCTGCAAATGGATTGAACTGCCATTCACCATCGACTTCTATAACCGGTAAACCGCCCCTCATTGCATCGAAACCTTCTTCATGAGTGTAACCTTGGTTTAGTTCCGTATCAGGGTATAGCTCAACTGTATCTTTATCGTACACTGGGTTGAACAAGAAGTTGTTGTACGAACCACTGCTCCTCCAAGTACCTAACTGTTCTTTCCAATCATCAGATATACCATCGTATAATTGTCCTTCAACACTGTGTATAAAGACATCTAAGCCACCTACTGCTGTATCACCAAGTCCTGTTTCTATCGTCGTTCTAACTTCCAGTGTTATTCGCTGGACGTACCGTGAATCTGCTTGTGCAGAATTTGAAACTACAGTTACTCCACTTAAAATAAAAACAGCGGTGATTAGTACAGCCATTATCCTTTTACATCTCATAATCATCCGTCCTTTATAGTATACAAGTGTTGATCTCGATTTGCGTCATCGACCCCTTTAGATTTTATACTGTATCAAAATTTTACTATATATAAGTTAGGAAAGTTAAATTTGAATTATAGTAGAACTCGTAACTTCTTTTAGGAACGTTGACTTCCCTAAGATATGTTGAATCTTTTGATTCCTCAGTGTTTTGAACTAAGTTACTAGCTCCACAACTAGCCAAAGACACTAATAAGAGCAAATTATCGTGTCTTTGACTGTATATCATATACTTAGTCAGAACGGCTTCTGATAATCCTCGTAAATAACTTCTCTACGAAGATCATTCAGTTCCTCTTCGATTCCAGCCTTCTTCCCATCGATACTTTGAACAGCAGATTTGTATGCTTCATGGTCTATTTCCCCCTCAGCTAACCTTTCTGCAAGTGAACTTTTCCTATCATCTAAATCCCTCAATCTATCTAGCATTTTTTGATAGTTTTCAAACTTTACTTCTAATTCTCTCAAAAGTTCACCAGCTTTTTCTATTTGATCCTCTTCTAAAGATGTTTCAATCCGTTTAACATCTAACATATCTTCCTGGTTTGTTAGTAGTTCGATCTTCTTTTTTATCTGTCTTTTTGTTTTGTAATCCTTTTCTACTTCATCTTCTTTTTCATCTTTATCCATGGTCTTTACTTCTTTTCCTACGACAACATCAGGCAGATGGACTTCTTGGTATTCTTTCCCATCTAAAACACCTTTGTATTCGGTTTTAACCTCAATCGGGATATGCCCCTTTCCCAAAGGTTGTAAACGCAACTCGAGATTTTCAGTGGACCCTGTTTCAATTCTATCGATCTGAGTGAGACCGTGACTTTTTAGCTCTCCTGTTATATCAAAATTAACATTTTCAGCATGTATCTCACCTTTATTTCTTATTTCGAAGTTTACTACACCCCAGACCTCTGGTTCAAGTTTTTGAGATTGAAGGAAGTTTACTTCTAATTTAGGTCTAAGATCACCTTTTATATTTTTCATCTCTTTTATGATCCTTTCAACTTTTTGCCTGCATCTTTCTAGTTTTCCTTCCTCGTACAATGTTTTGCTTTCTTTGACCCCTGATCGTAGTTCTGAAGTATCCATACCGTTTTCATTTAGTTTTTTAATATCATCTTTTAGATTTTGTATCCTCTCTATCAACTCGTCGGCTGTTGATATTAGTTCATCGATATCCTGTTCTTCAAGTTCTTCCAACTCTTGTATGCAATTATCAAAATTTCCAGCTTCTAAAGACAATTCTGCCTTTTTTAATTGCTCTTGGAAGTGTTCCACATCTATTCCCTTCTCTGAAAGAATATTTATCTGTTCTTTTTGATCCTGTATCCTCTCTATCAACTCGTCGGGGGTTGATATTAAATTATCATAAACAATCATTTCCCTAACTAAATTAAAAGATTCATTTAAAACCTTATTCGCCCTAGAATCTTGATCAATTTTAGCTAAAACCTCAGACAAGTCCTTTAGAATAGAAGCCTTCTTAGGTCCATCAGATACTTCCTCAGCCACATCGATCGCTTCATCTATTATTGCTTTTGCCTTGTCATGCCTATCCCCCTCAACCACAGAGTCTGCTATATTTTTTAGAGCGATTGCTCTGTAACTTTTTTTAGAGATTTTCCTTGCGACCATCAAAGCTTCATCAAAATCACCAGCATAAGCCATATATCCTGCGATCTCACTATTTGCCTCATGTTTTTCAGATATACTAGGAATACGTTTAGAGATCTCTATTGCCTTTTCAAAATTTCCTTTTTTAGCCATCTCGATCGCTATAAATTTTAGTGGTGAAGATCTATCCATTCTAAAAGGTATTCTTTCAGTTATTGTAAAGGCTCTATCGATCTGACCAGTTTCAGCTAATGCTCCTGCCACCTCGGTAAACATCTGAGATTTTGCTCTTCTTATCTCTCCTGGGAACCACTCAGCTATTTTTAAAGCATTATTAGCTGTTTCTTTTGCTCTCTTTATCTTCCCCATGTGGGCTAAAGACCTAGCTATTTTGCTAAGTGATTCCACTTTGTCTCTTTGTTGTTGTATACCTCTAGCAATTTCTAAAGCCTCATCTAAAACTTCTTCTGATTTATTGAATGCCTCAACCTCTATTAAACCCTCAGCTATACTTGTCAGTGCGATAACTCTATCTCTTTTTACAGTTATCTCTTCTTCGACAACATTTAATGCTTTTTCAGCCATACCTTTTTTACTCATCGCTCTCAAAAGGTTGTTCAAAATAATGGACTTTTCATCTCTTCTTAGAACATTCTTAACTGATTCGATTAAATCATCTAACTCTACTCTAGATATATTATTTACTCCAATTATTAACTCTACAATCCCCCTGTTTTTCATTGCATCAATTTCGCTTCTAGTAAAACCCGACATATTTTCCTCCATCTGTTCAGCCTCTTGTGATAGTCACATCTTTAAATTATCCAT
>CAYNQI010000084.1:0-4031 GCA_964399335.1 uncultured Thermoplasmata archaeon | reverse complement strand
ATTTATAACTCCTATTTCATTTGCATGGCCGTGAAAACATGGGAGAAAAATATCCGTTGGAAGAATTGGCGAGTTTACCTGAATTTTATCATCCGATAGCTTCACCAGATGGAGAAAAAGTAGCATTTTATTGGGATAAATCAGGCAGGAACGAACTTTATATTTTGGACAGAAACAGCGGTGATATAGAACAGTTGAGCGATGGTGAAGTTCCAAAGAACGCTAGATGGTACATAATGTGGGATAGTAAAGGAGAGAAAGTATTGTTCCACAAAGACGAGGGAGGTAACGAACAGAACGACATCTACTCGATAGATTTAAAAGGAGATGTTAAAAAGGAAATCGAACTCGATGCCCAGTGTATCCTACAGGACGTTAGTCCAGATGGTGAATACATACTTTTCACCAGCGATAGAGACGAGCAATTGAATTTATTTAGATACTCTTTTGAAACCGACAAAATCGAGAAGTTGACCGAGTATAAACTACCCGTATGGAGTGCCGTTTACAGTCCAGATGGTAAATGGATAGCATATCAGGCTAACGAATCTGATGATCTTCGGAACAAGGATATTTATCTTTGTAAACCGGACGGCTCCGATAAACGAAAATTGGATATCGGAGAAGAAGGTGCTGAAAACAGTCCTGTTCGATGGTCACCCGACGGAAAGAAATTGCTTGTGACAGACAATTCCAAGGATATGAATAGGCCCGGAATATACTATGTCGGCGAGGACAAGCTAGAATGGTTCGGAGATGAAAACCACGAAGATCGACCGGTTGCATTCAAACCCGACGGTGACGGTTTCCTCGGTTTTAGGATAAAAAATGCTTCATGGATACCCATGTATTTTGACGCCGATGGTTCAGTACAAGAACTTGAACTCAAAGAAGGTGTATCAGGTTTCCCATTCAACGGAGGTTGTGGAGTTTTCGTTTCGGATAGTTCGTTCATCGTATCCCACACTAAAGGTGATAGGAGGAAGGAACTACTTGAGTACGATATGGACAACGATGAACATGAAGTACTACTAGAAGCTGAATACAGAAATCTAGATCCCGATTCCTTCGTACCTGCGGAATACGTCACATATGAATCACACGATGGATTGGAAATCGGAGCACTCCTATATGACCCTGGAACGAGACCTTCTCCAGCGGTTGTAATGGTACATGGAGGACCTCACGGCCAGTCCATAAACGCGTTCAATATTTATGCTCAGTTCTTAGCTAGCAGAGGCTATGCTGTACTGCAGCCCAATTATAGAGGTTCTATAGGACGAGGCAGAGAGTTCAAGCGTATGATACACATGGATTGGGGTGGAAAAGAACAGGATGATGTAGCAGCAGGAGCTGAATGGTTGAAAGAACAGCCTTGGATCGATGAGGATAGAATAGCTGTCTTCGGAGGTTCCTATGGTGGTTATTCAGTTTACATGCAGATGGTGAGATACCCAAAACTCTGGACCACAGGTGTAGCTTGGATTGGTATCACTGATCTACACAAGCTCTACGAAGAAGATATGCCGCATTTTCAAGCAATGCTTAGAGAACAGATGGGGGATCCAGAAGAGAACTACGAGTTATGGAGAGATAGGAGCCCCATAGAGCATATTAAGAACATGAAAAATCCGATATTGATCATACACGGAGTCAATGATCCAAGGTGTCCAATCGAACAGGCCCGGATTTTCAAAGACGGATTAGAAGAAATGGACTGGGAAGAAGGTGACGATTTCGAATATGAAGAACTCTCAGAAGAGGGACACGGAAGTACCGATATAAGTCAAAAGATAAGAGCCTTTAAGATATTGGAAGACTACTTAGAGAGGAGATTATGATATGGCTGATCTATTTGCTCCTCTTAAAATAGGTTCTGTTGAACTAAGAAATAGAGTCGTACTTCCCCCGATGGCCACTGAAAAATCCACTGAAGACGGTTTCCCCACGGAAGAGCTGTATGAACATTATGAGGAAAGATCTGAAGGACCTGGCTTGATTATAGTGGAGCATTCATATGTTAACCCTAGAGGTAGATTGAGCCCCAATCAACTAGGGATTTATTCGGACGAGCATATCGAAAGTCTAGAAAGATTAGCAGGGGCTATCAGGTCTAGAGGAGCGGTGCCCGCGATACAAATCAACCATGCAGGTGGTCACTGCGATGAAAATGTTACAGGGGAAAAACCGGTTGCCCCATCCGATGCATATTTTGATGATGTTGATCCATTATCTGTAGAACAGATGGAAAAGATAAAGCAGGATTTCGTTGAAGGGGCTAGGAGAGCAGAGAAAGCCGGTTTTGATGTGGTAGAGATCCACGGAGCTCATGGATTTTTATTGGGGCAATTCCTTTCTCCTATAACTAATCAAAGGGATGACGGATATGGTGGAGCGGAACTAGAAAACAGGATGAGATTTCCACTAGAGATTGTTAAAGAAGTCAGAGAGGTGGTCGAAGATATCGCTCTGTTCTATAGGTTGGGAGCTACAGATATGGACGAAGAGGGATTGACTGTCGAGGAATCTAAAGAATTTGCTAAAAAATTAGTTGAGAACGGCATAGAAGTCATTGACGTTTCCGGGAATCTATGTGGTTCAAGACCGGATGAATTAGAAGTAGAACAGGGTTATTTTGTCCCTATAGCAGAAAAAATCAAGGGAGTTGTTGATGTTCCGGTGATAGGAGTCGGTGGTATAAAAGAGGCCAGATATGCGGATCAACTTGTTAAGGACAAAAAGGTAGACCTTGTCGCTGTAGGTAGAGAGCAGTGGAAAGACCCGGATTGGGCTTTAAAGGCGAAAAAAGAATTGAAAGGCTTTTGAGCTTAACATCAAAAAATATTATATCCATTCCCTCTTTTCTTTTTTTCGAGTGAGATCCATATGAAGCGTGATAATTTAGCGGATAGATTGTTAGATGCAATCGATGAGAAAAAAAATCCCTCTGTTGTTGGTTTAGATCCAAGGCTGTGGAGAATTCCGGAACATATCAAAAAGGAAGCTGAAGAAAAGACGAACAACCCTTTTGAGGCTGCCGGGAGAGCTATAGTGAAGTTCAATAAAGGTATAATCGACGCTATCTGCGATATCGTACCTGCGGTAAAACCACAGATTGCATTTTATGAAAAGTACGGTTTTGAAGGTATCAAAGCTTTCAAGGAAACGATAAATTATGCTAAAGAGAAGGGCCTGATAGTTATAGAAGATGTGAAAAGGAACGATATTGGGAGTACCGCGAAAGCTTACGCTTCAGCTCATCTTGGAGAAGTAGATATGATTGACGGTGAAGCTTTATCTTTTGACGGTGACATGGTTACGGTTAACCCTTACCTCGGCTATGATGGAATAAAACCATTTGTTGAAGTGTGTGAAGAGTACGGTAAAGGCATCTTCGTTTTGAATAAAACCTCGAATCCTTCATCTACTGAACTTCAAGATTTAGTGACTGATGATAACAAGATTATCTACGAAGTCATGGCAGAACTGATAAATGAATGGGGTAAAGACCTGATCGGAGAAAGAGGTTACTCTTCTGTTGGCGCAGTAGTTGGAGCTACATACCCAGAAGAAGCAGAAAAATTGAGAGATATCATGGATAACAACTTGCTCTTAGTACCTGGATACGGCTCCCAGGGCGGTACCGCTGATGATGTGATCCCGTGCTTCAATGAAGATGGATACGGTGCTATAGTCAATTCTTCTAGAGGGATAGATTACGCATATGAAAAAGAACCATTCAGCGATCGTTTTGGACCTAAAGAATTTGATGAAGCTTCTAGGAAAGCTGCTTTAGTGATGAAAGAGGATATAATGGACTCCCTAGAGAGAGGGGACAAAGTTCCCGAGGACTGGTAAAATGTGTCATTGTAGATTCACAGCTGATATCAAATAAAGATAGAGATATATCTAAATAATGACCGAAAATCGCTAGAAATTTAACAATTTTTTAAAACGAATCCAAAACGCTTTTATCTTAAAACAGCACTCGAAAAATTCAAGTGAAAAGATGGGTCCGAAAGAGAAAGAAA
>CAYNQI010000083.1:0-4031 GCA_964399335.1 uncultured Thermoplasmata archaeon | reverse complement strand
ATATTCTTGGCTTGGGTATGTTCTCTTCATTTTTCTCACGATAATAGCATAGCTAGTGATGTATTTATATAATTCTTGAAAATAATAATAGATAAGTGCAATGTAGTGTTAGAAAGGTTCAACTTTGAAGTTGAAAATGTTAGTCTGGATACCGGTTTTTAAAATATTTGTAGAGTTATTTAATTATGACGATTTTACTGTGTTTTTGTGGAGCCGGGAAACCGATGAGTTGTTAGGAGCATATGGATGAGGAACATAGGTGGGGATTGATAAAGTAATTATTGTAGCGGAGTTGGGGTATCTATACCCGCCCAAATTTCCCTGCGCTGGCGTTTTCCCTCCCAAAACACCTGCTCGGGAGCTCTAGACATCAACTCGTTACTAAGATTTTAATAACCTCACTCTTTTCATAACAATATGTCCCACCCATTCCACAAGATGATAGGTGATCTAATCAAAGAACTAGAAACTGAAAATACAACTGTTTTACTGGACCCTGCGTGTGGTGGACCTCACGAGATCCCATTGTACTGTGATGAGAACAAATCTAGAGAAACAAAATACTGCAACGTTGACATCTTGATCCTTAAGGACGATAAAATAAAGGTTATCCTGGAGATCGAAGAGTCCAACATAAAACCCTTACATCTCTTTGGAAAATTTTTAGCATCTGCTATGGCTGATCACTACATCTATGATGGTGAATCTATGTCTAAAGATGATGGCGTGTTGTTTGTTCAGATCTTGGATACATCGAGTTTGGATGAAAAATCTTCTAAGATCGGACAGTTTGGGAATGTTGAGGGGTCGGTTGATGGGATGGTTCCATTGGGCGGTGTAAATGAGTATGTGTTGTTTCATGGGGGAATGGATGGGTTTGTTAGTGGTGTGGAATGTGAGGAGTTGGATGGTTATATTGATAAGATTCTTAACAAATGAATGAATCAAATTTTAAATAAGTTTATGATTAGCTAGTAGTTATACCACACAAATGTGAATTATAGAGTAAACTTAAAATATATGGGATAACTTAATTGAAATATGGTTTCTATCAAAGAAAAAGAGATCAAAGGCAAAAAATACATCTACGTATCTACATCCGCATCATATAAAGGAGAAAGGAAAGATTTTGAGAAATATATTGGGCCTAAAGATATGGAAGATTTAGAACGCAAGAAAAAATTCTATTCAAACATCTTAAGGATGAAAAGGCAATTGTACCTTACATATTTAGAAGCAAAAAGTATTAATTTGAAATATATTCCCAATGGATATGCTTATTTATTGACCTTAGTTAAACGCCAGTATAATAAATTTTTATCAGATTTGTATCCCTCTGAATTAAAAAAATATAAAGAAGAATTTGAAGTTAGGTACGTTCACCATACAACTGCGATAGAAGGAAATACATTATCTTTAAAGGATGCGTCACTGGTTCTAGCGGAAGGTTTATCACCATCAAGTAAAGAATTAAGAGAGGTTCATGAAGTTGAAAATTATAAGAAAGTATTGGATTATGTTGAAGGATATACTGGCGATGTAAATTTAGAGTTTATGAAGAAATTACATGAATTGATACAGCGTAATATAGATGAAAACACTGCAGGAGATCTAAGAAAAATACCCATCGGTATCAGAGGCAGCCGATGGGAACCACCACCAGCACCTGTTTTAAAAGATGAGATCAGTCGTTTATTGGACTGGTATAAGGAAAAAAAGGAAGAATTGCATCCCTTGGAATTAGGTGGTATCTTCCATCATGAATTTTTGAAAATACATCCTTTCGTGGATGGTAATGGTAGAGTGGCTCGTGAATTATTAAATTACATTTTGATGAAAAATGATTATCCACGATTGATTATCCCTGTAGAAGAAAGAGAGAAGTATTTAAATAAATTAGAGAAAGCCGATGAAGGGGATGTAGAACCTTTATTGGAATTCTTTGCATCTTTAATCATCCATGACTATCTAAACGTGATAACTGGCATAATTAAGGATTATAGTGACAAAATCAAAATAGATATTAAAGAACTGGATGAGGAAGAGGTAAAAGAAATGATTGAAGTCGCTAGATGGAATACAAAGTTAGTTGATGAGTTTCTTGATCAACTTCCAGAAGAAGAAAGAAATGTTTTAAATAATATCTGAGTTTTCACCAAAAACAATTTAATCTTTTAATAAGTAAATATGATTTTAAGGTTTTCTAAATTACCCCTGATAAAAGTTTACGAGATCAGGTCGACCAACTCTTCTTCTGTCATAACTTCGATCTTCTCCAACTCTCCTTTATGAGTGTAGAAAACGTACGATTCTATATCTTTATCTGGATACACTTTATCTAAAACGTTATGGTAAACGCTCAACTGTTTTCGGTATTCGTTTAGAGCACTTATATCCCTGTCTGTCTTGTAATCGATGACTTGGATTCTGTTACCTTTTATGTGTATAAGATCGATTATACCGTTGATCAACAGTTTTCGTTCATTCGTTTGGATGGGTAAGATACACTTTTTTTCTGGGATCAATTCTCCTTTTAGTGAGTCGATGAGTGCTTTGATGTTTTTTTCATCGATGTTATCTGGAGTCACATCTTTTCCTTTGACGTACATGTCTGCGAACAGATGTACTTTAGAACCGTACTCCTTACCCAATCCCTTCCCTTCTTCGAAGCATGAACTGTCCATCAAAGAATGGCATGAATATTTAACTGGAGCGTGAGTTTTAACTGATGGGACGGTTAATTCCTGCTTTATGTCCTTCTTTGGTTTCTTTGGTTTGATAACAGGTATGATGTGTTGCGGTTCGATATCCATATTGTTGAAGAACTCACTTTCTTTATCCTTTTCAGCAGTGAGATAAAGGTAATTCTCAGCTCTTGTCATGGCGACGTAGAACAGTCTTCGATCTTCATCGTAATCCCCGCTGAGGCACTTCGATATCACGTACTTCTTCCAGTTATCGTATACGTATGGATGATCTTGTGTGGAAAATAGCTTGTTCTGCCTGAGCCCTATAGGTTCGTTGAAATCTATGGTACTACCGAATCCTCCACCACCTTTTCCCATATCAGCTAGTATGATAACTGGATACTCCAATCCTTTAGCGCTGTGGATGGTTTGGATCTTGAAAACGTCTTTTTCGGTGGTACTGTCAACTTCGTATGTTTCTCCGGCTTCGATGTTGGCTTCGATAAAATTGATGATGTCAGTGGTGTTCATGTTGGTGTTCTCGTAAACGTTTTCGAGAACGTCTATGATCTTATCCGTGAAGGGATCGTTCAGTCCGTATCTATCGAAGACCGTCCTAGCTAAATGTCCGATGGTCTTGGTGCGATCTAATCTGTTCCTGAACTTGAACATATCGTCTGGGTATTTACCTTTTTTAAGTATGTGTTTAACTTCATCGAAGGTGTAACCGGCCCGTTCTAGTACCACGGCCCAACCACGTTTCGATCTGAGATTTTTAAGTATCCTCAACCAAGCCAGTAATAATAAAGAAGGTTCGGTACTGAAAAGTTCCAAGCCTCCTTCGTAGGCCACAGGGATGTCGTTCTCTTCAGCCTTTTTCATCAACTGCAGTCCGAAGTTCCTAGTTCTTGTGAGGACGGCTATATCTTCGTAATCCAACTTTCTTTGATCTTTATCTATCTTGTATCTTTCATTATCGACGAGGTCTGTGATCTTCCAGAGTATAAGATCGATCTCATCATCGGCTGTGTATGCGTTGATTTCCGTTGGACCTGGGTTGTTGACTTCTTTCAGTTTGGTGATCCTTTCCTTGATCTCCTGCTTATCCAGGACTTCTTTTTTTGTTGCCTCTACCATGAGTCCCTGTTCAGAGAAATCTATTATCTCTTGAGTTGAACGGAAATTCTCTACTAGATGTATCTCATCCTGGATTTCGACGAGGTAATCTACCCTTTCGTAGTCCCTGTTGAGTTCTTGTTTGTACTTTTTCAATCTATCTTCGAACTCTATGATATTATCTACAGATGCGTACTGGAAAGAGAATATACTCTGTTTCCAATCTCC
>CAYNQI010000082.1:0-4140 GCA_964399335.1 uncultured Thermoplasmata archaeon | reverse complement strand
CGTCGGAGGAGCCGTTGGATGGGGCATCGGAGTAGGCTTCGGATGGTTCGTCGGGAAGTGGAGTGACAAAAAGAAAAAAGAGATTGATGGAAGATTAGAGTCGGCTCATGAAAAGGGAAGTGATAGACATACTGAGTCTAAACCTACTCAGAAAGATGGTGTCGGATCTACTCTAGAAACAAATAAGATTAAACCCTCCAAACCTCAAACTGAATCAAAAAATGTAGAGGCGGAGACGAAGAGTTATGCTGAGATAAAAATGGAAATAGAAAGCCTTCAAAAAGAAGAGAAGATGATTGATGTTAGGGCCATAGAGTCAGCCCTTGAAGACGGTGATTTCGAAAGAGCTGAAACATTGTTAGAAGAAAAGAAACAAGAATTAGATAAGATTGGAGATATAAAGGAAGAAATGGAGCGACTACAAAAAGAAGAGAAGATGATTGACACAAGAGCTATAGAGTCAGCCCTTGAAGACGGTGATTTCGAAAGAGCGGATGAGTTATTAAATGAATTAAAGGAAAACTACCAGGAATACCAAGACATTCTTGTTGATCTTAAAGAATTGGATGACAGGATGGACAAGCTTTCGAAAAGATTAGCTGAGGGAGAAATCAACAACGAGGCTTTTATCTCAGCCAAAGAAAGCGTGGAGCACAATAAATATGACCTGAGAAACAAGCTAGAGGAGTTGAAGAAAGAAGTCATCTATGAAGATTACCAGAAGCCGTTTTGATCTTATCACCATAAGTATTAAAAATTAATGATGACTTAGGAAAAGAGAATAGTACAAAAACAGGGAACGGATGAACATGATCTATGATCAAGTCCCACCACCCCCGCCTCGTCAAGATGAGGAACCTAGATTTAAAGACGAGGGATCTATATCTAATTCTCAGGACCAAAGGTCTAGATATGTTTATTCTAGACAAAGAGGTTGGTCTATAGGTCGCTTTGCGGCATATCTGTTAATAGCTACCTTTGTAATCTTTATAGTATGTTATACCCTCGCAGGAAGTTTTTATGGTGATATCACTTATGAAGAACATCACACATCATTTTATGAAGGTTCTTATACTGAAACAGAAGAGGTTCCCATTGGCGAATTATTTTTTGGATTCCTGTTGATAATAGCTCCTCTTGTATATTCTATAGTTGGGATTAGATATTCTAAAGCAAAATATGGTAAATATCTTTGGAATGCTAAGACATGGATACCGGCTGGTGAATTGCTTACCTGTATTATTGTATTTCTAATTTATTTTTTTATGTTGACATCTGGATCTATAAATAGTCAAGCTGATGTAATAGGTATCCCTCTTGTTTTTCAATTGATTTTCAACCTTATTTTTTTGGGGGTTGCATATGGTATAGGTCGCTGGAGAGAAAGGGAACAGCTTCTGCAAGATATGATACATTGGGATAAAAAATGTTTCAAAATCGAAGAACTCGCCTATTATTTAGGTATAAGAAAAAGTTCAGTTTACGAACAGTTGGAAAAACTCTTATCAAAAAATAAGATTGCTGGGTCAATAGATAAATATAAAGGGCTATTTTTAAGCAAAGGATTAAGAGATGATATAGTTCGTTATCTAAGGGAACATAGCGATGAAAATGAGATACCCCTTGAAGATATTTATCGTAGATTCAAGATGCCAGAGGGTATCGCTTTTAACATATTTCAAAATATCGTTGATGGAATATATATGCCTGGAGAAATAGATCAATCAGCTGGTGTATATCGTTTAAATAAGGATGGATATCAGAATAATTTTGATCCCCGGCCTGAATATTCCCCCCAAGAACCTGCACACTTAGATGATGAATCTTCGAGACCTGAAGATAAGTTCGATGCAAGTGATATGACTCATGCTGATATAATGGGTAAGATTTCAGAATTGAAAGAGCAGGAATCTATGATAGATATTAGGGGAGTAAACAATGCTCTGCAGAATAATGACTTGTCTGGTGCTAGGGAAGAATTGGATGTTTTGGTAGATAACTATAATGAATACAAATATATCTTAAAAGATCTGAGAAAACTCGATGAAAGAAAATCTTCGCTTGCTGAACAATTAGCTGATGGAAAAATAGATAGAAAAACATATAGTGATGCGTCTGAAAGTATAAAGCACAAGAAGGCTGACCTAGAAGATAAGTTGAACAGACTCCAAAGAGAAGTAATCTACGAAGATTACCAGAAGCCGTTCTGATCCAATATGTCAGATATCACTGACAAAACAAAAATTCTAATAACCTCTTATCGAATCTCAAAAACGATAAAGATGGACTTCGATAAGGGACTGGATCGGAAAGGCACATCCTGTGCGAAATGGGACTTCCTCGAAGAATACTTCGGGAGAGATGACGTACTGCCCATGTGGGTAGCGGATTCCGACTGGAAGACCTGTGAACCCGTTATAGAAGCGTTAAAAGAGAGAGTAGAGCACGGTGCCTTCGGGTACTCCAAACCCTGTGAAGAGCATGATCAAGCCGTTGTAGATTGGATCGAAAGAAGGTACGGCTGGGAGATCGATCCTGAATGGATCGTTTACACTAACAGTATCACTTCGAGTCTCAGCATCGCTGTCAGGACCTTCGCTGATCTGGGTGATTCAGTTGTCATCCAACCCCCGGTTTATTTCCCATTTTTCTCACTGATCAAAAACAGTGGATGTCAGGTTCTAGAGAACCAGTTGAAGTATGATGGTGGAAGATACAGCATGGACTTCGAGGATCTTCAACAGAAGTTCTCACCCGATGACGAAGAACGGGATAGAACCAGTATGATGATACTCTGCAACCCCCACAACCCCGTAGGTAGGGTTTGGAGTGAAGAGGAGTTGAACAGAGTCGCCGAGTTGGCTTTAGAAGAGGACGTCATGGTCGTATCAGATGAGATATTCTCAGATTACATCTACAAAGGTGACCACACTCCTTTTTCTTCCATATCAAAAGAGATAGCTGAGAATTCCATGACCTTGATAACCCCGGCTAAGAGCTTCAACATAGCCGGTTTGAAGATGGCTATAGCAATAATCCCGGATCCAAACTATAGAAAAAGATTCGAGTATGCTAGAGAACTTTTAGTAAAACAACCGAATATCTTAGCTCTAACGGCTCTAAGAGCTGCATACGAACACGGGGATAAATGGATCGACTCCCAGTTAGAATATCTTGACGAAAATAAGAGATTTGCCTTAGATTTTATCGAAAATAACATACCGAAGGTAAGCGCCGTCGAACCCGAAGGGACCTTCCTGCTGTGGATAGATTTCAACGAACTGAACCTCGATCCTGACAAGCTCAACGAACTCATCCTTGACAAAGCAAAAGTAGCTCTCATCGAAGGACAAAAGTTCGGGTCCGGAGGGGAAGGATTCATGAGGCTCAACTTCGCCTGCCCTAGAGACACCTTGAAGGAAGGTCTACAGCGTATCAAGAACGCAGTGGAAGACTATTATCGATGAAGTCTTCACTGCAGTAAACACTAGGACATCCTTTACATTCTTCCAAATAATGATCACATATCTCACAGTCGGTGCCACATGGAGGTTCATCTCTTTCCACGACTTCTCTCGACATACCGAAGTGTTCCGAGAAGAAAACCTCCACTTCTGACAGTCCAAGTGTCTTCTCCGGTTCCTTTTCAACTCCTTCCAACCACCATCTGTGGTCTTCAGGTATGGAAAACAGCAAAAGCAGCGTATCACCCTTCACCACGTTCATCACGCTGTAGGGACAATCATCGAAAAGACCGCATATCTTTGTAGCAACATCCTCATCTTCTGCTCTACCCACCAAAACCCCTAATAGTTCCATGGATAACATAACATATTTGAGACATATATAACCCTTTCATGATATTGAACAGATCCACAACAACATCAAACCCTACGGATCTCTTTTTCGATAGCTTCCCGTATCCCTTCTTCAGGTGCCTCGTAGCCCCAGGATATCTCTTCACCGTTGACAAATATCCCACGATATATACCGTGTTCAATTAGATCATCTCTATCATCGATCCTATATTCATTCAACAAAACTCTTTCACCGTATCCGTCAGCTATCTTCTTAACTCTATCCACTATATAGATATAACACGAACAATCTTAAATATGCAATCAACATATATTCTATTTT
>CAYNQI010000081.1:0-4157 GCA_964399335.1 uncultured Thermoplasmata archaeon | reverse complement strand
CAGGTGATGAAAGATATACATGAATACTTGAATAAAAAAACTATGGTTGTATCACTCCAAAATGGTTTAAAGAATGAAAAAATAATTTCAAAATTCGTGGGTAAGGATCGGGTTATAGGAGGTATAACAGAAAATGGAATCACTTTTGAAAGGTATGGTAAAGTAATTCATGCTGGTAAGGGTGAAACGATAATAGGGCCTTATGGTGAACGATTTAAAAGTAAAGTTAAGAAATTTTCTGAAATTTTGAATGATGCTGGTATCGAGAACAAAGTTTCAGATAACATATATGGTCATATATGGAAGAAAGTCATTATTAATGCTGGGATCAATCCAATTACTGCTCTTAATAGCTTAAAAAACGGTGCGATCATTGAGGATCGGAATCTCTTTTCGTTGATGGAATACATATGTGAGGAATCCGTAAAAGTCGCAAAGTGTGAAGTCGTATTGCCCGGGGATGACCCATTTAAAGAAGCTGTAAAGGTAGCCAAGAATACCAGTGAGAACAAATCTAGTATGCTTCAAGATGTTGAAAATAAAAGAAAGACCGAAATAGACTGTATCAACGGAGCTATCGTAAGTGTTGGGAACAAACATGGTGTAGATACTCCTTACAACAGAACCATGGTGTACCTAATAAAAAGTTTAGAAAATTCTTATCTAAATTATTTTGATTAATTCAGCCTCTAGATAAACATCTTTGGCATCGACAATATCGACTTCAACTCTCTTTCCAATAAGAGATTTATCATCTTCATTTATAACTACGACTTTATAGTTATCCGTTCTTCCCTTTAATGTATCTCCCTTTCCCTCCTCTAATATAGTAGTATTCATACGTTTACCTACATATCTTTCATTTCTCTGGTGGCTGATTTTAAACCTCAGCTTAGTCAATTCCTTGGAACGTTTTTTCTTGACTCTAGAATGAACTTTATTAGTTTTTTCCATAGCTTCTGTACCAGGTCTAGGACTGAATCGAGTAACATTGATAATATCCGGTTTTACATCCCTGATAATTTCTACTGTTTTATCAAAATCATAATTTTCTTCTCCAGGGAAGCCTGTGATTACATCTGTTGAGAGAGTTAAATCGGAGAATTCCTTCCTGAACTCATTTACTAATTTTATCCAGTCTTCAGGTGTATACTGTCTATTCATATCATTTAGAACAGATTTTGAGCCTGACTGTAGGGGGATATGAAGGAATTTGTAGATCCTATCGTCATTTAAGATATCCTTGATCTCTTCTTTGATAATTATAGAAGTATCTGGATTCATCATCCCTATCCTTATTCGAAAATCTTCATCCATTTCTAGAAGTTTGTGAATCAATTCAGGGAGAGAACTGTTTATGTCTTTACCATAAGAAGCCGTGTCTTGACAAGTGAGTTGGATCTCCCATGTCGATGATTTTACTAATTGTTCAAATCTACATATTATATCATCTAAGTGTCGACTATTTAAAGGGCCTCTAGCGATCTTTGTGATACAATATGAACAATTACCCAAACAACCAGTTGCTATAGGGATAATCCCGACTAAATCTTTTCTAGGATTAACTGAAAGAGGCATATCGTTCGGAACTACTATTTCAATATCATCTGAAATATCATCAAGTCCATCATTGTTTATAGAGGTTAAACAGCCAGTCACCTTAACTTTAGAGCATTTTTCACTTAACTCTTTGATCCGCCTTTTCATCCTCTCCTCAGTTTTTGAGATCACCACACAAGTCCCTATGACCGCCATATCAGCATCTTCTAGTTTGTCTACCTGTACATGGCCTTGACTGTTCAAATTCTCTGCGAACATCTGGGTCTCACCCTGATTCATGGTACAGCCATAGGCTTCTAGATAATACTTCATCAAATAAAACTTTAGGATAGGGTGTATTTTAGTTTTGTCTTTCAATCTCTTTTTCTATCAGGTATATCCCTATCTAATCTAGTTTTACTACTAGGGGTAGGTTTATCCTCGATGACTTTTTCTTTCCACCATCCGGTTTTGTAAATTCCTAATGCGATAACAAATGCAACAACATTACTCAGTGCCATCCCAGTCCAAACTCCGATAGAATTCATAGATAAGAAAACAGCGAAAAGGAAGACGAATGGCAACCTTAGCCCCCACAATCTTGTAAGGTTCAGTCCCATTTGAAGACGAGTATGTCCTGATCCACCTAGAAGTGAAGTGACACCTCTGAATACACCAAAGAAAGGCATGGCTAAAGCAAAGATACCTAGAAATCTAGCTCCTTCTGCGATGACATCCGGAGATTCAGGTATAAATATCATTATTAAATTGTTTCTAAGTATAAATAAAATAGCAGTGAAAAACAACATCAATCCAGCTACAGCTAAGAAACCTTTTCTAGCTACCTCTTCTGACCTCTGTATGTCATCAGCACCCAAACTCTGTCCTACCATGGTACTTATAGCCATAGCGAAGCCACCCATTATCAGAAATGTGATATTCAATATCCTATTACCTACACTGTAAGCCGCTCCAGCAACTTCAGGATTTGGAAGCCGATATATGACGGCCCACAAAATTATAAATCCTATGGATGTGCCAAATCTGCCGACACCAGCAGGTACACCGATTTTGAGAAAGTCTTTCAATCTAGATATATCTGGTTTTAAATAAGATAATTTAAGTTTCAATCCAAGTTTTCCTTTGAAAAGCATATAGGTTGCATAGATAGAACCGATACCTCTACTCATGATCGTTCCAATAGCAGCACCCCTCACTCCAAGAGCAGGAATTGGTCCTAACAGGGGAAGTTCGGGAATCGTTACACCTATGAAAGGTATAGTTCCAGATCCGAATATTAGAATAGGATTTATAATCATGTTCAGAGAAACCGAGATAGCAGTTATCTTCATTGGTGTGATTGTATCTCCCCAACCCCTTAATGTATACATAAAAGCAAAGAAAAGGAACATGAAAGGAAGACCTAGAAATATTATCTGGATATACATAGTTCCGTAATGTGCTAATGCTGCTGAATCCTCACCTGTACCAACAAGTAAATCCATAAATGTAGGTGTCATGAAATATCCAAAGATGCCAATCAAGATAGAAGCTGTGATAGCAATGAAATAAAGTTGGCCAGCAGTTTTATCAGCTTCTTTGTAATTTCTCTGCCCTGTGTATTGAGATATCAAAGCTAAGGCAGCGATCCCAAATCCCATCTCTATTGACATCATCATAAAAACAACGGTCCATCCCTGACCTACTGCGGTTACTGAATATTCTGCAATCTGAGGATCAGCGATCCTACCAAGCCAAAAAGTGTCAATAAGGTTGTAAAGAGTTCTCAAAAAAGTGGCTATCATCATAGGCCAACCTAATTTGAACATTACCCCGATAACATTGCCTTCAAGTATCTCATCCTTGCTAGGTTTCTTCATCCTTTGTTTTAGATAGGGGTAAATACCCTCACGACGCATACCTCTAAGTATCTCTCCAGGTTTTTTAATAATAGAACTTAAAAGGCTTAATAACCACTTGAAAATCTTAAATTTACCTTTGTCCATCAGTTTTCCAATTGGCATTTAGCATTTAGTATTAAAACTTTTGCATCATGATACAAGTGTTGTGCTTTCCTATGTTTAGCCCTTTTTGGATTGGAGTCTAGAAATCAAAAATTTTAGTGCAACTGAACTACCAGATTTCAGAAGTAGAGAATAAGCTGAATATTCCTTGATTTTAGCTTCGATGTACAGCGAAATAGCCTTTCTAATATCTTCTATACTACTGTCATCTCCTAGATCCAGTTTTTTAATAGTCTTATCTTCTAATTCTTCTTTGATTATCTCGATTATGTACTGTTTCATCATATCATCTGTTTCAAAATAATCACTGAGTTCGACCAATCCCTTATGCTCTTCTGGTTCTTCAACCATATTAAATAACATAGTGTGGAGGGTATAAATAATTCTTTTGAAAGCTATACCAAAACATTAATGTATTAACAAATCAAGTATATTATACTAATCAAATTTAACTGAATATCAAGATTAAAAATATCTGGAGTGGATCAAAATGGTAGAAAGAAAAATAAATGTTAGTGGTGAAACTTGTCCGGTTCCGTTAGTCGAAACCAGAAAAGCCGTTAGAACAGCTGAACCAGGAGATGTTCTAATAAT
>CAYNQI010000080.1:0-4173 GCA_964399335.1 uncultured Thermoplasmata archaeon | reverse complement strand
TGATCTAGAGGGAAAGTCGTCCATCTCGACAAGAAAATCGATGCGTTCCAAGAAGCTTTTTGGAAGCCTTATCGAGATCTTTTCATTTTCAGACACTTTTTACCTCCTTTGTGCGCTTTTCGATATCTATTGTACCCCTTTTGTCGCACAAGTACATGAAACACACATTATTTAATAATTTCGCTATTTTTCTCAAAATCTATATATCGAGATAATCATGAAGGGTCGTGAAAAAAATATACACTATCGGTTATCAGGGTCGCACCATAGATGAGTTTCTAAATCTGTTAGAAAAGTACGATATAGATCACCTCGTGGATGTACGTTCTTACCCGACTTCAAAAATGGAAGATTTCAGTAAAGATGATCTCAAAGAAACCCTTTTTAAAAAGAGTATGATGTACAAACACTTACCTGGATTAGGTGGGTTAGGTGATGAAGATTACAAAGAAACCATGTTGTCGGACAGGTGGAAGTCATCTTACAAGGAGTTGAAGAGTTTAGCCAAAGATGGAAAGACCTCCATGATGTGTCTAGAAAAGGATCCATCACATTGTCACCGTCGATTCATATCGGATAGGTTGGAAAAAGATGGATGGGATGTGATACACATTGGAAAAGGTGGTAGTTGGAAGAAGAAGTCCCTAGATGACTTCAAGTGAATACGTCTCTATCGATATTTTCGTCCAAAGCACTGACGACAATAAATGAATTACTTTCCAAAAATATATGCGTGAGTTTCAATAGGTGTGATCCGCCTGTGAGACGGAAGGTGCTGTTGTGCGATGAGCTCCACCTGACCAATGGATCGGTAGATGAGATATGATCTTCATGGTCCCTCCAAGACAGTTTGTAATTTATCCTCCATTCATTCTCTCCTAAAGTGTTTCCAATTTCAACGTATTCCAAACTTGCAAATATGTCCCCTGTTAGGTCTAGTTCAATTGTCATACTTGAGAAATCACCTTCCTGCATCAATTTTTTAGAAAATGCTGCAAGGTCATTAAGCTCGTTTCTGACTTTCTCCTGATACCTGATACGGGATACACCACGATAACCCACAGCTACAGTCGGTACAATTAACCCGATCAACAGCATCATTATGATCAATTTGAAAGGTAGTTCCATGGTCCCAATGTTTGACCGTTTGATTTTATCGATATTTAGTCACCCTCCGATATCTCTACGAAACTTTGATGTTGATTATGACCTCTCTCGATCATCACTGGTCCTCCGTCCAACGGAAGTTCAAAATTCGTGAACTCCTCACCTTCTAAAGCTGAAACGACCAGACCGTCCAAACTCACGACAATTTCGGACCTATCCCGGAACCTGTACCTTATAGTTGTTCTAAGGTGATGGCTATCCCCTCCTAATCTTATATAAGAGATCCTGGCTAAAGGATGATCGTTCAAACTCAAAGAAAATTTTCTACGATTGCCCTCCTCTGCCCTATCGATCTCCTCGAATGTGTTCACTAACTTATCGAGTTCTACTCTAAGATCCGATTCAACCTGCCTGCGGATATACATGGATGAATAAGAAAATATCAAAGGTATAGAGATCAACATGATGATCGAAATGATCAGCATATCTAAAGGTAATCCTATCATGTCACCGCTTTCATCGATTGTTATATCTCTATTTTCGAGCATCCCGATGCCACAGATAGACTCTTTAGATAAAATTTTTGGATGGTGAAAGATTCACCAAATCATTAAATAAAATTCTTTTATTACTTCGAAACGATGAAACAGATCGAAGGGACCAATGCAGGTGTGAAGTTTCTAGGTGACTGGCACGAGGTCGTACTGTTCTCACACGTTCTAGCAAAGTTCTTAGAAGAAAATGCACCCCATAAAGAGTCTGTAGATGCCTACGAAGAATGGATGCCCACCGACGGTGATGAAGAAGAAGATATGAAGGAAAAGACTGCAGAAGACGCATGTATGAAACCTACAGAGGTGGAAGAGGATTTCAATGGTGTTAAAAAAGAGTTAAAAGATGCGGAACAAAAGATAGTAGATTCTGTACACGATGTCGCCAACGGAAAAAGTCCGACAAGGGACTTAGGCCAGGCTACTAAAGATATCGAAAGGTTAGTTGCGGCGGAATCCATCAAATCCATGAGGAAGATGGAGAAGTCAATCTACAAACATATAATGCTGAAATTCAACCCTTACTATTTCGATACCGAAGATTTCTCCGTGAATTTGGAACGTAAAGGTGAAGATCGATATGCACTATCAGTCAACATATCAGATGAGGTTTTGAGAGGAAAAGTCCAAGATAGATTCAAGTAGTGATCTTAGAAAAATGGTGCCCAATATAAGAATGCCACTACCACAAGTGCTGATACACAAAGTACTGTGAGCAGCACTCCAGCTTTTGTCATATCTAAAGTTCTGAAGTAATCACTGCTGTAGGCGATAGCGTTAGGTGGGGTGTTGGCCGGTAAAAGGAATGCGAAACAGGCGGCTACACCTGCTACAAACGCTAGTAAAGTAGGACTGATATCGAGTTTGAAAGCTAAAGCGATGGCCACAGGTACAAAAGTACTTGAAGTGGCTGTCAAACTGGAAAACAAAGTTATGCTGAAAGCTGTCACGAAGCCTATGGTGGCTATGACCAGTAGTAAACCCGCATCAGCCAAGAAAAATTCTAGGTTGTTAGCTATTATATCGATAACACCTGTAACTTGTAATCCGGAACCTAAAGCTAGACCTCCTCCTACAAGTATCAATATACCCCAACTTATCTCACTGGTAGCCTCCTTCCAATCTAGAACACCCACTTTTGGAAAAACAAACATGAAACAGATGATCAAGGAAGCTATGTACAGCCAGTCATCCGGTAGGAATTGAAAGTTGAAGGCGTCGGCCAACCAGAGTGCTAGAGCGATACCGAAGAGTGCCAAAACGTGTTTTTGTTTACTATCTAGAGGTCCTATCTCTTTGAGTTCTTTTTTTACATCATCCAGTCCTCCTTCGATGCGCTCGACCTCTGGTTTGTAAACGGTTGTCATCAATTTCCAGGAAAGAGGTATGAGGATGACCAGAAGTGGTACTGATCGGATTATCCAATCGAAGAAAGAGATACTGATCCCTGCTAAATCTTCTAGAAAAGCGATGGTTATCGGAACAGGTGGCGTTCCAACGGGAGTACCCATACCACCTATATTTGCTGCGAAGGCTATACCAATGATCATGGCTTTTCCCATGTTAGTGCCCTTTGGGTAATCCTTGGCCTTTTTCAATATCCCTATACCTATCGGTATCATTATGGCAGTAGATGCAGTATTGGATATCCACATAGATAAGAAAGCTGTTCCTGCCATGACACCTAATATCAAACGATCGGTCCTTTCTCCCATGACTGAAATGAAGCGAAGACCTATCCTCCTGTCTATACCGTATTTCTTCAATCCGGCGGCGATAACGAATCCTGCCACTAATAGGATATTGACTGGGTGAGCTATAAAAGATAATGCCCTCGAAAAAGATTGTATCCCAAAGATACCTTGAAGGAGTATCACAAGCATGGCTGTAACGGGTATCGGTAGTGATTCAGTGACCCATAGAGCAGCCGCCACGAAGGCGATGGCTATCATGATCCTTGCATCTGTACTGAACTGTTCCGGAAACGGTAAGAATGTGATAATGACACCTATAAGGAATATGACCACGATGGTGCTCAGCTTTCTATCGATTTCGGGCATCTTGTTTTCTCCATGCTGATTTCGATGTTTCTAAACCACATCGGTTAAGTAATTTTTCCTTTTAACTGATTAGATCGAATTTCAAGATTACCAAATGATTATTAGGTTAGAATCTATTGAAATCAAATAGAAGGTAAAATCATGACAGATGGACTATTAAAAAATAAATTAGATGGACTTTTAGGCGAGGAGGTATTAGTGGTCATGGACGATGACATAGTATCCCTGGGGATGCTCGAAGAATTCGACGAGAAAATACTAGTCTTGAAAAACGTTTATCAGGCACCGAGTAAAAAAATAGACTGGAAAAGGGTCCGCTCAACATCCAAAGAAAAAAAGGTTGGATTCATGGATTGGAGTGAAGTGAACTTGGAAGAAGTCTACGTAATGATAGAACATATCACAAGGATATGGAAATGGGGTAAAATGAAGAAAGTCAAAAAGACTGACGGTAA
>CAYNQI010000079.1:0-4290 GCA_964399335.1 uncultured Thermoplasmata archaeon | reverse complement strand
GCATCCTCGATGGCCCTGTACGATCTGACTTCTTTATCACAGCTCGAACACCGGAAGTATTCCTTCTCCATCTCTTGATCCGTTCTCTCGGTGATATCCTGAACGTTACTTATCAATACTACCTTTCCTTGAGTTATAGTGAATTCTCCCTTGATCTTCTCGCCGTCAGCATATATGGAACCGTCTCCGTAGACCTCTATAGAATCTACTTCCTTCCATTCATCGTTCATACTTCCGATGAGACCCGAGTATATCCGTTTGGCTTTTCCATGGTTCCACTCTTTGACGAGATATTCCGATGGATCTATCTCCGATGCCTGCTCCAGGATATCATCTTCTTCGATCTCCATCTCACCGGGTTTTTTTCTGTCTGAAAGGCTTTTTGAAGGTATAATAACTGAAGATACCAATTCTCCTTCCTCTATCACGTTCCCGGGAATGTTACCGTCTTCGTCCTCGGTACCATAGTATAATTTCATCATGAATACTACCTGTTTGGAAGAGAGATGAAGTATGATTAGTATTTTTGGTTATCTGGAGCCGGTCAACTTTTTAGTGATATAACAGATCTGTCCACGATGGGGTCATCTTTCAAGATGATATTTTCTAAAAGGTATATAACGGGAAAAATCACTAAATCTTTGCCGACCTCATCAGACCAAATCTTTTAATAAGCGTTAGGATCATGATATTTAGTGTGAGACCATGTCAGAAGTGAAGATCAAGATCCCTCCTGGACTTCCAGAAAAGATCGCAAAATTTGAGCTCGAAAGAGAGCTGAATAAGAAAAGCTGGAGACTCAAATCTATAAAATCTTCAATTGAAAAGCTGGACCTTTCTGAGGAAGACATAGATAAATTCGAGGATGCGAGGGAAGAGGCATGGAAAGAAAGAAAAAAAGAATTGTTGTAGATACTAATGTTCTCATCTCTTCATTAATCAACCCAGAATCGATAGTTTGGAAAGTTTTGGATATCGAGTATATAACATTTTTACTACCTGAAATCGCTGTTGATGAACTTGAAAAATACAAAGAGATGATTCAAGGAAAATTGCAATCTAGAGGATGTGAGGGAGAGTACGAGTATCTTTTATCTGAACTCTTTACTCCTTTGATAGTTGTACCTTCTTCTGAGTATGAGGAGGAAATAGAGGAAGCTTATGAGATAATGAAAGATATAGATGAGAAAGATACTGAATTTTTAGCCCTTGCCATGGCTTTCGACTGTTCGATATGGTCTGATGATAGCCACTTTCAAAAACAGGAAAAGGTAGAATCATATACTTCAGAAGAAGTGATAAACAAGATCTTTGTAGATATGGCATGAAACCTCTCTTTGAATCCAAAATCAAGGATTCTAGACCAACAACTTTGTTTTGATACCTTTCGTGTTTTGACCTATGGGGCTTCGTCTCATTTCAATCTATACTTATTGAGTTTTCCTTTCCTGTCGACTTCTATTTCACCCTCATCTTCGAGCTTTCTGAGTTTATTGTATATCTGGTGAGTTGGAAAGTCAAGTTCTTTCTTCAGTTCTTTTATCGTTTTTTCTTCTTCTAGACTGATCAGTAGTGATCTTTCCAGACAATAAGATAAAAGCTTATTTCGGATAGGGGATTCAAGGTCGTATCTTTCTTTAAGTATATCGAGAGTCGTTAAAACCGAAAAAGAAAAGAGCCTTTCTCCGATGCTCTCCTGTTTTTTTATCTCTTCCATCAATCGGTTCCAGTCTACTTCACCCTGTTCCATGATAAGAGCGGCATCTTCTAGATCTCCTTCACGATCAGTAACTGATTTGAATAAAAACAAGTCGGTAAGTGACACGAGTCGGACCTTGAGAGAGCCATAGTTTTCTTTTTGGACAGCACGAGTTTTCATGTCTTCGGTCAAACGAAGTATTCCGGCTACTTTCTCTACAAATATATCCCAGCGAGGATGATTTGATCTTTCAAATACAGTTTTAGCGCCCAGTTTTTGATATGTGTTCGTCAAGTCGATTTTCTTTTTGTAACCTGCTTTTTGAAGGGCATTGACAAATCTATCTAGATCACTTTTCCCTTGTAAAACGAGGTCTATATCTTTGGTCGAATCTTTTAAATCTCTAAAAATCAGATTCCCACCGCCTATGAGATAAACTTCCGTCTTCTGGGATAACCGTTTTCCAACTGATCTGAGTTCTCGGGTCAGTATCTTATCTGGAAATTTATCCCTAGGATACACTTCATGATCCCTGCATACATCTAGGAACTCATCCCAAGGAAGGAAAAGTTCAGATCGCTTTACCTCTCTTCTATCGAGGTAAGCTAATAGGTCTGCGAACTTTTCCAGACAATCCCACTTGTTGGCCAGCTTCCATAAAGTATCGTTGGATAAGGTATGTTCTCGTTTAAGGTAAAATACTCCGCACATGGACATCTGTTTTTTGTTCTCGGCGAACTTCACCGCGTGTATCAGAACGTTTTCTATCTCTGTGGGGGTGTTCCCTTGATAAAAATAGTTCTCAGAGGGGAAATATCTGAGTCCGTAACGTTCGAAGGCAGTGAAAGCTGTGAGTTCTCCCTCTACAACCTCTTCAGTTTTTATGATCACCTCACCGTCTGTTCTATAACTTTCAAGGAAAGGGTCTCTGGTCATGGCTTTAAGAAGATCACAGAGTGTTTCATCTTTTATCCTATATCCTTTTTCTTCTTCAGCGATGATGCCTATTTCCTTGAGATCTGAAAGAGCCTCGTAAACGGTGGATTTGGCAAATCCTTCCTTTTCCAATCCTGAGAGGGTTTTTTGAGTTGAGTATAGCGATCTCAAGATATCTTCTCTCTTGCCTGCCAGTATCTTCTCTATATCGAATCTTTTAGAAAGTTTTTTAAGAAGATCAGATTCGTATGTATCTGCTAGAGATATGGTAGTATCTGTTTTTACGAGTCCTCTCTCCTCTAGATGGCTTACGAGTTCAGAAGTCCAGCTCTGGCTTTTGTCTATCTCTGAAGCTAGAGATTTAAGTCGGAGCGGTTTTTGTTTCAACTTTTGTATTATCTCGATCTCGGTTCGGCGCATATATTCCGAAATAAGCTTGAAAATATATAAGTATTTTGTTATAGCTGGAATAAATTTGGTTTAGAGGGTATCATTTTGCTCAGAAGAAAAGAGGTAAATCAAGCTTTTCCCTATGGTTGGCGGTGGGAGTGGGTTAAAAACCGTTGGGACTGATCTGTTCGTTTTTTTAATTTAAAATTAATTTTCACGATCATTAGTAAATAGATAATATATACACGATAGAACAAATGAGATATTTTCAATAAAAAGCTTAAATATAGTTAAAAAATCATCGATAGAAGGGAAATTCGAAAAACTAGAAAGGTTTAAATATGTTATCAAATAAGTAATAAATGGAAAGATTAGTAAATAGATAAGTTTAGGTTACGAGGTATCGATAAGATGAAGATCCATACAGTTGACAAAGATAAGATGAAGATCCCACCGAAATGGTTGATCAGAGAATACTTGGCTTTAGATCCACCGAGGAAATTCAGAAGTGATGAACTAAGAAAAGACTTCAAAGATAACAATACTAAAAATCAGTTCTTGAACAAAGCTGCAGATTTTAACTTAGTCGTTAGGTTAAAACGGGGCTTATATTTTGCTCCAGAACCTGAGATCGCCATCAAAACCTGGAGTATGGATGATTATCATAGTAGATTGATTTTACTGAATTCTACTTTTGAAGGTCTAGATGTGGATCATACTTTCTACTGCCTGTCAGCTCATCATCATACCGATTATTCACCTGGGAAGGTGATACCCGTTTTGAAGAAAGACCATGATGATATAGATCAAAGACATATCGATCATTTCGTTTATGACTTTTCAAAGGGGGAAGAACTACGGTTAGAAGTCTTCGATAGTGCTTTTACTATCCCTGTACTTACAAAAAAGGATACAGCGATCCTCTTACTTTCTACATACATGCAGAGAGAAGTGGATGCTGGAAAAAAATTGTTAGAAGAAATAGAACTGGATCAAGATATCCGAGCCGTGTTGTCTGGCTTAGGGTACGATAGGTATGGTGAGGGCGAGTTTAAAGAAGTAAAGATAAAAAGACCTCTGTTTATTCAAGATTGGATAAAGGAGATAGGCTTCGAAAATATAAAGGAGAAAGCGGGAAGATGATCGGAGAGGAAGAACAGAAAAGGATCCGGGCAAAGAGAAATTCAGACATGATCTTATTAAGATACGGGAGCGTTTGAAGGCGAAGGATTTAGAACTTACAGGCGAAGAGATCGAACGGATAG
>CAYNQI010000078.1:0-4365 GCA_964399335.1 uncultured Thermoplasmata archaeon | reverse complement strand
CATCGAATACGATATCCACAAGATCATAAAGTAACTCGTTCCACGAGTCACCAGATCCACGTCAAAGAGATCGGACCTTCCAAGATAAAGAAGACCGCTAGAGAGAACGAAGTTCCTCAGACCAACCCACGTTAACTTTTAGTAAAACTTTAAATATAATACTTTACTTTTATTTTACATATGCTCACTAAAACGGAACTGAAGATATTCATTCACCTCGACGAACAAAAGACGATCTCACAGATAGCCGACGGACTCGATCTCTCAGTTCCAACGATCTCGAAGTACGTCTCCCTTTCCATCGATGAACATAACGGGATCCTCCAAAAAAACAAGATGAAAAGAAAGGTCTTCGTAAGCAGAGCCAACACCACCCACGCAAATTTATTAACCAGCATATTGACCGAGTTCCCTAGATGGGATGTTCCCGAACTCTTCTCTTACTCCAACCTAAAAGTAGCTTCGATCATGAACGATCCAAAAAGGATCAAGGACATAGCGTTCATAACGGATCTATCAAGACAGCAGGTAAAGAACTGTTTGAACACTCTATCTAAAGTGGCCATCGTAACAAAAAAAGACAATAAATACTCGCTCAACCCATCCCATAAACTCATCAACGATTTCATCAAAACATACTTTGCCAACAGGAATGAAAACAGACTAAAAGACAAGACACCGGACGGAATGATACTCTGGGGGAGAGGATTCGAATATCTCTTCAAAACGAAGAAAACGATGAACGAACAGAAGACCGCAGTCTCAGTGTTCCACGAATACGACCTGCCTCTAATGAGTGACAAAACGTACTATTTCCACACCGGTAGAAACCTAGACGCCGAGGATCACATATTACAAACCATCCTTATCGACCAGGAAAGTATAACCTACAACACCTACGCCGCACTCCTGTACCAGAAAACAAAACCAGACAGTCTGATTGAAAGAGCTGTATTGTACGGTTTGGAAGAACACGTTTCAGCGATGTTAGACCTCTTAAAAACAAAAACCCCTAAAGCAGACTACTTACCACCCTGGGAAGAATATCGAACTATAGCCGAGGATTACGGAGTGATATGATGAAAAAGATATTCGACAGTGATTATATCAAGAACGAATTCAGAAATATAGCTGAGGCATTGAAAGATAACGTCCACTTGTTTTTACTAGGTGGGGGAGCTATGAGTTATTACGATCTTAAAACGGCTACGAAGGACGCGGACGTTGTCTTAAGACATGATGGAAGACTCAAACCATTCCTAATATCGCTTCAAAAGATAGGATACAGAAAGTTAGAAGATGAAAACATACGAAGGATCGTTTATGAAAAGGAAGATGGTTTCGTTATCGATATATTCAAGGGAAAGATAAGCAACGGGATGGCACTGTCTGAAGGTATGTGCTCAAGGTCCGAGAAAATGTTTACCCGGGGCAACCTGACCGTCTCAGTCCTTTCACCCGAAGACATCTTTATCTTGAAAAGTATAACTTCCCGGAAAAGGGACAGGGACGATATGCACGCTTTGTTCAGGCATGGATTAGATTTTGAAGTCATCAAGAATGAGATAATATCTCAATCCAAGAAACTAGACGATAAAGCATGGATAGCGTTCTTTCTTACAGGCATAGATGAATTGAAGGAAAGGTACGGTATCGAGATACCTTACTACGATGATTTTTATGACCTAGCTTGTGATGAGGTCCTAAAATACAGGATCTTAGAGCTTGTAAGGAGTAAGAATCCTTCGATAGAAGAGCTCATAGAAAATATAGATGACGATGAAGAGAATATAAGGAAGGCCGTTGAAGAACTTGTATCCACGGGTGAAATCGAGAAGGAAGGATATAGATTGACATATTCCTCCGCCTGAATCTTCAGGATTTCATCCCTTGATCCTCACTGAAATTGCGGATACGGTGGCAGTCTAGCTGATTTTAGATATAGATAGACAGAAGCCTTTCTCCGTTCAGGGAGGGGGATGAATGTGCAGGAAAGGATTTCCTGCTCTCACGGATAGTGTGTTCGAACCGAAACAATTATCTTTGGCTAGTTGATTTAAAAATATGAAAGGCTACAAGATCAAGGTATGGACTATCAACGATCCTTTTGATACAATAGATGAAGAAGCCTCGAGGACACTTTTGGTACCTTCGTCAGCATACCTTTACACATTGGCGGAGAAGATCAACGAAAGTTTCGATTTCTACTTCGACCATCCCTTCGGATTTTATGACAACCCTGACCCGTACCGAGCTGATGAGGGATACGAATTATTCGGGGATATCGGTGAGGAAAGTGAATACCCAGGTGTAAAAAATACCCCGGTGAAAGATGTTTACACGGAGATAGGTAAAAGGATGCTCTATTATTTTGACTATGGAGAAGGTTGGCGGTTTGGTACGGAATTGATAGAGAAAGTAGATATGAAGAATATGGACCGGATCAAAACGCTGACTAGATCAGGTAAAGCGCCTGAACAATATCCTTCGTTTGATTGAAAAAATGACTAACAAGCTGATATAACGATTTATATAGTTGACTGATGATTAAGTCCCACATCATAAAACTAGTTCCGTCAACTCTTTCTTAAAAGCCATGTCCAAAGAGGTACGAAACGTATCTTCTTTCCGGAGATCTCTTCCTCAGAGTGATGATTTTCAGTGGTTATCACACCCTCATCCAATCCAAACTCTTCTAACCCTTCTATCAGACCATCTACCTCTCTCTGTCTTGTTTTTTCGTCACCAACATCCCATGAGCTCTGTATCAAAAGTTCGACCTCGTTCTTCTCTCTCACCACGAAATCCACTTCTTGTTTTCCCTTCCAATAATAAACATCTTTACCTCTCCTTCTCAGATCTAAAAAAACCAGATTTTCAGCTATCCTTCCTGCATCCTTAGAGAATTTAAAACCGGATACGTTCCTGATACCTGGGTCGATACAGTACACTTTTTTAGGACTCTTAACCTGTTTTTTTACAGAGAAAGAAAATTTATTTACCGTAAAGAAAAGATATGCCTTTTCGAAAAGATCAAGATATCTTTTAACACTGGTCGGACTCAAATCCAGTGATTTAGATATCGAATTATAAGTGATCTGGTTCGAGATGTTAGTGGCTAGATAATATGCAAGCTCTTCGATCTCATCAGGATTGCGAACCCTAGGGACTACATCTCTGTAGATCATCGTTTCATAGTATCGTTCGAGGATGGTATCTTTTAACCCCTCATCTAAGAAAACAGTTTCTGGGAAACTGCCATTTTCGAGTAGATCCATGAGATGGTGTCTCAAGGCACCTCTCTTTGGATAGTAACTCTGATAGATATCTTCAACATCATCTAAAACCATACCCTTTGCCTTCAAAAATTCTTGAAAGTCGAAAGGGAAAACTATGAAATGGACATCCCTGCCCGAAAGTAATCTAGAAAGTTCGGATGTCAGGAGTGACGCATTGGAACCGGTCAAAAAAAACTTCACATCTTCTTGAGAATCATAAACTGATTTTACCCATTTTTCCCATTCACCTATACTCTGTATCTCATCTAAGAACAGGTATTTTCTACCATCTGGATTCTTCAATTTTAGAAAATCTTCATACACATCGGCTAGTCCATCTTTTCCCTCGTTTAAAGGAGTATATGATGGAGCATCTAAATTTGCATACATTATATTCCTAGGTTCTATAGATTCGAGTAAAGTGTTCATCATCTGATATAACAGATACGTCTTTCCAGCTCTTCTAGGTCCGGTGATGATCTGGATGTATTTCGTACTTAAAAACTTTTCAACATCTGATTTTATCCTCCTTTCTATACCGTACGGATATTCTTCACCAGCCCAATGGATGTTTTGTTTGAGCAGCACATCTTCAAACATGATGGACATCATGAGCATCGTCCTTTTTATATGTTTCCATCACGTTGGAGATAAAATACAAATATCTTCCATTGTGTTGGAAACAAGGACAAAATTATCAACATCATGATGAACTTTTTAAAAACATAAATATACAGAACCTGATTGATATAAAACGAGGTCAAAATATGGGTAGCATCAACTACCTAATGAGAAGAATAATCTTCAGACACCATTACGAAGACAGGGATTAAGGGAAGGTTTTGCTTTACGTCATTATAGGATTGATAATAATGGGAATATTATTGTTGATATCCTGACTAATCTGTATAAGTCGAGAAGGGTTATTCGGGTTTTCCACTACTTTTCCAAAAAATTTTGAAAAGTATATGATCCGATCTCAAACCATCAAAAATAACATACCGGCACGAACCTTACTTCGGTTTCATCGATGATCTCCCTGCCCCAGAAGTCCTTGGTAGCAACTAGTGCCCTTTCGGGCTCATAC
>CAYNQI010000077.1:0-4404 GCA_964399335.1 uncultured Thermoplasmata archaeon | reverse complement strand
CTTCCAAACTCTCCTTCCGCATAAATTAGTGCGGGTATATTCTCTTCAATAAACATTTTTAACACCTGATGTTAACACTACGACATGTTTTCCATCTTTTTCATTATTCTTTAAATACTCTTCTAAAGCACCTAGGGCAGCCGCAGAGGCCGGTAAGCATTTTATCCCATCTTCTTCTAATAATTTTTGGTAAAATAGCATATCTTCATCACCTAATCCAACCCCGATACCACCAGTATCGTATATCGCATTCATAGCTTCTTGACCGTCAAGGGATCTCCAATTGAGTAATGGTTCGTTAACTTCGGTCTCTACGATATCTTCTGGATTTAGTTCCAATACCTCCCTACTGTTTTTTTCGATTGTTTCTATTATTGCGTTATTTCCACGACTCGAGGCAGCCAGCATGATAGGTATTTTCTCTGAACGATTTTTTCTCCACAAGAGCCTGAAACCAAGATGTATACCGGCTAGGGTTGTACCGTTTCCAACAGGTACAGATATGGTTTTGGGTGTTTCATTCAATTCTTCCTGTATCTCTTCAGCGATGTCTACATAGGCAACCATAGATATTGGTGTATTTTTGTTCCCAGGATTGGCATCATACCAGCCATTTTTTTCAGCCATCTCCCTGCTTTTATCAACGGATTCTTCGTAACCACCTTTCACTCTGAAAACTTCGCTGCCGTATTTCTTCATCTTTTTGATATTGTTACCTGTGTATTTTTTAGGTACGAAAACTTTGCAGTCCAGCTTAGATTTACTAGCAACAAAGCTCATAGCAACTCCGTAATTTCCGCAGGAACCAACAGTGATGGTCTCATGGTTCCTGATGATAGCGTCGTCTACATGCTGGATAGCCAACCTGTCTTTGTGTGTACCCGTGGGATTTTCACCTTCAAGTTTCAGATAGATCTCATCTATCCCCCACTTTTTCTCTAACTTTTCAGCTTTGATCAAGGACGTATCTCCGATTCCGTAGGTCATCAAGTGTTATAGCATAGAAGTAAGACATAAATTTTGTCTTTTAGTTTTCTATCCTAGTTATTAAATAGTTCTTTTTCCTTTGATTCAGCAAATGGGAATCGACAAAAGCAATGTTTATGGTGGCAATTACAGGGGAGATACTTTTAGTGGACAATCTAAGATCAACGAAGCTAAACGAAGAAGAAGTGAAACAGATAGAATAATGTCGCCTTTGTGGGTTTTTTCTCCCATACTAGGAGGTATTATCTTGTTTGTTTCGTTCTTTTTATCATTTGGTTTCATTTTTGATGATCCAATATTTGGCGGTACACTCGGTTATTTTATGATTGGAGGTGGCATCATCGCATGGGTTTTTTTGGTTGCTTTCCCATGGTATTTGATGATAAAAAGGAGAACGGAGCATTTCAAGAGGGACCATCTACTGATGGAAGGAATTATTGAACATTTAGAACAAAAACAATCTGTATCAAATACAGACCTTACCCAGGAATTGGCTACTCTCCGTTCAATATCAGACGAATCACGATGGGAGGAATCAGAAAAAAATCCTTTATTGTATACAATTTTAGCGGTGGTTATACCATATGTCGGTATATTATACGTTTTATACTTTTTAATGAAAGACATTTATTCACATCATCAAAGAGTTTCAGCATTTATGGAAAACACAAGATTAGCTAATAACAAGTTAGGTGAATCTTTAGTGGTTCCATCCTGGAAAACATTAGAAGAGAGGAACTTTGTTGTTTACTTCCTTATATCCTGCTTGTGCGGTCTTTTTATGTATTACTGGATGTATTCCATAATAAAAGATTATAACGAGCATTTTAAAACTCAGTGGAGATTTGAAGATCAACTAGCTACTGACTCCACTTCGATCACCAACAGAAAGGACACTAGCTCATCTGGAAGGGGTTTTAGTTCGAGCAATGATGGTCATCATAGATCGTCAGTAGAACAGAGACCGATACAACAAAGTTACAAACATCAGAAAGAAAAAACAAAGAAGTGTCCCGATTGTGAAGATTCTTTGAGGTATCTAGAAAAGTATGATAGATGGTACTGTTATGATTGTGGGGAGTATAAATCTCTGAAAGCCAAAAAGCAGTTATCGGATAAAAGTGTCAAAAATCACTGTATAGACTGTGGAAATAAAATGAGGTACATAGAAAAGTACGATAGATGGTATTGTGATAACTGTAGAGCTTACAAATAAAATTTAATAAGATAGTAATCAATATAGATTAGATAAAGATGGCTTTTGGTAAATCAGGAAATATTTCTACATCTAAGGGAAGTGACCTCCCATCACTAAAAAAAGTTGTTGCAGTACATCTTGTTTCTTTAACGATAACCCTGATACTTGGTATCTATCTTTTCCTTTCACGTGCCCCTTTATATTATTATTTCATCTCTATCTTTTTAACTGGCCCTATCTATTCTATAAACATACCTTATTTAATAAGATATATAGACATAACAGATAATTTCGTAAATGTTAAATTGAACAGGATAAGAGAAAAAATTTCCTCTAATTCCCAATATGAAAATCATAAAATCTCTGATAATTCTAAAGCTATTTCAGATATGTTTGCAATAAGTAAAGCTAGTTCTGAAATTGAGGGTGGAGGAATATCAAAAAAAGGGATTATAGCACTCTCTTTTACTCCAATATGGCCTGCAATTTTTTACTACACCTTATTTCTGATATCTAAAAAGCTCTCAACTCAGGAAAAGCTTTCCGAAGAGATCTCTTCTTCAGTGTTGACTAAAGAATCGAATAAAAAATCATCTAATTATAGGCTTTTTAAATCTACATTAACGCATAATATATTCTTCATAATATTCTCTGTGATCTCGATTTTAGGATTCGCCTTAACATTTTCATTGATCGCGATCGGTTTTTTTGCCCCTTTCTGGATAATCATTTTGCACAATAGGTTATTGGGTTATGCAGATAGCGGTATAGGCCAATCCAAGACTTACAAAAGTGAGAGTATTAAGAATTATATCACTCCTACAATGATATTTGCCTTTCTATGTTTTGGAGCAACATCTGGATTCATAGCTGCTATTTCAAATACGATTTATGCTTCAATAGTATCCCCTATCGCTTTATTGAGCCCAACTGCTTTTATACTCTTTCTAGTCACATTTATCGCCCCTCTTACAGAAGAACCTAGTAAAGCTGCGGGATTTTTTCTTTTAGATAAAAGAGAGGCAACAAAAATCCCATTATTTTACTGGGCTTTTTTCGGTATGATCGCAGGACTAGGTTTTGCCCTTATAGAGAACTACTCATATTTTCAAAGTTTTTTTATAGCATTTTCGACAACAGATAGTCTATACCTATTATTGATGAGATTTTCTATGCCAGTTCATCTTATTGGAAGCGCTTTAGCAGGTATTGGAGTTGGCCTTTGGAGAAAAAAAGGTAGTTTATTTTATCTCATAATTTACATGTTACTTGCGATGTTTGTTCACGGTGCTTATAATTTTATGGTGAGTATTTGAGGTGTATGGATATGGATATAAAAAAAGGTTTAAGAGCAGAAAAGGAGTCGACACATAAAATTTATTATCTTTTTTCGTTCCTGATGATATGGTATGGTATAGCTTGGTACACATTTCCAATGATATTAGGGAATGTTTCGGCCTTGGAGTATGAATCAAGTTTAATATTTTCAGCTACCTTTTCATTTTCGATGTTGAGTATTTGCGTTATACTTGGTATAGTTTTGTTTTTATTAGGGTTTTCTGAAAAAAGTAAAAGGTAGAACGAAGATGAGTAATTTTAAAAAAGAATTCAAGGAATTTATGAATCTTCTTCGAGAAAAAAATGATTATTTTCTTTCTCATCACCCCATGTGTTCTAGATTCGATGATGATGTTTATCATTTCGCTGGAAAAAGGTTATGTGTAGGATGTTTTACAGCTTATCCTGTAGGATCGATAATATTTATTTTATGGATAATCGATTTCATTCAGATATCTACTCCCATGGCATTTTTTATCGGAATATCATTTGGTGTTTTTCAGTTTTTGAGCTTAACTGATGTATCCGAATATAAAATCGGTAAAATACTTATCAAGGTTTTTTTGGGTTTGGGTATAGGATTTTTTATGATCGGAATATTCTCTCTCCCAATACATCTATTTTTGCGTGTGATTTTATTTCTCATATGTATAAACATCGCTGCTCTTTATTCATTCTTAAGGATGAGGAAGATAACTAAAATATGTCAGGGATGTGAATATGAGAAAGATTGGTCAAACTGCCCGGGTTTCAAAAAAAGTCATTCTAGATAGATCGAAATCAAAAACTTAAACGTATGGTTAATTATTTTAATTAAAAAAAGATAAAAAAGGGTTTTAGGATTTACTTATAATCTTGGCAGTTGTCACAGTACCATTTGT
>CAYNQI010000076.1:1670-4441 GCA_964399335.1 uncultured Thermoplasmata archaeon | reverse complement strand
TTCGTCCTTGCGTACCGTATCTCAGCTTCCAAGATATCTCTTAAAAATTCATCCTCATCTCTATGGTCTTTTCTTAAGATCCTACCGGCGTTTGCATGACCGACCCCTCTAGCCGCGAGTGCCATAGCAGCTCTTTTCTTGTAGATCCTTGCTAGGTCAGCAAGTTTGTAGTATTCCTTCAACTTTTTTCTTTCCTCAGCATTCAGTTCTTTTCTATCTTTATCGATGATATCCGGGTCGTCGTAAGCTCTAAGCGGCACTACCATGGCAGAACCACAAGAGGGACATTTTGGCTTCCCGATATCCTTTATCCTTTTACGTCTCCGAGTGCCACATCTCAGGCACTTCATCACTATTTCCTCTGATTCAAGCCTCTCTTTGAGAGCCATCAAAACAGCGTGACTAACTCTATCGGGACTCAAGAACTCTTTATGCTTCTCCAGCCCGGCTTCACCTATGGGAGATATCCCGGATTTAGCCATGACCAGTTCTATCTCACCAGTTTGGATCTTCTCTAGCAACACTTTAGTCCGTTCAGTATCCATGTTGTCCCGCAGCGTCTTCTTGACAGCCTCCCTGTAAAGCGGAGTATTCTTGAAGGCGTCTATGAGCTTATCGATATTGATCATCCTGTAATCGACATCTTTCTTAACAGCTCCAAATTTCTTAGCAACGTGCAGAAACTTCCAACGGAAGAAAGAGGAATTTGTTATGGACTTCTCCAGCAGTTCTTCCAGTGTTTCAGGATCTGTGTCCCTGAACACAGATTCTACCTTGGATGGAAAAACCCTTCGGGGTAACCGCATCATTATCCGATATGGATCTATCTGAAGTCCCACACTCTCTCCTAATCTAGCGGATAACAGAGATGCGAACAAGCGGCCAAAGGTCTGGTTGACGAGTGTTCCAAAACAGGAATTCACTATGACCGTTTCTTTACCGATCTCGATAATTACCCTGTTCTTCGTAGGTATGGGATGATCTTCCTGGGAGTCAAGAAATTCATCGAATTCATCTTTAGTTCTTTCTTCCACTGGATGATCTTCGAACTTCCCATTCCATCCGATTTCCCTCAGTTCACCGACTTCCTGCGCTATCTCGAAGGGCACAGGTATATCCTCTCCGGTCCAATCAGGGATCTTACCCAAGTCCTTAACTGGATTGACTAGAACCTGTTCGTCCTCGATATCTATTATCCTCCATGCCTTTCCCTGCAGTGTTATGACTCCTCCGATCTCGCCTTTACTAGCAACGAAGCTCTCATCTAGCGTCCCGATTATCGAGTTAGACGCCATATCTTTCATCAAGAATGTTTTCTCATCGGGTATCATGGAGATGTTATCGTAGAAGTACTTGAGCGAAGCTCTTCTTTTCCCTATCTCATCCTCATCTTTCCATATCACCCGTATCTCGGCGAGTTGTTCAAGCAGTTCTTCGTACTCATCTCTAGTCAACTTTCTAAATGGATAAGCCCTTACAACCAAATTATAAAAGTCATCATATTCGATTTTTCTATCTGAGTGTACCGATGAGATGATCTGATTGGCTAATACACTCATGGGTTTCTCAGGTATATCTGTCAGTTCTAAGTCTCTTCTCAATGATCTTTCCGCTATCACCGCTGCTTCTGCGATATCGTCCATAGTTGTGGTGACAATCTTACCTTTTGAAACCCTACCGATACGATGGCCCGACCTTCCGACCCTCTGAACGTACCTTGTCACCTGTCTAGGTGACTGATACTGGATAACAAAATCCGTCTTACCTAGATCTATACCGAGTTCCATAGAAGATGTACAGACCAAGGCCTTCAGATCTCCGTCTTTGAACCTTTCTTCCACTTCGATACGCGACTCTTTTGAAAGAGAACCGTGATGAACACCTATAGGATAATCTTCTAACCAGAGTTTGAAACAAGAGGTTATAGATTCTGCCGCATCCCTGGTATTTACAAAAATCAACGTACTATCATGTTCATCGATCAATTCCTTACAGCGTCTGATAGTGGCAGCGTTTTCTACATCGGTCTTCATGATCTCCGCTAACCTTTCATCATCATCTCCTGCAGGAGGTTTCTCCACTTCTACCTCCAATTCATGATCTCCAGTGATCTCGATGACCTCAGCATCCCTTCCCACACCTACTAGAAATCGTTTCACCTTCTCAGGACTACCGACCGTCGCAGATAACCCTACCCGCTGGAAACCGTTCTCACTAAGTTCTTCTAGTCTTTCGAGGGCTAAAGAGAGTTGACTCCCTCTTTCATCGACTGCTAGCTCGTTCAGTTCATCTACAACCACATACTCTACGTTCTTCAATCCATTTCGCAGGTGTTTACCAGTGAACATGATCTGCAGGGTCTCAGGGGTAGTTATCAATACATCTGGGGGATTTTTAGACTGTTTTCTTCTCTCCTTCTGAGAAGTATCTCCATGCCTGACACTAACGGAGAAATTTAACCTCTCTGAAAACTCTTCGATCCTTCTAACCATGTCTCTGTTAAGAGCTTTAAGGGGAGTGATGTATAGAAGTTTAAAACCGTCCCTCTCATCCTTTTTTAAAATATTATGTAAAATAGGTAAAAGTGCAGCTTCTGTTTTACCGATGCCGGTAGGAGCTATCAAAAGTGTATTTTTCTTATCTATTATAGGTGGTATAGCAGCTTCCTGTGGTTTAGTCTCGTCAACTATATCTAATTCATAAAGAACTTGAAGGATATCTTTTGATAATAGGTCGAAAGCTCCCAATAACACCACCTATTGGGGCGCTGG
>CAYNQI010000076.1:0-1570 GCA_964399335.1 uncultured Thermoplasmata archaeon | reverse complement strand
CCGAGTTCTCTTAATCTTAAAGTCAACTCGCCTCTTTTATTAGCTCTTCTCTGAGCTTCTCTGATCAACTCAGTGATCGCTCCTTTAGTGAAGTGTGGTATTTTCCGTTCATCCTTTTCAACTTCCTGAGCTATGAAACGGATAAGGTCCATCCTATTTTCATGGTTATCTTCCATGGTGTCGTTAACGTAAACCTCGTAACCATATCCACGAATACGTGATCTCAAAGCTGGATGCATACCACCGTGAACTGTCCCTTCTTCATCTCTTGCACCGTATATAGAATCGAGATTACCTGCTGCTACTAAGATGAAATCTGTTGGAACCGGTTCACTGTGTACCATTGCTCCACTACTCCTCTCACTCTGCCCGGTAATAGAGAATCTACGTTCCTGCATGGCAGTCAATAGTTTTTGCTGGGAGGACATCTTTAGCATGTTGATCTCATCTAAGAATAGTACACCTTTGTGAGCTTCATGAATTGCACCGACTTCCACTCTTTGATGAGCTGGTGTTTCTAATCCACCGCTCTGGAATGGATCGTGTTTAACATCACCGAGCAGTGCACCTGCTTGGGCTCCGGTAGCATCTACAAAGGGAGGTTTCTCTCCAGGTTTGTGTTCAGTTAACAATTTGGGTATATCTCTGTCCCCATCACCACCCATAGCCCTTGGATTAGCCCTCATAGCTATCATCAACATGGCTGCTGCAAGGATCGCAAAGAACATTATCATGTACTGTCCAGTAAAAATTGAAAGCATTATACCGGCACCGACTATCAAAGCTAGGATCATCAACATGGCTTGGTTCTTCTTCTGGGATTTAGCCTGAGCTTTTGCTCGATGACTGTCTACTATATCCCTACCTTTTCCTGATGGAACCGTCCTTACCTTCGGGTTGTTCTCATCTTTATCGTTAGGTATACATATAACGTCTTCTAAAGCCTCTGATGATAAAAAGTCAGTCATAGCTTTTGCTATCATGGACTTACCGGTACCGGGTGAACCTATCAACATAACATGTCTATGCTGTTTAGCGGCCTTTTTAACTACACTGACTGCTTCATCCTGTCCGATGACCTGATCCGCTAACATTTCAGGGACTTCTACATCCTCCGTCGTGTTAACATCGATATCTTTCATCCACTCATTGACCGGAGCTATTTCTGTTTCCTTTGATTCTGAAGAATTCTCTTCAGTGTCCTTCTTTTCTTCAGGTATATTATTCATCAGTTACACCGATAGGATTAATCCATTGAAAGCTCATCTTTATAAACTTTTGGTGTTTTCATCCTTTATTCTTTTTAACTTTCCCAGAACCTCTTTCACTGAAGAACATGCCTCCACAGCATCTACATCCCAAGTACCTAGACCCAAGATCCTTTTACCGTACTTCTTGGCCATGGATATCTCTGAAAGGGTCCCGTAGGATCCATCTATAGCTACGACTATATCACCGTTCAATACCACCAAACTGTTCCTGAGCATACCTAAGTTAGTCACTATAGAATGATCCAGATAGTCGTTACCTTCACTACGATCTCCGGACGGAAGGATGCCTATAGTGGTTC
>CAYNQI010000075.1:0-4446 GCA_964399335.1 uncultured Thermoplasmata archaeon | reverse complement strand
AATGAAACGAAAATGAAACGAAAATTGCCAGAATAAAGTACCACCGTCAAATAAATCCGTCTGATAAAAAAGGTTGGCGAAGGCAAAAACACCAGATATGTCGTGTACCGGAATATGCCGGAACATGCCGGAACTAACTTTGAAAATAACACGACCAAAATGAATGGAAAAAAAGAAGCGATTACAAATGCGGTTGTTCATAGGGATTACCAAACAACTTCTAAAACTCAAGTAAGGATATTCGATGATAGGATAGAGATCTGGAATCCTGGAAGACTGCCAGAGGGATGGAGTGTTGAAACGCTAAAACAAAAAAACGAGTCTAAACCGTTCAACCCTCTCCTCGCGAAGATGTTTTTTCTAGGTGGACACATCGAAGAATGGGGCAGAGGAACTGTAGATATGATCGAAGATACAATAGAACATGGTCTTCCAGAACCGGAATTCAAAGATACAGGGACAGCAATAGTAATTATCTTCAGAAAAAAGATGAACGAAGAACTCTTGAGAGAAAAAGGATTGAATGACAGACAGATAAAGGCATTAAAATACCTTGAAGAACATGAGAAAATAACGAATAGAGAATATCGAGAGATAAACGATGCTTCGAGGCAGACTGCCAAAAGAGACCTCTCAAATCTAGTAGAAAGGGGGCTCTTAAAACAGAAAGGAAAGGGTAAAGGAACCTATTACACCTTGTAAATCCATAAAAAAGATAAATGTACCAAATGTACCATAAATGTACCATAAACGTACCATAAAACAAAATGAAACGGATAAAAAAAGAAACCCACTATAAATTGGCATAGAATGGCGCGGAAATGGGAATATCCTATCGAAGCGATAAGAGAGGCTATAACAAATGCTATCTGTCACAGAGATTACAAGATCGCCAGTAATGTTCAGGTCAGGATCTTCGACGATAGGTTAGAAGTTTGGGGTTGCGGTCCTCTACCAGAACCACTGACAGTAGAAGATCTAAAGAAGGAGCACCGCTCGATTTTGAGAAATCCATTGGTTGGGAGATGTTTCTTTTTAGCTAAATTTATAGAGGAGTGGGGAACAGGGACAAACAGAATTATAGAAAAATGTTTAGAGCATGGTTTACAGGAAAGCTTAGCGCCTTTCCAGACACTTATCGAGCAGAGCTCTCTAAGTTTACCTGAGCCTTTATTTGAAGAAACTAGCGGTAGCTTGGTCGTCACTTTTAGAAAGTATATAACTAAGGAGTTTCTGAGAGAGAAGGAATTAAATGAAAGGCAGATTGAGGCTGTAAACTATTTAGAGGAGAACGAGGAGATCAAGAGGAAAGACTATTGTGACATTTTTGGTATTGGAAAATCGGTTGCTTATGAAGAATTAGATGAAATGGTAGAAAAGGGAATTATCGAAAGAAAAGGGAAGGGGAGAGGAACGCACTATATCCTGCGGACAAAACGGACGATTCTGAAAACTGATTGGCCCCTGAAAGTTTAAAGGGAAAACATGAATCCATACCTAGAAACCTACTCATCTCCAAGAGGCGGGGTGAAAAAATGTTTGAAGCCCTGATGGCCGATGAAGAAGTATGTAGTGCTGATGAACTGGAGGGCATGTTCGTAATATATCCGGAAAAACCGTTTGAGACTAAGAACATAGATTTAAATTTCAGCTACAGGTCTGATAAGATGGAATTGTTAAAGTACTCTGAGATTAAACAAATCTTAAAAGAGATCGGATATCTGTAAAAACACCTTAAAACACGTTTAAAACATCTTAAAGTCTTGAACACGTTCGGAAACCGAAAGATGTTCCACCTTTCGCCCCACCAACCGTCAGTTGGATTACGATATCCGGTTGGTATTCCCCCTATCCAGACACCATAAATTCCACCCACACTCATCCAAAAAACGTGTCCAACATTCGGTTGGTTTTCCATCTTCCATTACGATATTCGGTTGGCGGTTCGTACACGAACGTCGGTTGGTACTCCCCCGATCCGGAACATTAAAAGAAGGAATGAGTATCTACAGGAGAAGGGTATCCTGGTGAAGATAGGAGGGAGGAAGTAGAGATTGAAGGTTTGAAAGTTCATCTTTTACACAAATTTTAAATTGTTAGGAAATCATCTATCTATGTAAATCAATATCGGTGGATAAGTTGAATAAGAAGATGAAAAAGATCGAAGAGATCATCGAAAGTCATAAGCCTATACTCAAAAAAAGGTACAAGGTTAAAGAAATCGGACTTTTCGGCTCATACGTACGCGGGGAGGAACACGAGAGTAGTGACCTGGATATATTGGTGGAATTCGATGAAACCATCAGTCTTTTTGACTTTGTTGAGCTGGAGAATTATCTGGAAGATATCTTGGATGTAAAGGTAGATCTAGTCATGGAAAGTGCTTTAAAACCACGAATCGGACGATATATCAAAAGGGAAGTTGTTTACGTATGAGTAGAGATTACGGAGATTACCTAGAGGATATTTTGTACTCGATAGATGCTATAGAAGAATTCACATGTGGACTGGACTTGAAAGACTTTTTGGAAGACAAAAAAACTGTTTTTGCGGTTGTTCGCTCCTTTGAAATAATAGGTGAGGCGACTAAAAACATTCCCTTCGATATAAGAGATAAATATCCTGATGTTCCTTGGAAAAATATGGCTGGAATGAGAGATGTGGTTATACATGGATATTTTGGTGTGGATAACGCAGTTATCTGGAAGACTTTAAAAGAAGATATACCCGGTTTGAAAGAGAAAATAAAAAAGATTCTTGGCGAAATCGAAGCGGATTAGTTAAAAGATCACAATTTTAGTTTATTTGAATCGTCAAAGAAAGAAATCACAATATCCGGTTGGTATTCCCCCTATCCAGCAACCATAAATTCCACTCACACTCATCCAAAAAACGTGTCCAACATTCGGTTGGTTTTCCATCTTCCATTACGAACGTCGGTTGGTGCTTCGTATGTTTCAGAACTTTCTCTTCAAAATTCTAAATAGTGTGGCAATTTCATAACAAAATTGCCACTAAATTAGAATTATTCCATAATTCTGATACTCGATGGAATTTTAGATTAAAATTCCAGTAGACACGAACTTCGGTTGACACCAACCGCACGTCGTAATTGACAACAACCGAATATCATAACAGCTATCCACCGGATCTCGTTTTCCCACCCGCCCACTCTTCCAGCGAAAGCTTTCCCTCTCCATCCGTCGAACCGAGATTATATTTATAACCTCATCTTAGCCCGCTTCATCAATACCGTGAGAACGATGATATGTCCTGACTGCAAAAACGATGAAAATGTAATCAAGAATGGATTAAGGAGCACAAAAAAAGGAAAGATACAGCGTTATTATTGCAAATCTCGGAATTTTTAAGGAAAAATTCCAAGAGAGTAGGAATTTTAGAATTGAAATTCCTACAAAGGTTGCAAGATTACTTTTAGTGATTCAAGCGCTCCGAAAACCGAATATCCAGAAAACGTGATCCTGTACACTCTTCAACAATACAACAAAGGCTATCCGGTCACATTAGCAAAAAAGCGGACCGGTAAGAAATACCAGTACTCCCCTCCATCCGCAACGGTAGTGAGGATGGAAGGACATAGTCCTGAACACTTAGCACTATTTACACTTGGATAAACAGATACAAAGACACTCTGACCTTCCTCAAACTCAGAAAGAACTACAACATCGACCCCACCACCCTCACAACCACCCACAATTACAAACACCAACAAATATACCCCTTCACTTACCACCATCTAAAACTAAACATCCACTCAAAAAAGCGACCAGAACTCCGTCGTTACATCAACTGGTTAGAACGCTCCTTGGACAGAAAGATGTTCCTCAGAGTCTACAGGAATGCATAGCATTCCTTCGATTCACAGAACGAGTTCTGTGTAAGACCTAGATGCTCATCATTGAACATCGATCACAACACTAAACCCAAAAAGAAAAACAATATCTCTCCCGAACTCACCCACCTAGCCCTGAACTCCCAGCCAAAGAATACAAAAAAATCACCTCACGAGATAGTCCAAGACTTCTTCCTAATAAACGACTCCACCACGGTTGCCACCGAACTTCCGGTATTCATTCGACCGAAAGAGGTGGATCTAGACATCGACGAACCCATCACCGGCCACATCGACCTGATCCAGATCAGGTATGACAACCTCTACATCCTGGACTACATCACGAGGGCTTTGCCCGAAGTGAAAGGAGGAACTCGTTCCTGCGCAAGCCGAACCTCAACCGACCGGAACGACATGCATCCCAACTTCTCCTTTACATCTGCAGAAAGTCGTACTCTTTCGAAGGAAAGTAGGATGTTAATCCTACGCAAAATAGCTATACTGAACGTACTTCAATACCAAAAAAAATATACACACTGCAGTATCCGCAGAGCTACGCTTGAGGATCGAGGGATACAATCCCGCTGATTCAA
>CAYNQI010000074.1:0-4463 GCA_964399335.1 uncultured Thermoplasmata archaeon | reverse complement strand
AAATAATATATAATACCTATTCAACTATAACTTTGATGAACGAAGAAGTTTACAGTAATAAAGAAGCAGAGCTTCATTCCATGCTTAGACACGACCTTAAAAACAAGTTACAAGTGGCGGTTGGTTACCTTCAATTGCTTTCGGATACTGAAATGAATGAACAACAGAAACAATTCGTGGAAAAAGCGTTGAACTCTCTTAAAGAGAGTAACCAGTTGATCTCGGAAGTTCGAAATATACGTTCTATTTGGGACCGAGAGGGGTATGAAATCAATTTGGGTAAGATATTATCTCAGGTTGTGGAGGAATATCGTACCTTAGCTGAGGAAAGAGACATAGTAATTGAAGTTGAGGGTTCTGATGGAAAAGTCATCGGTAGTGAATTGTATAAGAACCTATTTTCGAATCTGATCGACAATTCGATAAAACATTCAGATTGTAATAAAATAGTTATACAGGTTAAAGAAGGAGATGAACGAGTAACAGTTACAGTGGAAGATGATGGTAGAGGTATCCCTGAAGGAATAAAAGATAATTTATTTGAATTTGGTGTCAAGATGGGAGATAATGCAGGAACTGGGCTTGGGTTAAGTTTTGTTAAAGAAGTAGTAGAGAGATACGATGGAAGTATCGACATAATGGGATCCGATCTAGGTGGTGCACGGTTCGATATTAAGTTTGTGAAGGCTTAATTTATTCAACAGTTTCGTTTTTTTTAATAGAGAGTTTGTATTATATACAAAAGGTTTAAATCGATTAACCTACTATATAAAATTTGGAAAATGGTCTTGATAATTGGAAGTATATTTACATCCATATATTAGTACAAATAAGGGGGGATAACATCCCAAGAGGTAGACTTGAAAAAAGTGCTTTACAGCTTATCGAATCTTTGCAAGATGGAGTCTTAGTTACAGATATAGATGGAAATATTTTGAAGGCCAACAAGAAATTTGAAAAGATCACTGGTTTCAGTGAAGATGAGGTTTTAGGTGAAAATGCGGTAAAGATATTAGAAGAATTAGTAAAAGAAGAGTACCTAGAAAAGGTTATTGATATATTGGAAGGGAATTTTGAGAATGGTGAGGCCGAGGAGTACAACCTGATGATAAAACCGAAAGGAGGAGACGAGAAGTGTATTGATCTGAAAACTTCTTTTGCCGAGGATAGGAATGGTAGAACTCTATCAATTACTATATTAAGTGATGTAACAAAGATCAACGAAGCCGAAAGAAAACTCGAAGAAAAAAATCAACAGATGGAAACTCTTCTCAGCAATCTATCCGGCATGGCCTATCGATGTTTAAATACCAAAGATTATACGATGAAATTCGTGAGCGAAGGTTCTATAGAGCTAACGGGGTATGAACCTGATGAACTTATTGGAAATAAAAAAGTGGCTTATGGTGAATTGATAATCCCTGATGATAGAGAATATGTTTGGGATGAGATCCAATCTGCAATAGAAAAAGATGAACCCTTTAAGATAACTTATAGGATAGAAACGTCAGAGGGAGAAATAAAGTGGGTCTGGGAGCAGGGTAGACATATTATAGATAAAAGTGGTAATAGATTCTTGGAAGGCTTTATAACTGATATTACGAAAAGAAAAGAAGCAGAAGAAGAATATCGAGAAAGTAATCTACGTGCCCAGTTGCAACGGGCTTCTATAGCTGACCTCGTATTGGATCCAGCTATAGCCTCTGGAGATTTAGATTCTGCTTTAAATAGAATCACTAAAGTCCTTTCAAAAGCATTGAATGTTGAAAGAGCTAGTGTTTGGTTGCTTGAAGATGATAAAACAATACTTAAATGCTTAAAACTTTACGAGTCGGAAAAAGAAGACTACAGTGAAGGAATGGAATTAGAAACAAAAACATTCCCAAAATATTTTTCAGCAATACGTGAAGAAAGTAGGATATATGCAGATAATGCTCAAATTGATCCGAGATCGAAAGGGTTGACTGAAGATTATTTGAAACCCCTCAATATAACTTCAATGCTGGATGCGGGAATTCAAGTTGAAGGTGAAATAATCGGCGTCGTTTGTGCAGAACATATCGGAGAGCCTCGCCATTGGCATCCAGACGAGGAGGCTTTCGTTAGCACGATTGCATCAATAGTTGCTCAACAGATTACAAATGTAGAAAGAAAAAAAGCCGAAAGAGCACTACGAGAAAGTGAAAGATCTTTGAAATATATCTTAGAAGCGATCCAAGATGGTTTGTGTTTACTAGATACTGAATTGAACATCAAATATGTTAACCCGACATTGAATGAATGGTATTCAGAAAATATCCCACTTGAGGGTAAAAAATGTTATGAATGTTTTCATGAAGCAAGGGAACCCTTAGATCCCTGCCCTGCTATGAGAAGTATCGAAAATGGAACCGTCGAAAAAGAAATTATTCATGGTTTGCCTGGGTCTGATTTTGGATGGTTAGAATTTTATTCTTATCCCATGAAAGATAGTGAATCAGGTGAAATCACTGGTGTTGTAGAAATTATAAGGGATGTTACGGAACGTAAAAAAATGGAAGATGCCATAAAAGAAAGTGAAGAGCGATTAGATCTTGCGATGGCAGTAACAAACGAAGGGATATGGGATTGGGATTTGAGAACCAACGAAGTATATTATGATCCAAGATATTATGAAATGGCAGGTTACAATATAGACGCATTCCCACACAGATTGGATGAATTTAAACAACGAGTTCATAACGATGATATTGATCACGTTATGACTGAAGCAGAAAAACATATAAACGGTGGAAGTGAAAAGTTTGACGTGGAATTCCGTTTTGAACGGAGTGACGGTGATTACATGTGGATTAGGGGAAGAGGGCGCATCGTGGAACGAAACGAAGATGGTGAGCCGATCCGATTTGTAGGCACACATGCTGATATAACCGAACGTAAAATAAAAGAGGAAAGGATAAAACATCTGAATAGTTTACTTCGCTCTATAAGAAATGTTAATCAACTTATCACCCAAGAAGATGATATTTTAAAGTTGATGAAGAAATCACGGAGATTGTTGATGGAAACTCGGGGTTATTCAAAAGTTTCTATTTTCCTTATAGATGAGGGCGAGATATATGAAAAAGTGGGTGATATCGGTCTTGATGAGTTCGATTTGAAAAAAGAGGAACTTCTAAAGATAAAAGATCCATCAATCGTAAGTTGTGAAAAAGAGGATTTTTGTAGTACTAGAGCCATAGCACCGATAATCGATGATAAATTAGAGGGGATATTGGCTGTAGAAAATCTAGAAGAGATAGATGATGAAGAATTAGGTCTATTGATGGAGATCGCTAGTGATCTAGCCATGGCGATAAATAAGATCAAGGCAGAAGAAAGGTTGAAGAGGTCGTTAAGAGAAAAAGAGATCCTCCTAGATGAGATCCATCATAGAGTTAAAAATAATTTGCAGGTAGTTTCAAGTCTCTTAAAATTACAAGCCTCTGAAAAGGGGGATAAAGATCCTTTAACGATATTAAAAGAAGGACGGAATCGCGTACAGTCCATGGCACTCATACATGAAATGCTCCATCGCTCAGATGATATGGCGAGTATTGATTTAAAAACTTTTATTGAAGAATTGATTAGAAGTATATACCAGACTTATAATGTTAGTTACGGTGAAGTCGAACTGGAAACCGATATGGAGCATATTTTGCTTGGTATAGATCAAGCCAATCCATGTGTTCAAGTCATCAATGAGATCATTTCTAACTCATTACAACATGCTTTCCCAGATGATTACGAGGGAAAGAAGAAGTTGAAGGTTTCAACCAAATTAACTGATGACCAGAACATCGAGATAGTAATCAGTGACAATGGAGTAGGTATACCGGAGAAAGTGGATTTAGAAAGTTCTGAGACTTTTGGGTTTAGACTCATACACATGTTAGTGGTAGACCAGTTGGATGGTGATGTAGAAGTTATACGGGATGGAGGAACAACTTTTAAGATCAGGTTTAGGAAAGAGGGGGATATAATTGATGCATAAAAAAGATATTTTGATCGTCGAGGATGAAAGGCTTGTCGCCGAGGATATCAAACAAACTCTTGAGGATATCGGATATTCCGTTATCGATATAGTGAATAGCGGGGATGAGGCTATAGAGAGGGCTAGAGAGTTAGAACCTGGTTTGGTCTTGATGGATATCGTATTGAAAGGTGATATGGATGGTATCGAAGCCGCAGATAAGATCAAGTCTGAATTAGGAATTCCTCTCATATATCTCACTGCATATTCAGATGACAAACGGTTGGAAAGAGCTAAAGTGACCGAACCCTTTGGTTACATCCTAAAACCCTACCGTAAGAGAGAACTGCATAGTAATATCCAGATGGCCTTTTATAAGCATAAGATGGAAAGGAAGCTAATGGAAAGCGAAAAGAAATACAGAGGGATCTTTGAAAATACGGGAACTGCCATGGCTATGATGGAGGAAGAT
>CAYNQI010000073.1:0-4469 GCA_964399335.1 uncultured Thermoplasmata archaeon | reverse complement strand
GTTGAGATGTATAAATATGTTTCGAAACATGCAAAATATCCAAATATAACTTGACATTTGTAGGGGTTAATGGGTTTCTTGGATAAGTTATTAGGTCGAGATTTTAAGACCATCGTTTTAGCACTAGATGGTGTACCACACAGTTTTATAAAAGATATGTACAAGAAAGGTAAATTCAAACATTTGGGATCGCCTAAATACAAAAAAATGAGCTCGGTTTACCCAACGATTTCTTCCGTAGCATGGTCATCTTTTATGACCGGTAAAAATCCTGGTAAACATAACATCTATGGTTTTGTTGACAGAAAATCTAATAGTAAAGATTTACAGATATGTGATTCGTCAGACTTGAAATCTCAAACACTATGGGAATACCTAAGTGAAAAGAAAAAAAAGGTATTTGTCATGAATGTACCTTTAACCTACCCTCCACGAAAGGTGAATGGTAAATTAGTATCTGGTTTTCTATGTTCAGACCTATTAAAAGGTACATATCCAAAAGACTTTGCCTCAGAACTTTATAAATTGGGCTATAAAATCGACACCGATTCATCCCTAGCCCTAGAAAACTTAGATAAGTTCTTGAAAGATATCGAGGAAACTTTTGAAGCCAAAAAAAAGGCTATGTTCAATTATCTCGATGAAAACTATCACTTTATGATATTCCATTTCATGGTCACAGATCGTATAAATCATTTCATGATGGGGAATTATCTTGATGGTGACAGATATTCGGATAAATTTATTTCATTTTATAAGAAAATTGACCGTATGGTCGGCCTTTTAGAAAAAAACCTAGATGAGAAAGATAAACTTTTAGTTATATCTGACCATGGATTTACCAAACTAGAACAGGAAGTTCAACTCAATAAATGGCTAATGGAAGAGGGTTATCTAGAAGAAGTTAAGGAATTCTCTAACATCACTAGAGAGACAAAAGCATACAGTTTGATCCCTGGAAGGATATATATCAATCTAAAAGGTCGAGAAAGGAATGGCAGTGTATCTAAGGATGAATACAACTCGCTTAGGGATGATCTGATCGAAAAACTGACCAATCTAAGAGACCCAATGTCGGGACGGGAGATCATTGATAAAGTTTTCAAAAGGGAGGAGATCTATTCAGGCCCATACGAAAAAAATGCCCCAGATTTGCTTGTCCATCCCAAAGACGGATATGACCTAAAAAGTAAATTCGGTAAAGTGGATTTAGTGAGTAAAGGTCTTCGAAACGGGATGCACACTTATGACGACGCCTTTGTTTATTCTTCTGAACCGCTTTCTAAAGATAAGGCTAATATTATAGATATCTATCCAACTATTTTAAAGATGATGAAAGTAAAACCACCTAAAGATCTAGATGGACGTTCTCTTTTGTAGATTCATCGCCCACGTACTTTCTTACGCACATCTTCGATATATTCCTGTTTTTTTGGTATATCAAGTTCTAGTTCCCGAGCTAATAATAGTAGAGCGGCTTCAATTTCTATATTCATTTCATCCTGTTTGACATTCACCCGTGACATTATCTCCTGCCTGTTGAGTTGACTGTACATGACCACATCATCAAGCATCCGTTGAAAAAGAGGTTTCTTTTTTTCTTCAAGGATCCTTTTCGAGGGTTCAAAACCCAACGGTATGCTAACACTACTTGGATCAAATTCTATTTTGACTTGTTTCCCATCTAGTTTGACTAAACCTTCTTTTCTAGCCAATTTAAGAAGCTTTTTAGCTTCACTAGAGGTGAACCACCCAAGGTCTGCAGGAGGACCGTAAATAAAATCATCCTCATCCATCTCTTCTGATCCAGCTCTTTGGAATATGAAAGCTAGTGTATATTTCAGTTCTTTACTTGCCATTCTATCGATTCCTCCAGACCGAGTATGACGCCGTCGATAAATGGTTCATAGGATTCTATATTGGCCATTTTGATATTACCGCCGATAAACAGTTCATAATCTTTGTCAGGTATGTAGTCTAATAGAGATCGTTGAAAATCCTCATTATTTAAATCATGTATAACTATAGTTTCAATACCAGCTTCGACTGCTTTCAAGATGAGATCTTTAATTTGAATTGATTTCATTTCTTCTGAAGGGGTAATTATTCCATCTTTATAATCAATGCAAAATATCATTTGGTGGCTCAATTTACTCGATTCTATAATAAGGTCCATAGAATACATTGTTTTGGTTGATATTACTACTCTATCAGCACCAGCGATGTATGCATCGGTAATAGTAGCTGTATCTCTAGCCCCTACATCGGCCCAAACTTCCTTCCTAGTTCCGACTTTTCTAATGACATCTGATTGTAGATTCCTGCTTTCTATACCATTTATGTCCAAGAGATAAACTGTATCATACTCACCTAGAAGAGAAAGAACCTTATGATAGTCCAATTTAGTACCTCCTTTAGAATAATGCTCGTAATACCCGTCTTTAACGGTTACGGGCTTATTGCCTTTGAATGATATCGATGGTATGACTTTCATGATTGGTTATTTGATAACCACTTTATAAAAGGATTGCCTGCTAATGAATCAGATGTTTTAGATAGGCGAGTAGTTGATTTAGCGGCATACCTTTGTCCCATTCCATTTTTAGGTTACCATGAACCGTTGTCTGCATGTATGGTATCTTTCTTTGAAGTACTTGATGTTTCTTCTTCATCCCATCTATTTTCATAGTATAAACTCTCCATTTGTCTCCTCTTTGTCTTTTCAAACGATACGCATATAGAGGTAGAACATTGCTATCCATACACACCTCTTTCATCCATTCCGCCTGTTCATTCAACCTACCTTCGTTCCTAAAATAGAGTACGTTTTCCTTGGATGATTTTACTTCGATAGGGAACGATATCTCACCTCTTAAGGCTATAAGATCAATGCCAAGGCTTCCTCCGGCTCTGACGACGAGAAAGGGTATATCATAAATAGATCTGTAACCAACGATCTCTCTATCACTACATGTTTTTGTAGCATTATTGATAACTTCTTCATCACCGGAAAGGATTCCTTTCAACTCACGCTCATATTTCCCGACAGCCATCATTTCTCACAATGTAAATATATTATATATATTTATCAACTAGAGGTGACTGAAACTAAGGTGTCAATCTAGAAATGTCTCTCGGGAACAATATAGCTTCTCTAATATTCGATAAATCAAGCATCTGTTGAACGAATCGATCTAGACCCAATCCTATACCACCATGGGTGGGAATGCCATATTTAAACGCATTCAAATAATCCTCGAAATCCTCCTCTTCTAGACCTATTTCATCCATCTGTTTGATAAGAACATCATACCTGTGCTCTCTTTGTCCACCTGAAACTAACTCCTGACCTTTATACTCAAGATCGAAATAGGTGGTTAGTGATGGATCGTATTCTTTCCTCATAGCGTAGAAAGTGCTCTCTTTGAGACTGGTAGGGAATTCGGTTATGTAGAAGAAATCAGTATGATAATTTTCTTTAACATAGTCACCCAGCATCTTTTCAGATTCCGTATCGATCTCAGGTTCGTCCTCCCATTCCTTACCCATATCCTGTAAGATGTCGATGCAAGCTCTATGGGTTATCTTCTTGATCGGATGCTCCGGAACTTCCAGTTCTACGCCAAGCTCTTCGAGCTGTTCTTGTCCATGTTCCTTCACATGTGAAAGTGCATGACTTACCATATAACTGGTCATATCCATTATATCTTCAGAACCATCTATGAATGACATCTCGAAATCAACAGAGATGAACTCCGAGGTATGTCTTATAGTGTCAAAATCCTCGGCTCTGTAAGCGGGTGCTATCTCGTATACCCTTTCGAACCCAGCGGACATCAATATCTGTTTGAACAGCTGTGGACTTTGAGCTAGATGTGCCTTCTTTTCGTAATAATCAACATCGAACAAAGTTGCTCCGCCTTCCGCGCCGGCTGCTACAACCTTTGGGGTACTAACTTCTAGGAAACCTTCCTGTGAAAAGAAATTTCTCATGCCCTCTATCAAAAGGTTCCTCAATTCGAAGATGTCCCTCTTGTCTTTTTTTCTTAAATCTAAGAAGCGGTTATCTAATCTCGTTGGAAGTTCAGCATCAACTTTGTCAACGACACCTAGTGGGAGCGGTTTTTCAGCTTCACTGACCACCTTGATGGATATTGGATGCACTTCGTATCCAAGATCTGTTTGATCGGTATCGGTTTTCTTCCCTTCGATTTCGATAACACTCTCTCTCGGTATATTGACAATATCCTCGAACTCATCTTCCCCGATCTCCTTCTTGACAAGAACTACCTGAAATACACCCTCTCGGTCTCTAACTTTTAAAAAGGCTATGCCTCCGAGGTTCTTTATTTCCTGTAACCATCCGGCCAGTTTGCATTTCTCACCGTCTTCAAGTTTGACTGCATCCGTGGAATGAATTCTTTTCATGTTTACCTAATTTATGTTCCATGTATAAAAGCCTTTCATGG
>CAYNQI010000072.1:1827-4578 GCA_964399335.1 uncultured Thermoplasmata archaeon | reverse complement strand
TGTGGTGAACCACTGGCTCTAAAAGAGTGAGTTTCTGTAGTTTGAAAAATATACAAAAAAATCTTTCTTTTATTTTTTATTTAGAGTTTTAGTTCTGAAAGTTTACATATCAAATATCGAGAACAGAATCCAAGTTCTCGATTGACTTTTCGAAGAAATCTTCATCCGTTAAAATCATCTCTATAGCGTCTTCTGGACAGATTTCAGCACACCTTCCACATCCCCTGCAGTCTTCGCTGATCACTGCACTTCCGTCCTCTATCTTGACGGCATCGATGAAACAGATATCGACACATTTTCCACATCCAACGCAGTTGTCATCCACTTCTACTTCTAAACCTGATAGCCTCTTGATCTTACTGCTGACAGAAGGTGAGAGATCGGGTATCATCTTCCACAGGCAGCAGCAGTTACAGCAGTTACAGACCGTCATCAACTTCTCCCCGGGTCTAACGTCCAACCACACTGAATCCAACTCGTTCCTGCCTATCAGATGCACCAACCCAGCTTCTCTGCACTTCTCTACATGCTCTAGGGCTTCCTTTTCAGTCACTTCCCTACCCAAGCTGGAGTCGATATCTCTAACAGCCTCGCCCAAAAACAAACATCCCAACTCGATGGGATGATCCTCACACCCGTTGGACTCCCTACAGATACAGAAGTCCATGACCCAGTGGTAGTCCGCCTCTTCGATGTAATATTCCACCAACTTCGATGGGAGAACTATGTTGTCATGTAATCCCACATCGATGTCTAACTCTATCTCTTTGGGTAGATAGATCAGATCATCCTCTTTGAAAAAGACCTTATCCATGGCAGGACCGATGATAGGAAGATTCGTCAATTTAGCTAGTAGAAAACGGGATGGGAACAATCTTTTGAGCAATCTCAGAGATAGACTTGATCTTTTCATATATCGACCTCTTCCAGCAGTTCCTTACCCCGTTCAACAGCATTTTTCTCGACTTTATCCATATCTTCAGACCTGTTTAAGAATTTTTGAACGTCATCTACGATATCTTGAATATGCCTCTCCTCACTCTCTTCATCTATGGGTTTCTCCCCCTGGAGTTTCTGACCCCCCTCGTTGAACCCTTCGGCGAAGTACCAGTCCTTGAACCAAGTATATCCGTTCTCAAATAGAAGGTAACCCAAACGGGTCAACGGTTCTGGGATCCCTCTGTTCGATCCAGATAACGTTTCCCGATCCCGCTGGTATTCGATGAATAGCTTCTCACCGGCTGATGAATGTTGAGAGATCAAACTTATCAAGTCATCTTCGATGTCAGAACCAAAATAAGATACTTCATCACCGCCCAAATCGAGTTCGTCGTTGATACCAAAAAGCTCGACCCAGCCCTTGTAGTAAGGTTTGTTCCCTAAATAAACACTCATGTAGAGCAATCTTTCCTTCTCTTCACCCTTAACCAAATAGATCGGCAGATAAAATTGATCTTTCAACCTACCTTTTTCCACACCTTCAGCGATGATCGAATAAGAACTTAAATCAACGCCCTCTTTCAACTCTTCCATCAAGTCTTCCAACATCACTGATCCATAGATGATTTCAGTTAAATAATTAACCTAAGGTTCAGCGGTTGACCAAATAGTACAACCTGTTGAACTGATCATGCTCTTTGAACTCTACACGAACTTCTTTCCGCATCTCAAAATGCGGAGATAACAACATTTCCACATCTTCATCTGTCAGGTTCCAGAAATATAGGCCGGTCTTTTCTTTGTAGAAACCATCAGAGATCTCTTCAGCACCCCATCCTTCTAAAGTTTCCGGCTCGATATGATCGTTAAGTTTCAAAAGGACCTTCCCACCAGGTTTGATGATCCTGTGGTACTCATTTAAGAGCCGTCTTCCATCATCTGGTAATAAATTATCTAAAACGTTAGAGATGATCCCTCCATCGAACTCATCCTCTTCGAAGTCTGAAAGTGAAGAGATCCCGCCGGTCCGAAAAAAACTCTTTTCGTCGAGGTCGTTAGCCCTTGCCAGTTCCTCGGCTGTTGAGATAGCTTTGAAACTGATATCGATACCCACTGATCTATCGACTCCGAATGTAGAACACCTCAACACCAACTTACCGTTACCACATCCGAAATCGATCAGAGAACTTGAACCTTCAGCGAGCCATCTCAAACCATCTTCTATCTCCTCGATGGATATCGGTTCGTCCTTATCGAAATCCATCTCTTCATGGAATACATCATCCCAGAACTCGATAGTTTCTTTATAAGCTTCCATGCTTTCCAAATCGAAGTCCCGTTATTTTAAAGATTCGATAAAGTTGATATACATCTCCATTCATGTATCCATCGGTGAACAGAGGGTGAATAAAAAGCTGATCATTTTGACCATAGTCATAGTTCTTCTAATTTCTATCAACACTGTCCAGGCACACGTACCAATAATCACAGAGGGTAACGAAAGCCTGGAGGATGCGGCACATGTTCACGATCCAACTAAATCCTGGGCCATATACTCTGACCTGCCTGCCGATACAGTACATTATTACGAAATGGAATTCCAAGAAGGGGACAGACTGAAAGCAGTCCTTTATGTACCTTTGAGATCCGATTTTGTTCCAGATCTGGTGATCATGGGACCGGAAATGGGGAGAGATGGAGAACTACCCGAAAATGTAGAGGTACCTGAAAACTATGGTTACATCATCGAACGAGGGGAACTAGATGAAGCTGACTACGAGCCGTTCACACCTGCAAGCTATTACTATATCG
>CAYNQI010000072.1:0-1727 GCA_964399335.1 uncultured Thermoplasmata archaeon | reverse complement strand
GATTCAGAAGTGGATGTGGAAGGAACATATTACATCGCTGTTTTTGATGAAGATGGCGATCAGGGGGATTATGGATTAGCAGTCGGGGCTGAAGAACGTTACGGAATTTTAGAGTGGATAAACGTGCCCCTCGATATAGTGAGGATCAGGATATGGGAAGGGCAGGGTATATTGGAAATATTTGCGCCGATGTTGGTCACTATCGCAGCTGGTCTTTCTATCTTTGCTTTAAAAAAAGACCAGGGATGGTCGCCTAAAAATATCAACGGTTGGCTTTTGTCTTTTGGTGGATTGCTTTACGTAGGAAGTGGTGCTATGATCTCATATCAGATGGTAAAAGCATCTTTGATCGCAAATCCCGGTGCTGCGGTTATCCTGACTCTGATATTTGCATCGATCCCTATACTGATCGGAAGTTTGTTGATACTTAACGGTGTAAAACTCGAAGAAGTCTTGGATAGAAAAGAAAAAGTCAAGCTGGTAGTATATGGTTTCATCGGATTTTTTGCATGGGCTGGTTTGATCGTGGGGCCGATAATCGTGATCATATCAGCCATATTCCCAGAAAAAACTGGCTTCGACTGATATTTTCAACTAATCTTTATCGGAACTTTTTTATCATTGTAAACCCATGACCACATGAAGAGTAAATCTTTGATGGTGAGAAGATGGATGTAATGGATTTAGAAGATTTGATTCCGGAGGAAATTACAGGGGCGTGTGGATTGTTAGCACCGTTTATAGCTTATATGTTTATAGCCATATCGATAGTTATCAACAGGTCATGGTTCAAATGGGCTGACCATGCTTTAAGTCATCTTGGCGAAGTAGGTACATCCTACAATTACGTATTTAATGCAGGTTTGATAATTGCAGGGATCCTAGGTATAATATTCGTTTTCGGTCTTCTTGAGTACGTTGAGGATATCACCGGTTATTATGGTGTTGTTTTCATAGGGGCAGGTATGGTATTCCTTATCTTGGTAGGATTATTCCCTATGGGGAAAGGGCCTCATTTCTGGGTCTCTGTACTGTTCTTTATCACCTCTTTGAGTGGAATAACTGCCTTCGGTGTGGATCAATTATGGGATCTAGTCGAGCCGGTTTGGGGCACTTTTATTTTATCTTCTGTTGTACTTTCAATAGCTACAGTAGGTCTGGTTACAACCATACCATACGAGATAGGAGCAGCTATCCCTGAATTCATCGGGACCATTCCTTTGATGCAGTTCACACTGGTGTTTGGTGCAAGGATGTACCTAGAGTGATAGTATACAAAAATAATAAATTACATCTCGTTAATCTTGATAAAAGAGGTATCTATAGGTGAAAAATATGATTTTCAAGAAAATCGTGTCTAAAGGGTTAGCTCACAATTCTTACATAATAGGTGATCAGAACGAAGCAGTAGTCATCGATCCAAGAAGAGACGTTCAGAAGTATCTGGACTTGGCTTCTCAGAACGGGATGAACATAAAAGCTGTGCTGGAAACTCACCGCAATGAAGATTACGTTATAGGTTCTCACGATATATCTTCTAAAACAGGGGCCGAGATATTTCATGCAGATGGAGGACTTGAATACGAGTATGGAAAGCCTGTTCAAGAGGGCGATACGTGGAAAGTCGGTAGGTTGAAGATAGAAGCCATACACACTCCAGGTCATACGTTAGGTAGTATGAGTTACGTTCTTTACGATCCCGACGGAGAACCGTGGATGGTTTTCAC
>CAYNQI010000071.1:0-4633 GCA_964399335.1 uncultured Thermoplasmata archaeon | reverse complement strand
TCTCTGCTTAGATCGATTATCCCCATATGTAGCCTAGAGGGTGTTTTAATTATCATTATGCATCTAACTCCATCCGATATTCTTCAACTTTATCCTCCAAAATATCTATTCCCAAACCGGGCTGATCCAAAGTCCATAATCTGCCTTCTTTGAATTCGAATCCAGAAGTTATATTATCGGAAAGCATGAAATGACTGTCTAAATCAGCGTACCTTATGTTTCCGCTGGTCATGTGCAGGTGTGCGGCAGCCGCTAACGATGGAACTACTTCTCCCATACATCCGACCATGGCGTTCACACCGTAATCCTCAAGGACTTCAACGATCTTTCGTCCACCGGTTATCCCACTACATTTCATGAGTTTGATATTGATGAGATTGGCCATATCGTTGTAACATATCCTTTCGGCATCCTTATGGTCTTTGATACTTTCATCGGCCATGATGGGGATGTCTGAACGCAAACTTACCTCTTTTAAACCGTCTTCGTCGCCTACCATCACAGGCTGTTCTATAAATTCTATATCTAACTCATTTAATTTTTGACATAAAGTGAAGGATTCCTGTACCGTGTAACCTTGATTTGCATCAACCCACATATCCAATGTAGGACTGACTTCTTCTCTTATAGATCGTAATCTTCGGATATCTCCAAACAGGTCAAGGCCTATCTTGACTTTCAAAGCTTTGAATCCCTGACTCATGAATTCCCGGGCCTGTTCTACGGTCTCGCCTCTAGAAACTATTCCGATAGTTCTATCTGTTACGATACCTTTTTCTCTTCCATCGAAAAGTTCGAAGACCCTCTTACCTTCGATTTTAGCTTTCAGATCGTAGAGGGCTATATCTACACCTGCAAGTGCAGCCCTATCATCAGGTAACTTTTCTCTCTGTTCCATCCAGAACTCTTCGATATCGATATCTCTACCTTCGATATCTTTTTTCATGGATTTAATTGCTTTTAAAATCGATCCGGTGGTTTCATCGGTAACGCTGTTCGGAGAAGCGTTACCCCAACCGACTTTACCTTCTCCATGAACTTTTACCATCACGTTCTCAGCGGTGAGTTCCGATCCGGTGGCTATTTTAAAAACCTGGCTCCTATCTATTGCAATTGGTATATATTCCAATTTTTCAATTTTCATCTAAATAGACCTCCTTAAAATATTCACACATGTCCGTTAATGGACATATCTGACATCTCGGTCTTCTCGGTTTACATATATTCTTTCCAAATTCGACCATCAACCTATTGATCTCGATCCAATATTCTTTGGGGATCTTTTCTTGCAGGACTTTCTCAGTATCATCTGGATTCTTAGTATCGGCTATACCGAGCCTGTTACTGATCCGATGAACGTGAGTGTCAACAGGTACTGCTGGTTCTGCGAACCCATAAACGAGTACGCAATTACCGGTTTTCCTGCCTACTCCAGGCATATCGAGTAACTTGTTCAAGTCTTCAGGGACTTCGTCATCGTACTCTTCATGGATTATCCTAGCTACTTCTTTGACCCGTTCAGCTTTTACGTTGTAAAATCCAGCTGGTTTGATCAATTTTTTAACCTTTTTTAGATCAGCATCAGCTAGTTGTTCAGGTGTTGGATATTTATCGAAAAGTGCTTCTGATGCCTTGTGAGTGTTAACATCCTTAGTCCGTTGTGATAGTATGGTGGATATCAGTACCTTAAAAGGTGACCTACTAGGTATCTCCTGGGATGCTGGATCTTTACCAGGGAACGCTCCTATCTGGAATTCCTCTTTTAACCGTTTTACCATTTCACCATAGTTTACCTTGTCCATCTTTTCTCACATCCCCTAGAAGATATATCGAACCGGTCACCAAAATCAAGTCTCCCTTTTTCCACTCTTCGACTGCATCCATCAAAGCATCGATACCATTTTTGAATGATTTGACTGGGCAGTGGTCTGAGAATTCTTCAGATAATTTGCTGCTATCCATCCGCCTTTTACTATTAGGCTCTCCTACGAAGGCCATATCACACTTTGGACCTATGATATCCACCATGCTTTCGTGATCCTTATCTTCGAGAACACCTATCACCAATAATAATCTTTCGTAATCTATCTCATTTAACCCGTTTACCAAAGCTCGCATACCTAAAATATTATGAGCCGAATCCATCATTATCCAGGGCTCTTCACTAACTACGTCCATCCTTCCGACGAGTCTCGTTTTCTCGATACCTTTTATAAAATCTTCTTTAGAAACTTTGAATCCTTTAGAACCTAAGCCTTCAACTAAAGTCAATGCGGTAAGAGCATTTTCAGCCTGCCATCCCGTGAAACCTGGAACCATGATCTCACCGTAACTTGGGAGTGATAATCTTAAAGGCTGTTTTTTTATCTCGTAGTCCCTGTCAAGGGCATAAGTGTAATTTGCTTTTCTTTCAGAACACACTTCTTTAAAATACTCCCTCAAGTGCTCTTCCTTCTCTTCGGTAACGAAGTGATTACCCTCTTTTATTATGCCAGCCTTCTCACCGGCGATCTTTAACTTCGTATCACCTAAATACTTAGAATGATCCATGCCGATGGTGGTGACCACTGAGGCACAGTTATCCACGACGTTAGTAGCATCCAGCCGTCCTCCCATACCTACCTCTAATACAGCAACGTCAACGTCCTGCTGTGAAAAATGTAGGAAAGCTAGAGTGGTAAGAACTTCGAAGAAAGATGGTCTCATCTCTACGTCCTCCCTTTCGATCTTCTTAACCACCGGGTCGACTATATCTGTTAGTTCCCACAACTCATCCTGGCTGATATTCTTTCCATCGACGCTTATCCTTTCTTCAAAATAAGTTTGATGTGGTGAGATATACATTCCAGTTTTATAACCGGCTTCTTCGAGTATATTCGATATGATACTGCACACGGACCCTTTACCGTTGGTCCCTGCGACTAGGATAGATTCAAAATCTTTGTGAGGATCGTCAAAATTGGCCAAGAAATCCCTGATCTTATCTAGACCTAATTTAACTCCCATCCTCTGAAGGGAGTACATGTAATCTTCCGGTGAATCAAAATCCTTTCTCAATGCTTGAACACCCTTTGTCCTGTAAAAGTCATACTCATATCGTATTCATCCACTGCTTCGATGACTTCATCATCCCGTATCGACCCACCGGGCTGGATGACCGATTCGATACCAGCTTCAGCAGCCTGATCTATCCCGTCCCTGAATGGGAAGAACGCATCAGAAGCCATGGTGCATCCTTTTGTTTCTAACACAGATTTCATCTCAGCTAGCTTGACAGCATCGACTCGACTCATCTGACCGGCACCGATACCTACGGTATGGTCTTTTTTGGTGAATATGATAGCGTTAGATTTCACGTGTTTTACGACTTTCCATGCAAACTCCATGGCCTCTAGTTCATCCTCGGTGGGTTTCCTTCGGCTTTTAACTTCTAGATCCTCTCTTTTCACCTTATACTTGTTCCTATCCTGTACCAATAAACCTTCGGCCACCTTGGAGAATTCAACTCCTTCCACTTTCGGGTTCCAATCAGGAAGTTCCATTATCCTGATATTTTTACTGTTCTTCAGTACATCTACAGCACCCTCTCCGTATCCAGGTGCGATACATGCCTCGACGAATATTTCATCCATCTTCTCGGCCATCTTTTTAGAGATCGGTCTGTTTGCAGCTACGATGCTGCCGTATATCGATTTGGGATCACATTCGTAGGCTAGCTGATATGCTTCAGCGATATCTTTTCTAGTGGCCACTCCCGTGGGATTGGTATGCTTTATAGCTACCACCGCTGGTTCTTGAAATTCTTTAACGATATCGAGTGACGCTTCTAAGTCCCGGATGTTATTGTAGGAAAGGGATTTACCGTGGAGTTTTTCAGCTTTCAAAATAGAACTTTCAAGTGTGTTTTCTGTATGGTAAAAAACAGCTTTTTGATTTGGGTTCTCTCCATACCTAAGTGTTTGCACCTTTTTCCCGTAGATGTGGTACGTTTCTGGGAAGGCATCTCCGATGAACTCTTTTTGAAAATAATTATAGATGGAAGCTTCGTACTCGGATGTGTGCTGGAATGTTTCTACAGCCAGTTTTCTTTTGGTTTCTTTAGATATCTCACCGTTTTCTTCGAGTTCGTTGATGATATCCTTGTATCTACTAGGATCACATACCGCAGCTACATCTTCGTGGTTCTTGGCTGCGGCTCTGAGGAGAGTGACACCGCCGATATCGATCAATTCAACAGCTTCACTTAGATCGTGAGCTTTATCGATGATATCTTGGAAGGGATATAGACTAACCGCTACCAGATCTATTTTAGGTAATGAAAACTTTTCTACATCTTCCTCATCTGAACCTCTTCTGTAAAGTATCCCTCCATGAACTTTAGGATGTAATGTTTTTACCCTTCCGTCCAACATCTCGGGTTGACCCGTTAGATCTTCGACCTTTTGAACGTCCAATCCGTTCTCGGAAAGTAATCTTCCCGTACCTCCCGAAGAGATCAGATCGAACCCGTTCTCGGTCAAACCTTTTGCAAATTCCACTATACCAGACTTATCATAAACGCTGAGCAATGCCTTCCGCGACAATCTAACACCACCTCAAGGTGAGGAGATATCTATTTGATAAGTTTTACTGT
>CAYNQI010000070.1:0-4668 GCA_964399335.1 uncultured Thermoplasmata archaeon | reverse complement strand
GTGGTTCCTTTGATGGAAGACTACAGGTTCAAAGAACTAGCTGAAGTTATAATAACATCTAAGAAAGGCTTGGGACCAAAAGGGCCGGTACACCTTTTCGGTGCCGGTCATCCTATGATCTTCTCACTAGCTGTTCTACTGGGCTGTGATATGTTCGATTCCAGCTCTTACATCAAATACGCTAGACGTGGAGATTTCATGTTCCCTACCGGAACCAGGAAGTTGGAACATACCTATGAGATCACCTGTGACTGTCCATCATGTACAGGTCGTTCCATCGAAGATTTCAGAGGGATGGATGAAGACGAGAGAACAAAGCTGATCGCAGAGCATAATTTAAGGCAGATGTTCATCGAGATACGTAAAATCAAACAGGCGATCCGTGCCGGTTCTTTATGGGAACTAGTTGAACGTAGATGTAGGAGTCATCCGCAGTTGTACGAGGTGTTCAAAGTCTTAAAAGAACATTGGAGATACCTTGAACTGTACGAACCTAGGAGCAGGAAATCAGCCCTCATGTACACCGGAAGAGAGACCTTCGATAGACCGGCGGTGAAAAGAGTACAAGAATGGATAATGAGCGAATACCAACCACATTTCGATGCCCCGACCTTCTTATTCAAAGTCAATGAGAACGAGAAACCGTACAACCGTCATCTGATGTTCGAGATCTCCGAGATATTCAAGAGGACTGAAGCTAATCTGTTACTATCTACACCCATAGGTCCGGTACCGATGGAACTGGACGAGATATATCCCATCGCACAGTCGATATTTCCACATGGTATGCGGGATGAAGACCTCGTTGATGAGTATCTGGAGAAGAAAAGTATCGACGACCTTTTGGTATGGGAAGGTATAGAATCACTCAGTTCTATAGAGAACGGAGGTTCCGCCGACCTCGATGTCATGAGGGTCAAAACCGTAGCGGATTACCAGTTCGGTAAAGGTGCTGGAGACGTTTTAACAGATGGACAACTCAGATTCGTCAAGAACAGGAAAGGTAGGGTAAAGAACGTGATCTTAGATGATGATCACATCCTCTCAGTCCGGCATTATGATGGTTTCTTTACATTGAAAACAGAGGGCGCTGAGATATTGAAGGAACAATTTGAAGCTCCTGACCTTCGAGTCAAAGTCGACGATGACAGCGCCGAGTTCAACAGGAAGGGAAGGAACGTCTTCTCGAAGTTCGTGTTAGACGTGGATGGAAAACTTAGACCGGGTGACGAGGCGTTGATAGTCGATAAAAATGACGACTTGGTAGCTGTCGGTAGAATGTTTTTAGCAGAAGACGAGATCTTAGAATACGATACTGGCATGGCTGTTAGAGTACGAGAGGGTATAGAAAAATGAAATTCAATGATCGATGATCTCGATCTTAGAGGGATCTATCTTTTTGACTTCCTCTTCTTCATCATCCTTATCTACAGCTGACCGTTTCACCGGACTCCAGAAAGATGCACCGCATTTTTCACAATTATTTGCGAACTGATCAACCGGTTTACTGCAGTCGGGACATTGGAATTCCGGCTCTTCTACCACAAATCCTTCACCGCAGTCGGGGCATTCTTCATGCTCATCGTTGACAGTAGTACCGCAGACCGGGCATCCGTATATATCGGTTTCAAATTCTGCATGGCACTCGGGACATACTGTTGTATCCCCGTCTACCAGTTCTCCACAGCGAGGGCATTCAAAGTCGTCTTGTCTTATACTTTCTCGAACCTTGACGTGTCTTTTCTGTCCCCATCCTTCGTACTTGTAAAGTAAATAGAATATGATCAGCCCGAAGGAAACTATGACCAGCAGTAACGGTAGATATTGTATATCAGATATCAGTAGAAATTCGAACATTAAACGAATTAATTTGAAGTTTATATTTAATACTTATGTTCCATTATCTTTCCACGGTGCGTTTTTCAGTTAAATTTAATTATGGTTATCAATTTCTAAACAGTATATGCGAAGTTTGAAATCCTTTAACGTCGGAGCGAGTAGATTACTCATCATATTTGTAGTAGCTCTGATGCTGGTATTCCCCTTGATCTCATCACATGTATCTGGAAGAGATGTTAGATTGATAGAGGTCGATGAATACGAGAAAGATGTAGAGATGGGGGAGAGGGGCCAATTCAGTTGGACTGTTTACAACAGCAACATTTCAAGAGATTATTCAGTTCGAGTCAGTGTGGATGGTTTCGGGGACTGGGAAAAGACTCTTTCAGAAAGGAATTTTGTTTTAAATGATGATATCCGACACAGGACGATAACTTTAGATGTCATGGTCCCTGAATTTCCACAGAAGGAGCAGCGTTCTGGTGATGTAACTTTTACGTTCACTCGGCTTGATAATGAAGAGGTTTACGAGGAGACTAGAACTGCTACGATCTTTGTAGAGGGTATGCTGCCTGCTGAAGATGCTAACACCATTGTAGGAGGATTCTCTAATCCACTACCTGGTCAACTGAACAACCAGTACGGTGCCTTAGGATTGAATCTATTGATCTGGGCGGGCATAGCTGCGGTGATATATTTTTTAGTCAGCCCGATCGTACATAAATTCACTAAAAAGACAAAGACCAACCTCGATGAGATCCTTGTAACCATGATCCGGAAACCGGTGAGCATACTGGTATTCCTGTATGGTATTATTCATTCAATATTGAGGCTAGATATAGGTCTGGAGATCAGGGCGGCATCTTATCAGATATATTCCCTTGTCGTCGTTGTTATCGCTGTATATGTCACGTACCGCATCTTCGACGCCTTCCTGGAAGAGATCGCTAGAACCAGAAAAGAGACGACCTTTAGCTATATCTTAAAACCGATCTTTGAGAAATTAGGTGCGGTGGTCATACTTATCGGTGGTCTCATAATCGGTCTTAGAACCATGGGTATCGAGATAACTGCCTTGTTGGCAGGTGCTGGTATCCTCGGTCTTGTCATAGCCTTTGCAGCTCAAGATACATTATCCAACTTTTTCAGTGGGATACACCTTCTTCTGGATAGACCCTTCACCATCGGTGATATCATATTGCTGGAGAGCGGGGAATACTGTAGGATCCGGGATATAGGCATGAGGAGCACTAAATTGTACAATCTTAGGGAACATGAGGTGATAGTATTGCCAAATAACTCCCTTGCCAACCAGAAGATCGTCAATATAGCTCAACCTGACGTGACCTTAAGGGTCCCTATCAACGTAGGCGTAGCTTATGGATCTGATATCGATAAGGTCAAAGAGATATTGTTTGAAGTTGCTGAAGAACATCCCGATGTGATAAATGACGAAACCCATGAGACGACCGTACGTTTCAATGAGTTTGCGGATTCTAGTTTAAATTTCACTCTCCGTGTTTGGGTCGATGATATCGTCAAACAGTGGAACGTGGGCAGTGAGTTGAGGCAGGAGATCGATCGAAGGTTCAGAGAAGAAGATATCACTATACCGTTCCCACAGAGGACCTTATGGATGCACAATGTCGACTGAAAAACCTTTTTAACGGCATCATCAATTACTATAACCATGGAAAACGAGATATTGACACTTTTCAAACGGTGTGCGGAGAAGGTGGAAAGCGAGTTGAGAAGTCTAGGGAGTGTGGATTACGGAGAAACCATGGGCATGGGAGCCGATGGAACTCCTATCAAGATGATCGATGAACGTGCTGAAAGCACTGTTGTGAACTTTATCAAAGAACAGACCGATTTCAGTATATTGAGTGAAGAGATCGGTTTTGTGGAAGGAGATGGTGAAGGCACGGTTATATTGGACCCCATCGACGGAACCAGTAACGCTGTTATGGGTATACCATTTTACTGTATTTCATTAGCTTACACTACGGGTACTTTAAAAGACACGAAGGTAGGGTACGTGAAGAACCTCTCAACGGATGTAGAGTATAGTGGGATCTCCGGAGAAGGGAGTTATATGAACGGTAAAGCGTTGAAGCCCGTGTTGGACAACGAATGGAACTTTTCGGTTTACATGGGTAAAAAAGCTCATCCCGATAGTTTCAAAGTTGCTTCTGAACCCCGTAGGGTCCGCTCTCTAGGGTCTGCAGCTTTAGAGATATCCATGGTAGCTCAAGGGATCTTCGATCTTTACTACATGAAGACCTATAAACAGAGAAGGAGTTTGCGTATAACTGATATAGCTGCAGCTTATGTGATATTGAAAGAGGTTGGTGGGGATATTTACGATACAAATCTAGACCCTATCGACATGGAATTGGATCCCAAACAAAGAAAGGATGTAGCTGCTATGCATGACGACCGGATCTTAGAGGTGTTATAAATGACGTTAAATTTTGGAGTTTATGGAAGGTTAAAAGGAGAAGCAAACAAAGAAGTCATAGATTCTTTACCGGATCATCCCACTGCAGGAAATGTTTTTTATCACGAAAAATTGGCTGAAGAGTTGGGTAAAGATGGGCATACCATGTTGGAACTGAACGGTAAAGATCTAGATTTTATCCTTGCAGTCGGTGGAGACGGGACGATCTTAAGGTTGTTACAGGAAACTGATAAAAACGTGCTGGGTATCAACACCGGACGGGTCGGATTTTTAACAGCTATGGAGATAGGAAGGATCGATGAAGCTCTCAAAAAAGTGAACCGAGGAGATTATTTCGTGGATGAACGTATCAAATTGAAAGTCATCGT
>CAYNQI010000069.1:0-4733 GCA_964399335.1 uncultured Thermoplasmata archaeon | reverse complement strand
TGCATGGCCTCGTAGGATTTTAAACCGATAATGGGATCGATGGGTCTCTTGACGATCTTATCGGGATGCTCTTCCGCTACTTCTTCGATGTTCATCCCTCCTTCACTGGTCATGATCAACGTTGGTCGCTTGGATTCCCGGTCCATGACCATACCGACGTAGTATTCATTCTGTATCTCTGCCTTTTCAGCCACTAATATCTTGTTGACTTCCAAACCTCTGATCTCTTTGTTAAAAAGTTCTTCAGCCTTTTCAACAGCTTCATCCCTGCTCTCCGCAAATAAGATCCCACCGGCTTTACCCCTTTTACCGACTCTCACCTGTGATTTCAAAACGATCGGATTATCTACATCTTTGATCTCTTCCGGACTCTCTATCAGATACCTTTCAGCGACGGGGATACCATATTCCTCAAATATATCCGCAGCCTGATATTCTTGTAGTTTCATATTTGACCAATCTCCTATTGATTTAGGGATGTAAGATATGATAGGTTATAAAATTGTTACGTGTGCTACATAAATTAATTAACCTTTTAAGTGTATATACGTCCCGATGAGTAAATTTACTAAAAGGAAGATCAATCTTTTAGGTGACACTTCTGTTGGTAAAACATCACTCACCATCAGATATGTGAAAAATATATTCGGGGATGAGTATCTAAAGACTATAGGAACCAACGTTTACACCAAAAAGATACAGTTAGATGATGGGATCCTAAAGTTGGTTATACACGACATAATGGGTGAAAAAGATTATACAGCCGTTCAGGAAGGTGCTTTCCAGAACTCGAACGGGGCTATCGCCGTAGTTGATATGACCGATGAGGATACTCTAGACAGCCTGGTGGATTATTGGCTTCCTAGATATCATGAATTAGCCGGTGCTGAAAAACCTGTAGCTTTAGCTGTTAACAAATCCGACCTCCAGGAAAGACAGATAACCACTGAAAAGATAAAGTCGTTAAAAGAAAACTTCGACAGTTATGCGTACACCTCAGCTAAGATGGATCTGTATGTCGAAAAACTTTTCGAAGATATCGGGAAGAGGTCTTTAGACACAGAAGCTCATAGAAAGAAAGATATCAAAAATATAGTTATGGAACACGATATCAGTTCACCTAATGAACTCGTTAACGCTGCCCTGGCATTATCATCGGAGATGAGATTGATGCCTTACAAGACGAGAGAAGAAATATTGGAAGATAGTTTTATCAACAAATTTGCACTGGAGGAGGAGATACCTGAAAGCAGGGCACTTTTCTTCGTATCTAGCCTATCGAACTGGTATCAATCCCGGGCTGATGAACTAGGGGATAAAGAGAAGATTGAACACAAGAAGGGGGCCAATGTATTCCTCAAACTGATCAGACGGTATTACGAAAAAAGTTCGATCAGTCCTTGACCCTACTCAATAGACCCATGCGTTTTCGGTGTAGTGCTTCGGCTGTTTCAGTAGGTAAGAGTGTGAGTTCGACCTTTTTTATCCTTTCAACCAGGTCCCGAAGTTTATCAGTCAATTGAACATTATCTTTAACGTCAACATCTACATCACCCATCTGTTTTTTGATTATCGAGTTTGCGAAATCTTCACTACCTATCTCAAGATATATCTGAGATTGTAAAAGATCTAAGAACCTTTTAGAACTGATCTCTCCTTTGATGTCGTAAAGTTCCGGGAAGTAATAATTATCAGTTTCAAAACCCAGCGAAAACAATCCGATATCCTTGAATCCCTGTTCTACATTTTCACCGGTTTTAGCACTTGAAAGGTAAAACTTCGATTGGTACCTCTCTGATATCGAAAGTAATTCCGCTCTGAACCTTTTAGCTTCTTCTCCATCCATATCTATAAGATCAGATTTATTGGCAAAGAAAATCATGGGAGGGGCCTCTTCAAGGACTTCTTTGAGTAGGGGTATCCAGTAGTCCTCAAGTGACTCTATAGTTTCATATCGGGTCAAGTCAGATACCATGATCGCACCGTTTGCACCGCGCATGTTCATCTTCTGGGTATTCTCATAGCCCTGCTGACCTATCAGATCAGCTATCACCAAATCCAACTGCATGTTCCTATCCGGGTAAGATAGTTCCTTCTTTTTGATATTGGCTCCGATAGTGGCTATGTAATCGTCGCTGAACTTACCCTCCACGAACTGTCTCATAAGTGACGTTTTTCCTACTGCTCCATCTCCCAATAATAAAATCTTCCTCTTATATTTCTTCATGGAATAACCCTTCTAAATGGAAAACCTTAATTCTATTTATAGTTCAGGTTAAGATAGCAAATATTTTAAGCAACAATGTAATAAATAATTAGATGAATCTTACAGAGGAGGTTAAAAGTGTTGAAGGAGGAGGGCTCCTTCTCATAGAAAAGGAGATCGGGGCTGAAGATGGAATAAATCCGATCAAAGATTCTCTTCATGATACTTTTACCATTTATAGTACTAAAGCCGATTATACCGCTAAAACGGTGTTTGAGAAAGCTCTCCCAGAAGATTATTCTTATTTATTCTCCATCAAAAAACCTCCAAAAGTATTAGCATCTTATTTCATTGATCATAGCGGTTTGCTTTTAGCGAGTTCAGAAAGAAAAGAAAGCGGTCTAGATCCAGATATCTTTTCAGGAATGTTGAACGCAGTTAATAACTTCGTTAAGGATTCTATAGATCAGATGAGAGATGATCCATCAGAAGGTTCACTCGGAGCCATGACTTATGAAGATAAAGAACTCGGTGATGTCACCATCCAGATGTCGCAGGGTCGGTACGGTGTTCTAGTGGTGACATATTTAGGTGAAGGTTCAAAACGTGTGAAAAATGAATTTGATTCTCTCAACAGGGAGATACATGATAGGTATTCAAAAGAAGTAGAGAATTGGGATGGAGATTCTAATGCAGAACATATAATCAGTATCCAGTCTATTATGAAAAGTTTCTTTTTTGACTCTAAAAGGTTTGAAGGAACTATAAACCTCGATAGGTTGAAAACAGCTAGGGAGAACATCAAAGAGAAAGTCCTTAAAGCTTTAGAAAAGGAGTATAAAAAGAATAAGATCGCATTAGTATTCGATAATATTCAGAATATCGATGATTTTTCAGTTGAGATGATATGCTATATCGTAAGAAATACATCGATACCAGTGGTATGTCAATCCGAAACCCATGTGATGGGAAAAGATGCAGATCAGAAGGTTCTAAGAAAAATATTTGATGGTTTACCTGAAGATGAGATCACAAAAAAAACAATTCATTCCAGAGTTGATATACAAACTTTAGTAAAAGAAAAACTCGAAGGTATAGATGAAAACGTCTTAGAAGTATTGAGGTATGCCTCTGTTTTGGGTGAGTTCGATGTTGGTGTTATCAGTGAAGCTATCGAGATAGATAGGGTCCAAGTTGAAAGGGAAATGGACATACTACAAGAAATAGGAATTTTGGTAGATAACAAATTTGCCAACTCAAGATTGAGACAAAGAGCCTACGAAACAATGACTACCGATGAGAAAGCTGATATCGAGATCTCAATTGCTGGATCTCTTGAATCGAGGGGTGATGAGTACGTACCAAAAATAGCCAAGTTATTGCTTCCACACTCATCAAAAGTAAGAGAAAAAGCGGTGATCTACTCTATCAAAGCCGCGGAACAGTTCCTTCAGAATCTGAACCTTGAAAAAGCACTTTATTACTATCACGAGGCCATCGAATTGGATAATGATAAAAAAAGGAAGATGGAAACTCTGAAAGAAGTCTTAGAGATCGAGAGACTTACTTGGATATCGAATCAGATGAGGGATGAGTATCATTCTGACATAACTACTCTGGAAGAGGTTGCCAGAGATGCTGGTAATGAGGAGATGTTGACGATCGCTAAAATCCATGATCTTAGATTGTACAAAGAGAATGATTTATTTGATCTAGATGAAGCGATGGAACGATTCAAAGATATTAAAAAACATGCTGAAAATCTTGCGAATGTTGAACTCTTGATAAAGGCTAACAACTTGGCCGGGATAATCCATCGTAAAAAGAACATGTTGGATGAGGCAGTGAAATACTACAAAATAGCACTTTATCTTTCAAATGCAAATGGAATATTATCTGAGAAGTTCAAGATGCAGAACAACATCGCACTCTGTCTGATGATGAAAAAGAATTGGAACGAGGCAGAGTCTCTTTTCCTAGCTTCTTTGAAGACGGCTAAAACCCTAAATTACACATATGCCATCCCCTCGCTCTACAGCAACCTCGTTTATCTGTATTCAGAGATGGGGAAAACCTCTAAGGACCAGGAAGTTAAAAATAGATTGAAAGTAAAGATAAACGAACTAACTGACGAAGCTATAGAGATATGTGAAGAAACCGGTGAGTTGAAAAACGAACTGAGTATACTGCTAAGTTCTGCTGAATTTCTTATGACGTATCCAGACAAGCTTCAGTACTCTCGAGAATTATTTTTAGATGCGTTAGATATCGGTGAAAAATTAGGTTACGACACCCCTCAAGCCTTGGTATTGATGAATTTATGTGAACTCAACATGAAAGATTTTAAATTCAGTTTGGGTGAACTAATTAGCTTTGTGGAAGACGGGGCGGTGGAGGAAGAATTCATCGGTCTATTAAGCAAAAAAATTGAAAAGTTCGAGGAAATCAAAGATACGCTCGAAGAAAAGATTTTTATGTGAGTATAGTTTTCAACGCTATATCAGTACCATATGGGTCAGTAGATACG
>CAYNQI010000068.1:0-4822 GCA_964399335.1 uncultured Thermoplasmata archaeon | reverse complement strand
CATTCAAGGGGTGGACATTAAATGTTTGAAATCGGTTTACTTGCACTGACATGGCAAAGTTTAGTTATGATCGGTGTTGGGTTATTATTGATTTATTTGGGTATAGCTAAGAGAATGGAACCTCTTTTACTAGGTCCTATCGGTTTCGCTGTAATACTCGCTAATCTTCCTCTAACAGGTATAACAGCTGCACCAACTGCTGAAACCGGTCCTGGATTGATGTACATCGTTTATACAGAACTCATCGCTACCGGTATAATTCCTTTGATTATATTCCTAGGTATAGGAACTATGACTGACTTTTCACCCTTATTAGCTAATCCTAAAACTTTCTTACTAGGGGCTGCGGCTCAAGTTGGTATATTTTTAGCACTTGGACTTGCAATTATACTCGGTTTTGATCTAAGTGCAGCAGCATCTATAGGCATCATAGGTGGAGCTGATGGTCCAACAGCCATCTACGCTGCCACTAGGCTCGTTGGTGAACGTCCTGAGATAATAGCAGCGGTCACTGTTTCAGCTTATTCTTACATGGCACTCGTACCTATAATACAGCCTCCGATAATCAAAGCACTTACCACTAAAAAACAACGTAAGATCAAGATGGGTAAATTGAGAGAGGTCAGCCAACTTGAAAAGATAATATTCCCAATAGGTGTCACTATCATTGTTGGACTATTAGTTCCAGATGCGCTACCGTTAGTCGGTATGTTGATGCTTGGAAACTTATTCCAGGTCTCTGGAGTTATGGACCGGTTATCGGAAACCGGTGGTAGGGCACTCATGGATATTGCTACTATAATGCTCGGACTCGGTGTCGGTTTTTTAATGACTGGCAACACTTTCATACAGATCGAAACTCTCAAGATCCTGCTACTAGGTGTTTTCGCTTTCGCAACAGCCACTGCTGGTGGTACGTTATTTGGACAGTTATACTATAAGATATCCAAAGGTAAGATAAACCCCATGATAGGAGCCGCCGGAGTTTCAGCAGTTCCTATGGCTTCGAGAGTCGTTCAAAAGATAGGTCAGAAAGAAAACCCCGCTAGTCATCTACTGATGCATGCCATGGGACCGAATGTTGCAGGAGTGATCGGTTCTGCTACTGCAGCTGGTATATTGATAGGATTGCTTGCGTGATAATATGAAATGTAAATTTGTGAAGAAGGGAGATGAAAAGGAAAGGAAGAAAGTAGATGGTAAACTATTCCGTCTACTGCATAAGTCAGAAGAGATGGAAGCTATAATCGCGGAGTTGGATATAGATACGGAATCAGATAGGTACCGTCATGAAGGTGAGGAGATACATCTGGTTTTAAGTGGGAAGATAGAGTACAAAGTCGGTGACGAAGTCTACAAGATGGAGGCTGGAGATACACTCTGGCACCCATCAGATATATCACACCATGCCAAAAACATCGGTGATAAAAAAGCGGTTTACTTGACAGTGAGCACACCTCCAACATTCATGTGAGGTCGATTCAGATAAAGATATACAAACTTGACACTACCACTTCTACCAACGACGTGGCAAAAAAACTGGCTAAAAGCGAGTCCGATGATTTTGTAGTACGAGCTGATGAACAAACTTCAGGTAGAGGTAGGAAAGGTAGGAACTGGCTCTCTCCAGAAGGTGGGCTATATCTCACTATATGTACAGATTATGACCCACTTCTTTCAATCAAAACCGGTGTTGCTATAGCTAATGCATTAAAAGAACTCGATATCGATCCATCGTTGAAATGGCCAAATGACGTTCTGGTGAATGATAAGAAGATATGTGGAATACTAACAGAGATCATAGAAAACAGAGCTCTTGTTGGAATAGGTTTGAACATAGATTCAGAACCTATCGATGACAGTACCAGCATCAAGTCAGTTACTGATAAAAAATATTCATCTGAAAACCTGATGAAATCTATTTTAAGATATTTCTACGACAGATCCATCGACGTCTTAGGATCATACCGAAAGTATTCATCCACGATAGGTAAAGATGTAAGGATAGAAACAGCATCAGAGATGATCACTGGAAAAGTTAAAGATATCGATGAAAAGGGAAGGTTAGTTTTAGAGGATGGTACTAAGGTCATCTCCGGTGATGTTATACACCTAAGACCATCCGATTGATCATATTTACAATCAAAAAGTAGTAATATGGTACTGTAATTTTAATATATCATGGAATTTAGAACTCCACCTATTGAAGATTACGAACGGATCTTAGAACTTTGGGATGAAGCCGGTCTTCCATACAAACCGGAAGGAAGAGATACTAGAGAGAATATTTCCAAAGAATTAAAAGTACAGCCGGAATACTGGATAGCTGCGTACGCCGATTCAGATGAGTTGGTTGGAATAATTTTCGGTACGGACGATGGTAGAAAGGGATGGATCAACCGTTTAGCAGTGGATAAAAAATATAGGAATCAAGGTATCGGAACTGAACTAGTGAGAAGATTAGAAAGTGTTTTCAAAGAAAAAGGTTTCAAGATATGGGCTGCATTGATAGAACCCGATAATCCTGAAGGTATGAGATTTTTTGAATACCTAGGTTTTGAAGATGATGAGATAAGATACTATTCTAAAAGAGAAAGCGATAAAGTGTGATCAATGAACATCTCTTTCTGCGATGAAATCAGGTTCATCGACTGTTATCTGAATGAATAACACTCCTAGTAAACCTACAAATAAAGCCACAAAGAAAGGTATGCGTAGTCCTGCCATGTCAGCTATAACTCCACTCAAGAAGGACCCGCTAGCAAAAGCTAAGTTCTGAGCAAAATTATAGACGCCCATACCTTTTCCTCTGTGTCTTGTAGGTGTCAATGAAGAAACAAATGCAGGGAATGATGGTCTAGCCAAGGCCCTACCGAGTGTATAAAATCCAACAGCACCCATGATAAACATAAAAGTTGTAGAAAGACCGATAACACCGGCAAAGATAGAAGAAAACACACCACCAACTACAATCAACGTCTTCCGACCTATCCTATCGGACAAACTACCTGCAGGGAACATTATCGATGCCTGAACTATCCCTATCAATGTAAATATCCCGGATATCTGAAGGTCGGATAAAAGTAAAACTTCGTCTCCAAAAAGTGATAGCATCGGCCATACCATAGCTAGCCCAAAGAAAACGGTAAATGACCCGATGGTCAAACCCATAAATGTCTTTGGATGAGGTGTGATGTTGCTCAATTTAAATTTGAGGAAGGCAAATGTCTGTCTACCCTTTTTAGTTACTTCACTTCTAGTTCCAGCGAAAGATTCTTGTATCCCAAAATACAAAAGAATCCCACTTACAGCAGCCAAAGCTGAAGTAAAAAAGAATGGAACTGAAAGTGAATAATAACTAGCGATGACCCCACCCATAATCGGGCCGGTAGCATTTCCACTTGCAAATGAAACCGAATAGATCCCCATGGCTTTACCTCTGTCTTCCTCTTTTACAATGTCTCCAATAAAAGCCATAGCTACAGGCCAAACCAGCCCTGAAGCCGCTCCCTGACCAGCTCTATATATAAGAACTTCGGTAACAGAACCTGCCGTACCGAATAGAAACATAACGATCACATAAAGGAACATCCCTCCGACCATGATAGGTTTCCTGCCATACATATCAGCTGCTTTTCCCCCTAATGGTGCTACAAATATCTTAATAATTGAGAAAAGTCCCAACATCAAACCGATTTGAGTTCTAGATGCTCCAAAATCCCTCGCATATATGGGTAGAAATGGCATTATGAGGCCAAATCCGATCATACTTACAAATACTGCAAAACATAAGATCGATAACTGTTTGTATTTTAGCACGATCTTCAGATCAGATAGAACGCTTTTGACTCCGAAGGGTTCATCATGTTCAGAATTGGCCATTTTAATTCACGATAAAACCAACTTACTTAAACATTTGCATATCGGCACAAGTATATTCAAACCAAATATGATTTATATTTCAACAATATAGCGAAAAACATGGAATATCTAGATGTAGTGAACGAGGAAAACGAAGTCATCGATAAGAAACCTCGGAAAGTAGTCCATGAAAAAGGTCTGCCACATAGAACCGTGATGTTTTTCGTAAGATCACATGATGATAAAATACTGGTAACTAAAAGAAGCGAAAACAAGGAGTTCTTCCCTGGGTATTGGAGTATCGTGTTAGGGGGTCATGTAGCTTCTGGAGATACCTATGAAGAGACTGTATCAAAGGAGATGAAAGAAGAGATCAACACCCTTGGAGAATTCAAGAAATTAGGTGAATTTGTGAAAGATATAGATGAGGAAACAGAATACGTGAATCTATATGAAGTTCATGTGAACAAAGATGAGATAAAATTACTCGATAAAGAATTTGAGAAAGGCGAATTCTGGAGTAAACAAAAGATTATGGAAGAACTGGATAAAAGAAACTTTTTACCAGAAACCTATAAAGTTATTGAATTTATTTGAAACAACGATAACCTAAATTTTGCTTTTGCATCTGTCACATTCGATTGTGCCATTGTTTCTAGTTTTTTTAATCGATGTTCTACCGCAGTATGGACATGTAATTTTTTTCCTCTCTTCATCGTCTTCCTTTGAGTTTTTTTCTAAATATTCCCTTTTTCTCTTTAACGTGATTTTAACAGCAGTAAGTCCGATAATACCCATAACAAATATTCCGAGTATTATTATCCTATTATCTACCCACTCGAGTAAAGCCTCTTCTGTCTCTAAAGGTATATGAACCTTAGAATGGCTTGCAACTGACTCCCCATATTCATTGACTGCAGTCACACGATAATAATATGTATTATCTTCTTCAACATCAGCA
>CAYNQI010000067.1:0-4863 GCA_964399335.1 uncultured Thermoplasmata archaeon | reverse complement strand
CTTTTTCTACATAGCACTCTTCTAGGATATTATCAATTTGTCCAAAATTTCTCATAGTCATAATTCCACCAAAACATGCACAGTCACCCCAAGCTACCAGGATATCACAGTTTTCTCTCATCTTTTTAGCGACTTCGACATTTTCGTCGTTAGTTATGGTACCCTCCAATATTCCGATATCCACTTTGCCTATGTCTTTGATATCCATTATAACATGGCTAGATTGAAATTCAACGAGCTCAGCTAGATCTTTAACGAACTCGTCAACATCCAGAAAAGACATATGACATCCGGAGCATCCACACATACAAGCCGTAGCTACCTTTGGTTTGTTTTTCCCCATCTTATTCACCTCTTATCGGCCAACTCCTCAAAAAATGCTATCTCTGATCTCATTTCTCCTTTTGGCTCCATGGCCAATTCAACTTCCTTCTTTTTTCCATTTATATCAATCGTAGTTCCGTTTCTCTCGAATGTACTCAATGATGGGATAACAAGATCAGCCTTATCTGTAAGTTCAGATTTTTTAGAGGATTGAACAATAGAGAATTCAGCATTTTCTACAAGTTTTATCATATCCTCATTTTCTTCATCTTCACCAGCTAAAATATAAGCTACCTCTGGTTCTTCGTAAACTCCTTCAGTTTCAAGACTTCTGATATATTGGTTTGAGGCCTTATTCAGACTGATGACGTAGCTACCTTCAAGCTTTGCCAGCTCAAATATATGCCTCAAGGACCATCTGTCGATAATTTCACAGCCGATGACAATGATGTCATAAGAGGCTTCTTCAAGAAGATTAACGATCTCCATAACATCTTCGGGATGAACTCTTAAACCTCCTAATATCGAAGAAACACGAGATAAGTCTTCAATAGATGCCTTACCTTCTTTGATGACTTGATTAACTAGCCTTGTCAACTGTGTTTTAGGCGACTCAATAGTTATGGATTTATCTGAGTGATTCCAGAATCTGTCTTCATATGCATCGATAGTTATCAGTTTAGTTCCTTTAGATGCAGCTCTTCTGATATATGAGGCCAATACGGGATGTGTATTATATATTGATGTGTCGTAAAGAAGGATGTTTTCAGCTTTCATAACCTCTGTTATATCATTTATGAAATGACCTTCGATCATATTTATCCTTCTTTTCACTTCAGTTTCAAATCTGTATCTCTTGGCACCTACTACATCAAACAGTGCTCCGTGTGCCCTCATAGCTTTAGAAAATGCATCTAAGATTTCACAAGTAAGTCCACCACTCGCAAAGGCACTGATTTCATTACTATTTCCTAGTATACTAGCTGCCTTCTCTAACCCCTCTTGCAAGCTTAATTCAGATTCTTCTCCATTTTCCCTGTAGATAACGTTACTTATTCTTTTACCTCTATCAACGAGGGGTTTGAATCGACCCCTCTCACATAATTGTCCTCCTGATTCTTTATCAATGTCGGTACCTTCTATCTTCACAAGATGTCCAGTGCGAGTATATACATCAGTACAACATCCTATACTGCAGCTCAAACAAGTAGATTTTGTTAGTTCACATTCATCCTTGTTTCCCTTGAACAAACTGTGCTTGTTGGAGAGTGATCCAGTAGGACAAACCTGCATACACATGCCGCAAGATGTACACGTAGATTCTCCCAAAGGCACTCCTGAGTCCACAATCACTTCATTTGTAATACCTCTTCCTCCTAAATTGAGCGTTTGATTTCCTACAACCTCATCACAGGCTCTTATACATCTTCCACACCTAACACACCTGTTTGTATCTTTGACTATGTGATTATGAGAAGAGTCTACATCCCAATCCGGGAACATCCTCGGGTACTCAAAACGGTCAATTTCGTATTCATACATTAAATCTTGTAACTCACAATCACCGTCAGATTCACAGAACATACAATAGTGATTTTCACAACGATAAATTAGTTCCAAGATCATCCGTCTGTATTTTCTCAACTTTTCTGTTTGGGTTTTAATATCAAGTCCTTCGTTGACTTTTAGTCCGCAAGATGGTGTTATCTGTTTACCATTAACTTCTACAACACATAACCGGCAGGCCATCAGGTTTTCTAGTGCTTCATGTTGACACAATTTTGGTATATCTATATCGTTTTCCTCACATGCTTCCATGACGGTCATTCCCTTTCTGGCGGATATATCTTTACCATCAACATTAAATTTTACATCGCTCATTCTTTACCACCTTCCGAAATGGCTTTCACGGGGCATATCTTTTCACATTCACCACAAGAAATACAGACCTCTGGATCGATACTGTAACTTTCCTCACCACTCGATATTGCATCTACGGGACAAACTTCAACACATTTACCACATGTGACACAGAGATCCTTATCAATAGAGAATGCTTTTAAAAGTGCTTTACAGGTACCTGTTGGACAGGTTTTTTCGTAAACATGTTCTTCGTATTCATCACGGAAGAATCTAAGTGTACTGAGTACTGGGTTAGGACTGGCTTGACCTAGACCGCAGAAAGATGTATTTTGGATAGTTTCAGCAAGATTTTCAAGTTTATCAATATCTTCTGGTTCACCATCTCCTTCAGTTATTTTTTCTAATATATCAAGCATTCTTTTTGTACCCAATCTACAGGGCGGGCATTTCCCACATGATTCTTCCTGTGTAAAGTCTAAAAAGAACTTTGCCACATCGACCATGCAGGTATCTTCGTCTAGAACAATGAACCCACCTGAACCCATTATCGTTCCTGCCTCACTCAGGGAGTCATAATCGATGGGTGTATCGAGGTACTCTTTAGGTATTACACCTCCGGCAGGCCCTCCTATCTGAACGGCCTTGAAGTCTTTTCCATCGGCTACACCACCTGCTATATCTATCATCTCCCTAACGGTTGTACCCATCTCCACTTCTATAAGACCTGTATTTTCTACATCTCCAGCTACGGCGAATACTTTAGTTCCAGGACTCCCCTCTGTTCCTATACTATTGAACCATTCTGATCCATGAATTATAATTGCAGCAATGTTCCCAAGAGTTTCGACGTTATTTATCACGGTAGGTTTTCCCCATAATCCTGATTGAGCTGGATAAGGTGGACGGAATTTTGGTTGTCCTTGTTTTCCTTCTATGGAAGAAAGTAAGGCTGTTTCTTCACCGCAAACAAACGCTCCTGCACCCACTCTTAATTCTACGTTGAAATCAAAACCTTGGTTGAAAAGATTTTCACCAAGATATCCAGCGCTTTCAGCGTCTCTTATAGCTTTTTGCAGATTTCTGATCGCTAGAGGATATTCTGCTCTCACATAAATATATCCTTGGTTAGCTCCTATTGCATAACCCGCTATCATCATACCTTCGATGATGCTGTGAGGATCACCCTCTAAAACACTTCTATCCATAAAAGCTCCAGGATCACCTTCATCCCCATTACAAACAATATATTTCTGGTCTTCATCTTCTTTAGCAGCGAACTCCCATTTCAATCCTGTAGGAAAACCAGCACCACCTCTTCCACGTAAACCTGAGTCTTTTATCTCTTGTATTATTTCACTTCTATCCATATCCATAATAGCTTTTCTAGCCGCCATATACCCTTCTACTTTTAGATAATCGTCAAGACTACTTGGATCTATATCTCCCGAGTCCCTCATAACAACTTTCTTTTGTCCCTTGATGAAGTCGAGTTTTTCGAATTCCTCCACTCGATGTCCGTCTTTATCTTCTACTAATAGGTCATACACTACTTTATCTCTCAATAGGTGTTCTTCAACGATCCTTTCTACGTCCGATGGTTCAAGGTTACCATAAAATGTATCTTCTGGTCTTATGATTATCATGGGCCCCAAGTTACACGGTCCCATGCACCCTGTCCTCTTAATCGCCCTAGTCAACGGATATTTATCTTCTAATTCATGTTTCCAAAGTTCATCCATCAATTTTTCTTCTATCTCCTCGGATCCTGCAGAGAGGCAGCCAGTACCAGAACATATTAAAATTTCTTTTCTAACCATTTTTATCTCTCCATTAATACTTATTTAAGATATCCTCTAAATCCTCAGGTTTGACTTTACCGTAGACATCATCATCGACCATTACTATAGGTGCTTTACTGCAGGCACCAACACATCTTTTTGTGTTGAAAGTGAACTTCCTATCATCAGATGTACCTCCTTCTTCCACATCCAATTTGTCTTTTAGACTTTTTGTCAAATCTTCTGCCCCCTTCACATGACATGCAGTTCCAGTACATACAGATATTGTATGTTGTCCTCTAGGTTCCATGGTGAAAAATGAATAGAATGTGACAACCGAGTATACCTGACTATAAGGTACACCCAGTTCTTCAGCGATGAATTCCTGTACCTCTTTTGGAAGATAACCAATTTTTTTCTGTACCTCATGTAATAAAGGTATCAAACTACCAGGCCCTTTCTCATATTCTCCAATTATTGGGAGTATGTCCCTAAGATGGTACTTTTCCATATTTATCTATCCCCTTATATTTTATGCCTTTTTTTAAGGTTTAGGTTGCTAGCATCCCAGGCTATCTATATCTCATATTAAACACTTTCGATTTAATCTCAATCCTTTAAAAGTATATAGAAAATCTATCACCTATATATTTTAGGCAAAAAACTAAAATCCATAATTCGGAGAAATGTTTAATAATAGCTTATATGTTGGGGCATCTGTCTACAAAAGATGAGTGGAACCATGATAGGGTTTTTAAAAAATACCAGACGATATTTGAGCCGGGTTAGTTGGAAATATAGTTCCGATAGTGAAGATATATGTTCGTTTCATGGAGAAATAAACTAAGGAGGAAAAATTGATGGAAGAAAAACCAAAGGTAGCATTTTTTGATTTTGC
>CAYNQI010000066.1:0-4894 GCA_964399335.1 uncultured Thermoplasmata archaeon | reverse complement strand
TCTTCTTGACCTCGTACCCCAACTCTTCTAACAGTTCAAAAAAACTCTCGTCACCGGGAGTATCGGATTCGATAGCATAGGCAAATGCACGTACTAACTTCCTACCTTTACCCGCTTCACCCAAAAGCGCTTCGAAGTCAACTTTACTGTTATACAAGTTTCTAGCAGAATAGTACATATTCTGAACATCGACAAAAACCCCGACCCTTTGATCCTCGAATACCAACTCAGTCACCTTTCACAACGATCACGGTACATCGGGCGTGTTTAAGAACCCGTTCAGTGGTACTACCTAAGAACATCTCGGTGAACCCGGATCTACCGTGGCTGCTCATGAAGATCACGTCCTTCTCACCAGATTCTTCAACGATACGCTCGTAGGGCTCACCTACAAATATATCAGTGGTTATATCCACGCCTAGATCATGTGCCCTTTTACGTACCCATCTCAAGGCTCTTTCACCGGCCTTCTTCATATTCTTCCTCTCACCCCTGTCGATCTCATCGTCCTTGAACTCCTTGTACTTATCTAGGTCCATGACATACATCGAAAATGCAGGTATCTCCAACTCACCAGCGATCTCCAGACCCTTCAACACACCTCTTTGAGCGATCCTTGAACCGTCCGTCGGTACGATTACCCTCTCATACATAGAACAACAATATTTTCAATCTATAAAAATCCTAGCATGGATATCAAGAATGACCCTACCAAAGGTTGTCTAGATCGACCAAAGATAAGTTGTCCTCATCGATCTCTTTAAGTTCATCGGTAAAACCACTTTTTGAGAAGATAACATATTCTACCGTTCTTTCACTGTTCTTCCATTTTACCTTGTCTTCTTTTTCTTTTAAATTATAATATACTCCTTTATCGACTGGGTTTTTGCTCCATTTGCACTCTCCTATAAGCAGTTCGTTTTTTTCTTCGTTTAAAGCTACTATATCGATTTCATCCTCTTTATACCACCACTTTCCTACCTTACTATAACCCTTTGACAATCCCATCTTACAGACTTCTTCGAACTTCTTACTTATGAAAAGATTTAGTTTTTCCTCTATATCACTGTATCCAAAATTTCTTTCCTCTATATGGCTTCTGTTAGGGAAGATGAATTTAAACCAGAAATCTAGGAAATTATCATTTAAATAATAATTAAATCCTCTATACCTCTTCTGCGTGTTGGTTACGGGTTTGATCTTATCGATGAATCCGAGTTCGTATAATCTGTCCAGATAATTACTCATAGGTCTCGATCCGAGACCGATATCGTTTGCTATATCAGAGAGTTCGGTATTTCCACTGCTTATACTCTTCAAGATGGAGTTATAATTTCCCATTTCCTTGAATTCCTGTGCAAGTAAAAATGTACCTTCTTCGAAGAATATCTGCTCAGGACTTACTATCGAATCGATTATTTCGGGAAACTCTTTATTGATATCGATCTCTTCGTAATATTTGGGCACACCTCCAAAGACTGAATACAACTGTACTATCTTCTCTTTGTCGTCTATTATCTCGTTTAAATGAACCGGTTTTAAAGGTTTAAGATGTATCTGCCCTGTGCGTCTCCCGTAGAGAGGTGAAGAATAGTTTAAAATACTCTCTTTCATCAACCCTACTAAAGAACCGCAGAGGATCAGCATAGTGTTGGTATTTTTCAGGTGATTATCCCAGAAACCCTGGAGATAAGAAGGAAACGAACCGTCTCTTTTGATTATATACGTGACTTCATCTATTACTATGATTATATCATCTGGTGGGTCTTTCTTCAGGTATTCAAAAAGCTCTTTCCAGTCAGAAATAGATGTCTTTTTTAGGAATTCGTCGTCTATTGTTTCTGCAAGTGTATCTTTGAAGCTGTTCACCTGCTCCATCTTAGATTCCTGGGCAGCTAGATGGTAGACGTGGTTTTTGTTTTTGAGAAAGTGAGTGATGAGTCGGCTTTTACCAACCCTCCTTCTACCGTATATAGGTATGAACGAAGATCCATCTTTATCCCACTGGTCTTCTAAAAATTTCAATTCTTCCTTTCTGTTTATGAACTTCATATCATTGTATATGACAAAAGTTGTTTATAACTATTTTGGATTAGTCTATTCTGTTTTAGTCTAATTTGGATTAGTCTAATTCATTTTATACAAAGAAACAACAGTACTTAACCAATCATGACAATTCTATCAACGTATAAAAAAAGACCAAAAATGATATTTACTATAAATCATATATCAATATAATGGAAAATCAACAGTATCACTATACAAATTATAAACCGCCATCCAAGAACGGATCCCAGTTGATAGGATCTATAAAAGCAGAGGACCTGCTTGTTTTCGGAGTGGATGAGGTAAAGTCCTTGACAGGTTGGAATAAAAACCGTATCCACAATACCCTTTCTAACCTCAACAAGAAAGGTCATATAATAAGATTGAAGAAAAACACCTACACGCTGGAAAAACACTTCTTCGAAAATACATTCAAAGTGATAACCGAATCGATAAAACCGTCTTACATCAGCTTCTGGACAGCTTTATCATCCTACGGATTTACGGAACAGCAGGTCAACGTTATACAGTTGATATCTACGAAACAGTTCCATGACTTAGAGATCAGGAACGTAAACGTGGAGATATCGACTTTCAAACCAGAGAAATTTTTTGGGTATGACGAGATCCAAGGAGCGGTCATAGCCGATAAGGAAAAGTCATTGGTCGATTCTTTATTCATGCTGCAAAAATGTGGTGGATTAGATGAATACACCAAATGCTTGAGAAATGCGTATCCAGAACTTAACAAAGATAGATTACTGAAATACATCGTCCGGTTCGGTAACAGATCACTGATATCCCGGATGGGATTTCTTTTAGACACCCTAGACCTTGCAGATGAAGAACTTCTAAACGATATACATGAACATGGATCCAAAGGCTACGTTCTTTTAGATCCAGATGGAAATACGATCAGAAGCTATAACAACCGTTGGAAAATAAAGATCAATAGAGATCTTGAGGAAATTTTATGATATCGAAAGATAAGTTGATAGATATATCAAAAAATACATCACTTCACCTATACCAGCAGGAGAAAGATTATCTGATCAAACTATTCTTGTACAACTACTTTAGAAGATTCGACAGCGCTGTCTTCAAAGGCGGAACCTGTTTAAGATATATTTACGGAACAGAAAGGTTCAGCGAAGTTATATATCTTGATCTAACCACAGAACCTGAACAGTTCCAAAAAGAGGTTAAAAAGATACTTGAAGAGTTCAAAAAAGTTGGTATCGAGTACGGTTTCATCAAAGAAGAGTTGTTCGAAGAGGCCTACACCTGTGAGATATGGTTTTACGGACCTTTGTACGAAGGTACTGACCAAACACGTAACAAGTTCAGGATAGACGCCGGAAAGAGAGGAGGAACTTTACTTGAACCGAGATGGAAGTTGATAGATTCAGAGTATCCTGAAACGAAGAAGAAATTTCTCGTACAGGTGATGAACGAAGATGAACTATTGGTCGAAAAGTTCATCACCATGTTAACGAGGTCAAAAGGGAGAGATCTTTATGACGTTTGGTACCTTTTGATGAGTGACATGACCGTTTCCCCTGAACTTTTCGAGAAAAAACTGGACCTACTTATAGATGGATACGGTCTTCAAAATAAATTTTCGTGGGGATCTTATCCCTCCGAGGAAGAATATCACAGGGACATGGAAAGACTGGTACCGAAGGTCATACCGTACAACCAGGTCATAACTGAAGTTAAAAAGCAGATCGAAGAACTGAAAGAAAAAGTCTCGGTATGATATATCTGTAAACGATCCTATGTATGACGTGTAACTGTGAAATCAATTTCACTTGGAACGGATTCGAACAAAATTATAGGACCTTTTAATTTGCTTCTTGACTTAGTTTACTCCATTTTTCATGACGTGATTTATGCTTGACTATAGTAAAGTATAAGTAAACTTAACCACTATATAATACTACAATGTCTACTACAACCATCCAGGTAAAAAAGGAAGTAAGAGAGGAACTCAAGAAGCTGGGGGATATGGGCGATGATTACAACAGCGTGATCGAATCACTGATAAAAGAACACAATCGTAACCGCTTAGTGGAGTACAGCCGGAAAGTGGTCGAAGAAAGGAAAGAGGATTTCGTGAACATAGATGAACTTTGAAGTTCTAGTCTTACCGGGCCTCTTTAAAGGTATACCCGTCGATAGGGAAAACCAGATCAAGATGGAATTGAAAAAACTGAAGAAACCATACCCCGGGGGAGGAAAAGATGAAAAAAAGTTGATCAAAGGTACTGATGATGTTGCATACCGTCTGAGGATCGGTGATCATCGAGCTTTTTACCGGATAGATAAAGAAGAAAAAAGGGTGTACGTTTTCGATATCCTAACATCCGAGCAAGCTCACAAAAAGTATGGAAGACTTTGACTATCTCTGAAGATTCATACGAACTCTTGAAGTGCCTGAACAATATTTTCCCTATATGAATTTCTCTGGTGAACGACCCCAAGGACATATGTCTTACCTTCTTCTTGATGGTGATACACTCGGTATTTCCCGACTCTAAGTCGCCAAAGACCTTCTGCGATCCCATACCTTTTGTAAACATCTCGATCCTCTTGATCGCTTCCAATATATCTTCTAGAGATTCCCTGTCCCCTCTCTCAGACATAAATTACGCTCCTTGATATCTCTTTACTGACTTCTGGGATTCGTATACCTTTTAAACCCTGAGGAGTCAAAACATCCACATCTCTATCTAAATTCATAATATTTTTTTGGAGATCTTTGAAATTAGATCGAAGAGATGAAAAATCACGATCTCTGAAAAGAAAGAAGTCATATTCAAAAAAGGAATGGAAATTTTTAAATACA
>CAYNQI010000065.1:0-4953 GCA_964399335.1 uncultured Thermoplasmata archaeon | reverse complement strand
TTGACACCTTAAAATTACCTAAGGAAACCTTTTTAATAAATGTTGGTGAGATTTATTAAATAAAAATAAGTTTGAGTTATAATGGAAAAATTGATATGTAAAATGATACATCATAGTATTACAAATGGTGGAATATATGGTAGAAAAGGTGAAGATGTTTATAGATGGTGAGTGGGTAGATTCTGAAAGTGGTGAAACTTTTGATAATATCAGTCCGGCGACTGGAGAAGTAATAGCCAAAGTTCCAAAAGGAACTAGGAAAGATGTTAAAAGAGCGATAGAAGCCGCCAAAAAAGCACAAAAAGAATTGAAAGAAGTGTCGATCCTAGAGAAAGAGAAATACTGGAATAAAGTGATAGATATCTTAAAACCAAAACTGAAGGATTATGCTAAAGAACTATCTATGGAGAACGGTAAGCCCATAAAAGAAGCAAGAGAAGAGGTTGAAGAAGTCGAAGACAACATAAAACTTGCTATAGAAGACGTCAAGCATATAGAAAACGAAGTAATCAATGGTTATCTCCAACCAGACAGGAAATACATGGTCCAAAGAATACCCCTAGGTGTAGTTGGAATAATCACACCATGGAATTATCCTATGGTGATGCCGGCAGAATTTATCCCACATGCTATAATGTGTGGAAACGCCGTAGTCTATAAACCTGCAAGTAATACCCCTCTTGGAGGGATCAGGTTCGTTGAAGCTATGGCAGAGGCACTAGAAGAGAGTGACCTTCCTTCAGGTATGATAAACATAGTTACAGGCCCTGGTTCAGTAGTCGGTAACGAGATTGCGGCTAACGACATGGTAGATGGTATATGTTTAGTGGGAGAGGTAGGTACAGGGAAAAAGATTGTCGAGGCAGGAGGACTAAAAAAGATAACTCTAGAACTCGGTGGAAACGACCCGCTTATAGTGATGGATGATGCAGATCTAGAAAAAGCAGCAGAAGATACGGTATTCGGTTGCTGTGGAAATGCTGGTCAGGTCTGCTGTGCTAACGAACGGATATTAGTACATGAAGATGTACACGATGAATTCGTTGATTTAGTCGTAGAAAAAACGAAAAACGTCAAATTGGGAGATCCTTTGAATGAAGAAACGAATATCGGAGCTATGAACAACGAGGACACCCTCAAAAAAGTAGAGAAACATGTCGAAGATGCCAGAGAAAAGGGAGCAGATATACTGTTGGGTTGTGAAAGAGCAGAAGGTTTTCCTACCGATCTATATTACAAGCCCGGAGTGATAGATAACGTAACTAGGAATATGCTCCTACATAAAGAAGAGACGTTCGGTCCAGTAGCACCGATAATGACTTTCTCTACAAGAGAGGAAGCCATAGAGATAGCTAACGATCAGGATTACGGTTTGAGTTCCGCAGTTCATACGTCTAGCCTATCGAATGCGATATATTTTTCGGACAAGCTAGAAGCAGGTAACGTGATAATAAACGGACCTGTACTAACCTGGGACATAAACCACCCATGGGCCGGAGTCAAGAACAGCGGTATTGGATCTACAGGAGGAAAATGGAGCGTAAGAGCGTTCACTGACATTAAAGAGATACAGATACCCTGGAAGGACTTAGACTGAAACCAATCACTAATAAACTCCTTTATCTTTTATTTTTCCATCCAACGTCTTATTACTATCTGCCTATCTGCAAAGAAGTTGACGATATCTTTACTCTGTCCATGTAGATCTCCGAAGAAAGAATCTTTCATACCTCCAAAGGGATAATATGCCATGGGAGCAACTACTCCGATATTCACACCTACGTTTCCTATATTTATTTTATTTCGGAACTCTCTAGCGGCTCCACCTTTTTCAGTGTATATCGTTGCAGCGTTGCCGTAACGGTCATCGTTTATCATAGTAATTACATCCTCTAGTGTATCGACTTTATCCATGCAGACAACTGGGCCGAATATCTCCTCGTCAAAGATCTTCATACCCTTTTTTGCATTAAAAACGGTAGGGCCAAGGAAATAACCATCAGGATGATCTTCTACTTTTACGTTCCTACCATCCAAGAGTAATTTTCCACCTTCTTTAATCCCTGTCTCGATATCACTATGCAACTTCTTCAACGATTTTTTAGAAACTACTGGCCCCATGTCCATTTGCTCATCTAATCCATATCCTATTTTTTGATCTTTGGCATATCGTATGAATGTCTTCTCCAAAGTCTCATATATATCCCCGACTCCTAAAACGATAGAACCGGCTAGACACCTCTGACCTGCATTTCCAAAACAGGAGTTCATCATGTTGGGCATTATCTTTTCAAGGTTCGCATCCGGCATGACCACTAAGAAGTTGTTCGCACCGGTTTGACATTGTACTCTCTTTCCATTTTTTGCAGCTTCAGAATAGATCTTCTTACCGACATTGGTTGATCCTACGAATGTGATACCTTCGATGTCCGGATTAGAGATCAACATCTCCCCAACATCTTTCCCCCCATTGATAAGATTGATAACACCTCTAGGTAGATCGAGTTCATCATCAATCAATTCAAAAATCTTCTGCTGTGTCATGGGACATTGTTCACTCGCTTTAAGGATAAAAGTGTCTCCAACTGCTATAGCCCACGGAGCATACCACCAAGGCACCATGGCTGGAAAGTTGAACGGTGCGATATGTGCAAAGACACCAAGTGGTCTTCTTACAGAATACTCATCGATATCTTTAGAGATATTCTCAGTGAACTCACCTTTATTGGATTCCAAAGTAGCACAAGCACCTTCCACCATTTGTATAGTCCTATCCATTTCACCAAGTGCTGAACCGTAAGTTTTTCCATGTTCTTTTGTCAGTATTCGAGCCACATTTTCTTTATTATCTTTTAGTACTTGTACCAATTTGAATAGCGGTTCTGTCCTTCTCGTAACCGAAGTATTTCTCCACTTTTCGAAGGCTTTTTTAGCCACATTTACAGCCTCGTCGACTTCATTCTCCGTTGAGAGAGGTACTTCAGCTATCACTTTATCCGTTGCTGGATTATTTACTTCTTTGAACTCTTCGCTTTTAGACTCTTTCCATTTTCCTCCGATATAATTCTTTAACCTTTCAGTCATCTTACCACCTACAGTTCATTGAAACAATTCTCCATTTTTAACAACAAAGATTCTAATTCCTCTTTTGTTATAATCAATGGAGGTTGTAAACGAAGTACCGATCCACTTACACCACCTTGTCCAATAAGCACATTATTGTCTTTTAAGGATCTTTTTACTTTTTTAGCTTCTTTCACAGCAGGTCGTTTTTCTTTGTTTTTGACCAGTTCGATGCCAATCATCAGTCCCTTCCCCCTAACATCTCCGATGATTTCGTATTTCTCTTTCATCTCGTTTAGTCTATTCTTTAAGAACTCACCTTTTTCTTTTGCTTTTTTAGCTAGATCTCTTTCAAGTAATTCATCGATGGTCGCTATAGATGCTGCAGCACTGACAGGATTTCCTCCAAAGGTGGATAGATGATCACCAGGTTCGAAGGAATCACCTATTTCTTCTGTCACTGTGCATGCACTTATAGGATATCCGTTGGCGATACCTTTTGCCATAGTCATCAATTCTGGTTCTATATCGTAGTGTTCTATACCAAAAAATTTACCCGTTCTACAGAACCCGCTTTGGACTTCATCGGCTATGAACTTGATATCTCCTTCATTTAAAATCTCGCCAACTATTTCGAAATATTCAGGTGGAGGAACAATGATACCCCCCTCTCCTAGTATTGGTTCTGCGATGAATGCAGCTACATCACCGCTAGAAGAATAATCGATAACATGCTCCAAAAATCTTGCACAGCTTATGTCACAACCAGGATATTCTTTATCAAAAGGACAGCGGTAACAGTAGGGGGCTGGACTAAAAGAAACACTGGATAGGTAAGGTCCCATATCATATCTCCTCCGGGCTGCCTGCCCAGTAAGACTCAATGTCCCAAGGGTTCTCCCGTGAAAAGAACACATCAATGCGATCAATTCATGTTTACCTGTGGATTTTCTAGATAGTTTTACCGCTGTCTCTATAGCTTCTGCTCCGCTATTACCAAAAAAAGTCTTCTGAAGATCTCCCGGAGTTAAATCTGCAAGTTTTTTAGCCAATTCTACAGCTATCGGAACCTGATATTTGTAAGTACAAACATGCACATATTTTTTTATCTGTTCAATAGCCTTTTCGTTAACTTTTTGGTTAGAATGTCCTAGATTCATTACTGATATTCCCGAAAAACAGTCAAGATATTCTTTTCCGTTTATATCTTTGATCGTTGAATCCTTTGCTTCTAAAACAGCTGGTTTTGAAAGTTCATCCAACATACTAGTGATCAAAAAATCCTTGATATCCTTTTCGAGTTCATCTGCATTCATGTAACAAAATCTTATAGAACTTTAATAACTTTTTTCCCATTTTTTGAAGTAAAATCGCATCATAGTTTATTTCAAAGATTTTAGTGATAATAGTTTATATAATACCTATAAATTTATGATTCAATATGTTTGAAGCTATCTTGATAGCAACCGATGACTCTCAACTCATGAAAAATGCAATGAAATACACAGCTAATGCTTTTCCAGATGCAAAATACCACATATTGAACGTTATCAATACAAGCGATAAAAATATCCCCATAACAAACATCCTTATGAAAGATCTAAAGAAATCTTCTAAAATGGCCATCCAAGATGGGGTAGATATCCTCCATGAGATGGGTATCCATAAAATAAATAAGATCATCAGAAAGGGGACTCCAAGTAAAGAAATCATACGTTATGCTAAAGAAAAAAACATAGAACTTATCGTTATGGGAACTCAATCTAAATCCGGGACCCAGACCTATGAGATAGGGGATACGTGTCTGCATGTGCTTGAACACAGTCCAATCCCTGTTCTAGTTTTCGACTCGATCGTTGACATAAAAAAACCTAAGAAACTGTTACATCC
>CAYNQI010000064.1:0-5016 GCA_964399335.1 uncultured Thermoplasmata archaeon | reverse complement strand
TAGAAACCTATGAACTAACGATAATTGTTGAAGGTGAAGGAGAAGTTGATATCGAGCCAGATCAAGTAGAATACGAAGAAGGAACAACAGTAACATTGACAGCTAACCCAGCAGATGGTTGGGAATTAACAGGATGGCAGGGAACTGACGAAGAAGGTGAAGAGATAACACTCACTATGGACGAAGATAAAGAGATAACCGCTAATTTCCAAGAATATGTAGAAACATACGATATTACAGTTGGACCTATCACAGATGTTGATGGAAACTATGTCGATGATGCCACGGTAACTTTATCATGGAATCCTGAACTTACACAAACTTCTGGAACAGATGGTATATATACATTCACAATCGAATCTACGGAACATCCCGATGACATCAATTTTACAGTAACCATCGACCATGATGACCTAGAGGAAATAAAGACTTTTACGTTCACTGGTAGTTCTTCACCCGAATATCAAATCGATGAGATCGGTGATGTCGGGGTTGAAGACGATGAAGAAATAAGCACGGTTATGTTAGCAGGTTTAGGACTAGTTGTCCTGATAATCATAATAATAGCATTTATTTTCAAAAAGAAGTTCAAAGAGGAAGATACCCATATAGAGGAAAACTTCTCGAAAAGAACTCATCTAGAAGAAGATAAAGTAGGACAGAAATCTAGTGAAAACAAACAAGATGAACCAACTTTTGCTGAAAGAAGATCTAAGTTAGATAAAGAATTGGGATCATTAAAAGAGTCTTCCAAATTCATAAAAACTAAGGATATAGAAAGTGCCATTAAAAATAACGAACTAGATAAAGCACATTCTTTGATCGGAAACCGAAAAGAGAAAATTCAAAAAATAAAAAGTATAGAAAAAGAAATCTCGAAACTCAAAGATAAAGAAAGTATGATAGATACAAAGAGTATTGAAAATTCTTTAGAAGAGAATAACCTCAAAAAGGCTGAAGAAGAACTCAAGACACTGATAGAAAAATATACTAAATACACTGAAACTATAAAGGAACTTGAATCCCTAGATAACAGAAAAAGTCTTTTGGCTGAACAATTAGCCGATGAAAAAATCGATAGAGATGTTTTCAAAAGTGCACGTGATGACATAGAGCACAAGAAGGCTAACTTGGAGGAGAAGCTGAGTAAACTACGCAAAGAAGTCATCTACGAGGACTACCAGAAGCCATTCTGATCCTTCACGATCAAAAAATTGGTTAGCCTATATGACCTCATCTAACTGGAATTATTACGAACAGCTAATGCTAACTCTTGTATTTGTTGAATTCATACGGTATCACATTAGGACGCTAAAATGAGATATTGTAGAAATCGACATGTTATTTTGACTGCATACCTCTTTTAAATGAAAATCTTTATTAATTTTATCTTGATTACTTTTTGATGACAAATCTTAGAAAACCGAAGATTGTCGAAAAAGATGGAAATAAAGATCAGAAAGAAAGTATAGTGGCTTTGGGGATAGCCGCTTTGATAGTTGGTATCGGGGTATTTTTAACCGTTTTTACTTATAATTTTATGATAATGTTTTTTAGTATTTTGGCTGCAGCGGTGTTTTGGATAGCTAAAGAAAATACTGGTTCTAAAAGTAGTGACGAGAAAAGCAGCGAAACTACGTTTAAAGTAGCCGCTTTGATATTTGGTTTAGCGATTTTGTTCTCTGTTTTAACCTATAATTTCTTGATAATGTTTTTTGGTATTTTGCCTACGGCGGTGTTCTGGATAGCTAAAGAAAACACTAACTTTAAAAGTAGTGACGAGAAAAGCAGCAAGTTCACATTGATAATAGCCGCTTTGATCGCTGGCCTCGGTATTTTTTTATCCATTTTCACTGGACAATTTATGATAATGTTTTTTGGAATCATAGCTTCAGCGGTGTTCTGGATAGCTAAAGAAAATGCTGACTCTAAAAGTAGTGACGAGAAAAGCAGCAAGTTCACATTGATAATAGCCGCTTTGATAGTTGGCCTCGGTATTTTTTTATCCATTTTCACTGGACAATTTATGATAATGTTTTTTGGAATCATAGCTTCAGCGGTGTTCTGGATAGCAAAAGAAAACACCGACTCCTTTAAAAGTTATGAAAAAAATAAATGGCCCACAGTGATGATATCGGCTTTGATAATCTGTATAGCCTTTTTTTACTCTATCTTTACAGGAGAGTTTCTGATAGTGTTCATCGGAATTATAGTTGCTTCGATAATTTGGACTTCTATGGGAACTGATCTCAGTGAGTTTGAACGAGAAGAAAAAAAAGAAAGTGCTAAAAATAAAACCCTTGAAAGAGAAACGGTTAAGGATGAACACGAATCTTTTACTTCCCTTGAAGAGATAAAAAACGAAGTTTCGCGGATGAAAAAAGCTGAGATGAGGATTGAAACTAGAAACATCGAGACAGCTTTAGATGAAGGTGATTTGGAGGAAGCGCAAAATCTATTAAAGATGTTGAAAGAGAACTATGATAAATACAAAAAGGCTATAGAAGAACTCGAAACTCTTGAGGATAGGAAAAGTTCATTGGCTGAACAATTAGCTGATGGTGAGATCGATAAAGAAATTTATGATGATGCAGCTAGGAGTGTTGAACAAAAAAAAGCGTATTTGGAAGAGAGGTTAACCGAACTAAGACAAGAAGTGATACGAGAAGATTATGAAAAGCCATTTTGATCTTATCGGTCCATCAAGGAGTGGTCGGATCTTAGATATTATTGTTTAAGGATTGACTATTATAGGTATGGATAACTTGACCGATCACAAATTTAGGTACTCATAAGAATTATATAGCTAAGATAGAATTCCATTTTATGGGAGATCTTGACCCATTAGTAAAAGAGATCCAGATCAAAGGGGATGTTCAAGAGATATTGAATAACCTAGAAAACTATTTCCTGAGAAAAGAAATGAAGATCACCAGAAAGACACCGACATCGATCACTGCTGCATCAGGATCATCTATTAAAACTAGGGTTTTGGGAGGTAAATTTGTTTCAAAAGATACATTACCGATTAAATATGTGATTGAAAAGGTGGTCAGAAGAAGCGGTATAGATTTCTTGAGAATTGAAATCCAAGATGATCTGGGATTTGGAAGCAGATTCGGAATGAAGAGTAAACTTCAGACTCATATGAGCGAATGTATGGCTGATGTAGAACGGATTATCAACTCATACGATAGTCCTAAACCATATCCCCCTGAAGAGAACATATTTTCACTAGATAGGCTTCAACCTCCCGCCTCCTCAAAAAAATCTAATTTTCAAAATAACTTCACATTTAACGAAATTCAAAATGAGATTTCAACCCTCAAAAAAAGGGAGAGGATGATAGATACTAAAAAAATTAAAAAAGCACTTGAAAAAGACGATATAGAGAAAGCAAATAAATTATTGTTTGAACTTAAACAAAAGTATGATGAATACAAGAGTACTATAGATGATATAGAGTCCCTAGATAACAGAAAAAGCAGACTAGCTGTGAAATTAGCTGACGGTGAGATCGATAGACAAACTTACAACGATGCTAGTAAAAGTATAAGATGGAGAAAGTCAGACCTTGAGGAAGAATTAAACAGGCTTCGCAAAGAAGTAATCTACGAAGACTACCAGAAACCATTTTGAGATATACAATAGTGTCATAAATAATGTATCAGTATTGAAATCTTACATAGTATAACCATTTTATCGCCGATCGTATCGCAGGCAGAAGACAAGCTCGTTGACCCTCTAAACCTGTTAAACAGCGGATTTCGGACTATATCAAACTGTTCCCAACCTGAGAAAAGTAAGATATGTTCGCACCCCCTCGGAGTTACACGACTAGCAAAGTAGATTGGTACAATAAAAATAGAACTGCAGATGGTCAAGATATTATCAGAATGATCTGACAGGTTTTATTGTAACGATATGATCTAAATTAGGTTTCTAGGTAGGTTTGATCATCTGGGTTACAAAGAACAGTATGTTTTGGATTGCTGGAGGTTTTCTTAAAAATCTAGGTATTATTTGATTAGATTTGACATAAGTATTAAAAATAACGAGTTCAATACAGGGTAGAGGAAAGATAAAATAGGCATTAAAAAGACGTTTGGAAGGGTATAATAGAAGTGTATGAAGATGTTAGATAAAAATGAAAATAAGAAAGGGGGGATATCAGTAGTACCATTAGTGATCGGTATCCTTTGGGGATTTATGATTTTGGGCTTGTTATTTGGTATCATCTCTTATGAATTTTTTTGGGTGGGGATGTTTATTGGATTGTTTATTATCATAGGAGGAGTCTTAAGAGCTAAAAAAGAAATAAAATCAGATGGAAGAAATGAAACAGAAACTGGCATCTGTCCAACATGTGGTGCAGTCATACCTATCCATTCCAATGAATGTCCTGAATGCGGTGAAGAATTGGCATCCCTTGAAGATGATTATAACAAAGAAAATGAGAGAAAAGAATCAAGAAATTTCAAAGAGGTAAAAGAAAAGATAACCATGCTCAAGGAAGAAGAGAAGATGATTGATGTTAGGGCCATAGAGTCAGCCCTTGAAGACGGTGATTTCGAAAGAGCGAATGAGCTATTAAATGAATTAAAGGAAAACTACCAGGAATACCAAGACATTCTTGATGATCTTAAAGAATTGGATGACAGGATGGACAAACTTTCGAAAAGATTAGCTGAGGGAGAAATCGATAATGACTCCTTCAAAGCCGCTAAGGAGAGTGTAGATAACAAAAAATATGATCTCAGAAATAAACTTAATAAGCTTAGGAAAGAGGTCATCTATGAGGATTACCAGAAACCATTCTAGGAGAAAGATAGGATGAAGTACAAAGCTGTTTGGAAAGTCGTTGGAGAACTGTGTTTTATTGGTTTAGTAATGCTACTCATAGGATTTGTAGTTGGAGGTTGGGTTGGAGCAGGTATAGCAGCGGCAGGCGCAGCTCTCTGTATTGGAGCGATAGCAGGAGCGTTCTTCGGAGAGAACGTAGGAATGGTCGTCGGA
>CAYNQI010000063.1:0-5024 GCA_964399335.1 uncultured Thermoplasmata archaeon | reverse complement strand
GGTATATCCTGCCCGAAAGTCAAGTCCTGCTTCGCTGGTAAAACAGGTCAAGAGCAGGCGGGAGTTGGCCCTGAAAAGACAGGGTGTGAAGTTGACCCAACTCTCCCGAAAGGTATGTTATCTGTTCGAGAGGGCAGATGACAGAACAGCAGATGATCGGGCGTATGTCCTTTCAGGCCGTGCCTGTTGCAGTCCGTGACTGCGTGGACGACAGCCCTTGAGTGCTGAACCTCGTAATCCGCAGAAAGACTTGGTCTTTCGAAGGAGAGACGGAATGTTATCATTCCTACGAAGCTTCCTTGCACACCGAAGGTGCAGGCGTCTCCAGTAATGGAACGTTCCCCTGGTAAATGAACTGGAAGCCCAACGCCTTCAGGCGTTCGGGAGGAGGTCACGGGAGATACTCAGCAGTAATTCTTCACTCCCACCAAATAGATATGCTATCAAAAAGGCACTCAATATCGCAACTAGGCCACCAAGAACCACCCCTGTTCCGATGGGACCGGAATAGTCCTTCACGACCTCTTTTTTCTTGTAAAGCGGTATGGCTAAGCTGACCACTGCCGGACCTAATAAAAAGCTCAATATCCGGGCACTTTCCATGTACCTTTCATAATCTATGCCGGCAGTATATAAAACTACGATTATCGTTATTATCGAAAGCAGAACCGGATTGAGATAAAATTTTTCTTTGATTGAATACAATCGTTTAAAGATAAAAAACACTAGGATGGTCAAAAATATACCGAATACACTCATCTCAACACCTCTACTAATTTAGCCGTGAATAGAAGAGTGATCACAAAACTGAAGACGAGTGCTGCTATTATAGGAACGATCTCTGTTTTCATCAAGCTGAAATATAGCATCACACCGACTCCAGGTGGGATGAACATTATGCTGATATTATCAACAAAAAATTCTGCCTCCTTCTCAACATCCTCTATATTTATCGCTCCACCTAAAAGAGCGAGTGTTAAAAATATCATACCCAAAACGTTCCCTGGAACACTTAATTCAAACAACATAGATGTGATCTCGCCCAAAAAATAAAATCCGAATATTATGGCTAAACCTTTGTACATATCCTCGTTTTATGATGTTGAACACAATATAAAATTTTTTTTATGGCGGTCTTTCGAAAATTAACTACTCGATTTTTATTCAAAATCTATTTATCTCACGTTTTATATTGAAAATTGGTGGGAAAATAAAGCTATTCGAAAAATGTGATATCTGCGGGAAAAAATCGTTCCTTGGAGAATATTTAACTTGTAAGATATGTAAGAAAGAGATATGTTCTAATCACGATACAGAACAATATAAGAAATACTCTGGGGGAAGTGGTAGTTCAAATTATAATTACCCTGATGGAAGATCTATTAAGAAGAAAAAAGATTTCAGTTGTTATCAATGTAGAACTGGGAAAACCCCTAACGATACGAGCAAGCCCACCCCATTTTATAAAACAAAAAGTGGTATCGTCACCTCCGTGATAGTTATAGTCATAATATTTTTCGCAGCAAGGTACGCATATGGGCACTTCAGTAGAGATATTTACTTGGAAGTTGAAGGACATTCCGGGGTATTAACAACCGAAGGGTTTACTGTATCAGAAACTGCGGAGTTAAAGTTGACACAATATTCCCCTTTCTCCGATAATCCAGATTTGACGATACATATCTATGATTCAAATACTGATGAATTAAAAGGAGAAGCTGAATTAAAAAGGAGGACGGCCTCAAGGAGTAGACGATATTACTTAGCGGGTGATACAGATATCACTCCTGGCGAATATTACTTGACCATCGATAATGAAGGGAGTTTCTATATAATCCAGATAGAAGAAAAGGTCCTATGAATTGATTCTTTCAATTTACCTCAAAAACCTGCGAACTTTTTATATTGGATTTCACACCTATTTAGTATAATCAAAATGTCAGACAGGAGTGTTGAAAGATGTTCGTAAAGGGATGGAGCCTTAAGAAAAGGATTGTTTTCGTACTATTAGTTGGATTATTCGCTGTTCCACTCCTTATAATGACGATGGTTCCTGAACTTTACATAATAATTCTTTTCAGTTTACTTCTTGGAAGTGGTGCATGGCTTTTTGCAGGTGCTCTTACTCCTTTTTTTACCAGTGTTTATATCAAGCTCTATAAAAAATTCATCGGCTTTTTCGGTGCTGAAAGGGAGATCATAATAGTTAGGAACAAAACGTACAGCACTGAGAATTTCTGGGATGTTTTTCATAAATCTCTGTCCGAATCTATATTTCCAACGATCATAGCGTTCACGGTTGTAGGTTACATCCTTAGAGATGTAGGGACCGTTAACAATCCCTATGTGTTCGTAGTACTGATATTCTGTCCGGTCATAGTAGCTTTCTTGATACCGATACGTATACTACATGACAGCAAGTTGTACTATGTGGATAAAAGTAACAAAGAGATCATATCTCTAGGAAGGGAAGTTACTCTTAGACTCAAATCGATAGGTGGTATCTTGGCACTGGGACTTTTTTTACTAACCCTCTATACTGTTTCCGGGACCATGGAAGAGGCTTTATTGAACCTAGTAGTTTACTTCTCTTTCACTTATCCAACCATCACTTTAACATCTTACCTGTATTACGACCGTTGGCACCGTGGTTTCATCTATGATGTTAACCAAAAAGGCGAATATTCGAAGTTAGAACGTATCGCCATCGGTCTTTTCAGAGGTTGATCATTTACCTGAAACCACTACGTCGTCGATCCTTGCAGATGGAGTATCTAATTTTAGACTCCTACCACCAAGACTCATGTAAGTTTTCTTATAATCATCTGCTAGCTGTATGGTCTTCAAAAGCTCGGGGAGATTACCCGAGAGCATGACACCCTCGATCCTCCCTTTCTTCTCGCCATCTTCTATCAACCAAACCGGGGTAGCAACTATGCTGAAATCACCGCTAGAGGGATTGGCCGTATGAGCCCCCATTATATCATCTACTAATATCCCACCTTCGGGTATAAGTTCATCCCGGGGGGTATCTTTTCCTCTAAGAACTAGATTTCTTTCTGATATATCTGGTGGAGACTTGAAGTTGGCTCTGAGAGCATTTCCCGTGCTTTCAGTTTCGCTCTTGTGCGCTTCTTTTAGATCGTACATGAACCCCTTGAGTATCCCATCTGAGATGAATTCTAAGGGTCGGCTCACAACACCTTCATCATCGAAAGGGGACGAACCTATGCCCCAATCCTGCGTTGGGTCGTCCTTCAAATTTAGGTGGGAATGCGCTACCTCGTCACCCAATTTATCAGTATACACGGATTTCCCCTTGCGTACGTTTTCTCCGTTGAATGATGGGATAAGACCGAAACCAAGTAGTTGATTCAAAGAACGGGATTCAAGCATCACCGGGATGTCACCATCGGGTAATGTTACCTGATCCCTCATAGAATCTACCTTCTCGGCACTCCTTTCCCCGACGCTCTTAAAATCGATATCGCACTTTCTAGATACCTCTTTTTCACTGGCTGTTATGGATGTTTTTTCACCGGGTATAGTGGCCATAACACTGCCGAGCATAGCCGTTCTACTCTTTTCCAAGAATACTCCGTTGGTGTTGGCTACGATCTCATCACCGACATAGATCTCAACACCACCCATTGTAGGTATGATATCCTCACCATAGGATACACATCCGTCGATTAGCTCTTGGGTGAAATCAGCACCTTTACCTTTTGATATGACATCTTCGATTTTACCGTCAAATGTCTTTATCTTTTTAACTTGCTCTTCCTCTGGGAACTCTAAATCTATCTTTTGTGAAACTTTTGAGAACTCAACAGCTTGTTTCACACCTTTTTCTTCATATCCAGGTGTACAGAAACCGAAACCGAGTTTACCATCTTTCAAAACTCGGATACCTAGTCCTACATCATCATACTCTGAACTGTCGGTAAGTTCGCCTTTTTTGATCCCGTATTCCACGTTGCGGCAGTTGACTCCGAAAACATCACCATCCAACCCTTTCTTGTTCAATTGTTCTATGATCTCCTTCGCGCTTTCGACCAATTTTTCATTCATTCTCTACCACCTACCATAACTTCAGAAACGAGAACGTGACCGGCACCATCTGAAACAGGTGCTGTTTGACCTTTCCCGCAGTGACCTATACCTGTTTCAAGTTTATCTGTGATCCCTGTTATATTCTGGAGGGTTTCCAGCGTGAATCCATTGAAACTCACATCTCTTAAAGGTTTGATTATCTCCCCATCTTCTATGAGATAAGATTCCTGGGCGTTGAACTGGAAAGTTCCCTGTGCAGGACTGACCTGCCCTCCACTTGATGCCTTGGCATACACACCTCTTCCTTCGATCTCTTCCAGCAGTTCTTCGAACTTCATGTCCCCGGGCTCCATGATGGTGTTGCTCATCCTAACGAGTGGTTTGACCCTGAAATCCTCGGCTCGAGCACCGCCGTTGGGTTCTAGATCTAATTTCCAGGCGTTCTCTCTATCTAATATGAAATCGTTGAGTGTTCCCTCCTTCACCAAAACTCTGTTTATGGTCTTGGTACCTTCATCATCATAAGGGAAACTCCCGTAACCCTCCATGGTAGGATCATCTTTTATCGTGACTATCTCCGAAGCCACCTTTTCTCCTAATTTCCCTTTCAAGCAGCTGTTGTCGCTTGCAACTAGATCTCCTTCGGCCGCATGTCCGAAGGCTTCGTGTGAGAAAACACCGGCTAGATGTGGGTCCATGATCAACGGCATCTTACCGCTGGGAGGAGTCGAAGCTTCTAACAATGTTTCCAATCTATCTAGGACTACGTTGGTTTTATCGAAGGCTTTTTCTGTGATCTCGTAGCCACCGGTCCCACCTATTCCTTCACTAGCTCTTTGGATCGTATCACTTTTTCCGGTGACTATGATATATGTAACAAGTCTTGGTATCTCCATCTGGATTTGGGTTCCCTCGCTGGTGATGATCTCCTTTTCAACCAAAGAGTCCCTGTACCTGATATCCGTTGATTT
>CAYNQI010000062.1:0-5195 GCA_964399335.1 uncultured Thermoplasmata archaeon | reverse complement strand
AATTTGAAGAAGAAGACTTAGATGATGACCTAGAAGAGGAGGAAGAACTCTTCGAGGAAGAAGACGAAGAATTTGATGAATTTTGATCCCACTAAAACCCTTTCCTTTATTTTTATTCCTTTTCTGTTTTGACTTCTGGTTTTAAGCTATCTAACTTTCTAGAAATAATTACTGTCCAAACGAAATATATGATCAATATCATAAAGACACCCCATACAGTTAAAAAAATATATCCGATTATGATACCTACCATCCACATCAAGAATATTCTGTTATCGAACTCTCGTTTCCGAACATCATTGCTGATGTAAAAAGTCACAAATAATAAAATCAGAAGGTCAAATATCATACCCCACATAGTTTCAACTCCAAAAATTCAAGTTTACATCTATTCACTTTATCACGGAACATATCGGAGTTACCATATATAAAGCAGTTGGAAGGAGTTATATTATTTTAGTGTGATTTTGCCAGCTCAGCAGCTTTTTCGTCTCCATGCTGCTTCCTATAAGCTAAGATCCCAGCCCGGATAACAGCGTTCAAAGGGCCTTCCTCGGGATCATATCTGCCCATGAACTCGTTACATGGAAAATCACCGCACTCTCCACAGTGATCAACTTTTTTATCTTGAGCACAAGAATATGTTTCACACTCTCCCCAGAACGGTTTTCCTTCGACTTCCGTACAACCTTTACACTCGGGTTCCTTCTCTCCCTTGAACCAGTCACAGTCGTCGCAGACTATCCCACATGGCGAAAATATCTTTACCATGTCAATAAAGTGCATTCAGAAGTATTTAACCTTTCGTAATTTCAATGACGATTACTCATATGTTTAGGCGCACCAAAACTTTATTAATGAATACATTATCTCATGGTACAACATGGTCACCGATTTGGAAAGCAAAGAGATACCCAGTGTTTCTTTTGATCACCATAACAAAAATCGTGAAAGATTTGATAAAAAGATAGTTAAAACTTTTGAGAAGATCGGCTGTAGATTCAAAAGATTCGGTGATATGTACCATAAAATGTTTTACAGAAACATTGTAGAGGATGAGCTAGAATTAGCTGATCTTGAAAAGGATGACAAGATAATCGTCGTCGGATGCGGACCGCTCCCTATGACTGTTTGTCATCTAGCTGAAAAAGGATACGATGTTACTGGATTGGACCGAGATCCAGATGCCATCAGATACTCGAAAGAATTCACAGATGGCATCAAATTCGTAATAGATGATGGGAGAGATTTCGATTACTCCGAATACGATGCAGTTTGGATACCATTCCATGTTGAACCTAAAGATAGTTTGCTTTGTAAAATATTTAAGGAGATCAAAAAAGGTGGAAAGGTCGTTTACAGAGTTCCAAGGAACCATTTAAAATATTTTTATCCTTCTGTAGATGTTTCAAGATACACAAAGGATCACTGCTGTGTAAAAAATAAAGTCGGTAAAAAGTCAGTTATCGCTGTAAAGGAAAAAGAATGCCAACATTCTTGTCCAGATAAAAAAAGGTGTACTAAGATGAAAACACATCGCATTTTAAAGACTTTAACTGATGGAGAAGAGGCCATAGTTAAATCGTGTCCAAACCGATCCTGTTTGAATGCTCTTGGGTTAAGAGAAGGGAAAAAAGTAAAGATCGAAAGCAGGCAGCCGTTAGGTGGACCTCTTTTAGTTTCCATCGAAGGAAGAAAGATGGCTATAGACCGAGGGATCGCTGAAAATATAAAGGTCGCTTGAGGTGGTTCAGTGGACATCCTTCTGATAGGGCCGCCTAACGTTGGAAAAAGTGTTCTATTCAACCGATTAACTGGATTAGATGTTGGTATGGCGAATTATCCGGGTACAACTGTCGATTACAAGAAAGGTAAAGCTTCTGTAGATGACAAAGAGTATCAACTCATCGATGTACCAGGTACCTACACACTGGATGCATCAAACCAGGCAGAACAGATAGCGGTTGATATGCTTAAAGACGAACCGGGGGGTGTCGTGTGTGTACTGGATGCAAAGAATTTGGAGAGCAGTCTGTACCTGCTTTTACAAGTACTGGAATACGATCTTCCGACAGTGGCTGTGATAAATAGAGTTGACCTGATAGAAGAAAGGCTCGATTTGGACTATCTATCTAAAACACTTGATATCCCAGTGATAACCACTATCGCCACAAAAGATAAGGGGGTAAATAAACTAAAAGAGTTGATCACCGATCTGATAGATGAAGATATCAAGAAGAGTAAAAAACAGGTGGAAGCGGGATGGGAAATCGCTGAAAAACTAGAAAAAAAAGTGAAAAAAGAGAAATTTGAAAGAGAAAAAAGCAAAAGGGAGAGGTGGGGGGAACTTCTAATAAAGCCTTTTCCAGGTATCCCATTAGCGATATTGATATTGGGTTTTATGTTTCTTTTAGTGGTGGGAGCAGGGTTGGCTATGAGACAATATTTCTTTTTGCCCCTTTTTGAACTTTTCGTATTTCCACCGATCGTGAGTGTAGTAGAATATTTCACTGCTGAAGGGACTTTAAGAAATATACTAGTAGGTGAATATGGATTCTTGATCAAAGCCATCGAGTGGCCGCTAGGTCTTGTATTACCTTATATCATCTCTTTTTACACTGCATTAAGTATACTTGAGGACAGTGGATATATGCCGAGACTTGCGGTCCTATTGGATGGTATTCTAAATAAAATGGGACTTTCTGGGGCTGCTATCATCCCTCTTTTACTAGGTTATGGGTGTGCCATCCCGTCTATATTGTCAACCAGAACTATGGAGGATAAAAAGAAAAGGATGATCGTATCTACTATGGTCTGCCTTTCTGTACCATGTGTGGCTCAATCCGGTGCTTTTATCGCACTACTTGCAGAACGTTCCGTAACTCTGGTCCTGGTTCTTTTTTTATTTTCTCTGACAGCTGCCTTCCTGTCTGGTCTATTCTTAAGTAAAATTTTCAAAGTCAAAAAAACACCTATGATCCAAGAAGTACCTGATCTTCTTTTACCGGATTGGAGGATGTTTGGAAAGAAACTTTGGATACGGGTCAAACACTTTCTCACCAATGGTGCTATACCTATGGTATATATCATCGGTGCCGCCTCGATCTTATACGAAACTGGCGTATTAGCTTATGTTGGTGTATTTCTTGAACCACTGGTCACTGGCTGGTTAGGACTACCTAGCGAAGCATCAACTCCCCTGATACTGGGGATATTCAGAAGGGAACTTGCAGTTCTGCCTCTATTAGAGATGGAGCTTTCTAACCTTCAACTATTCGTAGGTGCCGTTATCGCTCTATTTTATGTACCCTGTGTAGCAGTATTGGGTGTGCTAGCTAAGGAATATGGTGCTAAAGTCTCAGCAGGAGTTTTGGCTTTTACCATCATATTTTCGATGTTCATCGGAGGGGTGATAGCTCATATAGGTGGTCTTATTCTTTAAGTATTAAGTTGTTAAAGATCTCAGTCGTGAAAAAATGTTTGAAGGCATCTTTATATCTCTATTTTTGATCAGATAGATAGCAGCTCCAGCGGAGATAAATAGAGGGAACCAGTAGGTTATAGATCGTGCTAAAAGTGCAATAGCCATACCCTCAGCAAGTAAAAAACCGTTCAAACTCAATATGACCGTCATACTACCTTCGAAGGTACCCAATCCACCAGGAGTTATCGGAAGCATACTCACCAGATATGCAGTGTAAGTAACGATTATGGCTAATGGCAGCGATAAACTTAAACCCAAAACCATAGCGGTGAGGTATATCTTGACAGGATAAAGTCCCCAGATCAAGAAAGATATCATGAACAGTTTATTTCGATCTGTCTTTGAAAGTACAGTGTTTACTTCCGCTGCTGACTTTTTGATGAAGTCGATGCCTTCTAAAAGTTTACGTATCACGAAATATCTAGATTTTGCTTTACTATTATCATCTCGACCAAGATATATGACCGCTATCAATGTACCGACTGATACAGTTAAAATTGTAAAAGAAACATAAACGGCCTGAGGTACGTTATACCTCAATGAAGCAACAACTAAAGAAATCAAACAGATGATCAGAAAAGGGCTTAACAATACATATTTATGTGCTAGTAAAAAAGTCGTCAATTTTTGATAAGAGAAATCAGTTTTTTGTTTGAAAAGATATATCTTAACCGATTCACCACCGAGTTTCGATGAAGGCGTTACACTTTCAACAAAATTTCCAGTAAGAGATATCAAGAAAACGTTCAAAAACGAGAGTTTTTCAAATTTGTTTATCAAATAGTACCACTGATATGTGGTCAAAGATAGTGTTAGGACCTGGAGTAAAGATAAAGATATCAAAAAGAGTAATAATTTATCAAGTTCGACGACTTTAAAAACTTCCCTCATGCCGTCTAACCCCGTCCATATAGCGAGTACGATAAGGAGGATCACTCCCAAAATCCACATCATTATTTTTTTGTTCATTTTATCCATCTGTGAACAGATAAGATCTGTCAAAAGTAGGCATCAAATGCTTTGTGCTAGCTGAAGGTGTAAAGTGCATGGAATGCAGACCATAGGATTCTTTTAATGATCCTCTAGGGCTACGCATAACGACGTCTGATCGAGTAAGTAAATTTTTTAGTACCTCCATTTTAGGTTCTACATGTAGAGCCATCACAGCTTTGTTAAAGTCAACGGGAATATGTTCTTTACCATCACACTGTAGAACTTCGATGAGATTAGACAGACCCAATTTCTTTACTAACTCAGTAGCCAATTTTACTGCTCTCTTATCATTATCTACTGCAAATACCTTAGCACCTGACATCTCCGCGATATGGACTGCAGTAAAGGGTAAAGGACCACATCCAACGTTTAGAACAACATCATCTGAAGTGATCCCTCCGAGCTCTATTTCTCTCTGAACTACACCGGAATAAGGGAATGAATAAAGTTTGAACAAAGAGGGATACTTGTAAAGACGTTTTTCTAAGGCACAAGTCATCCGCTGAATGCCTTTATTTTCATTCATCATCATACAAATTCAGTTCATGGTTAATAAAGTTTAGGTATACCTAATTTAACTACGTCCAAAATCGTCTGAAAATCTTTATATCTTTAAAACCGTTACATCCATCCATGGATAGATTAACAGATAAGGTACTAGTAATACCACCTGGAGAAAGTTATAAAAGATGTGTTTCTAAAAATCCAGAACACGGAA
>CAYNQI010000061.1:0-5223 GCA_964399335.1 uncultured Thermoplasmata archaeon | reverse complement strand
GAGTATCTTTTAAATATAAATGGGATAGGTCCCGAAACAGCTGATAGTATAATATTATATGCTGCAGATAGACCTAAATTCGTAGTCGACTCCTATACTAAACGAATTATAAATAGGGTTATAGGGTATGAAGGAAATTATCGGAGATTACAACAGTTTTTTGAATCTAATCTGAGATATGATTTAGAATTATACAAAGAATATCATGCTTTGATAGTAGAACTGGGAAAAAATTACTGTAAAAAAGAGCCTGTTTGTAATGGATGTCCACTTATCGAGATATGTAAACTAGGCAAAAAATAGACCTATTTTCTATCCAAAAATATTCGCTTCCATCTTTTGATATCTCTTTTTAAACTACTATAAAATGAAGGGAAGTATACGACACTTAATAAAATAGCGATGATCAGTACGGCGAGATAAAACACCTCTCTGTCCGCTCTGTAGGCATCGATACCCCCTATTATAAATCCAAGTTCATCAACGATCAAACCTAGTCCCAATCCATATAATATAGAACTGATTCTAACGATACTACGACTCCAATAATTTATAGACAACCATGCAGCTAAAGATATTAGGATGATGCCATAGGCTATATGATGGATATGATAACCACCTAAAACAACATTCCTACCTATAGATGTGGGAGGCGGTGTGGTTTCATGAGCACCTAGGTAAATTACCCATAGCCGAGCACCTACAAAAGATATCAAAAATGAAATACACATCAAGAAGGGAACCGAACTCCTATTTTTATGGAATTCGTTTTTAAATAAACGAGGAACAACTGTCAATCCTTTTAAAATCTTTTTTTTGGCAGACATGATTATCTTTTTATTATTGTTATTCTTTTTTGTTTGAAATAAATATTTCGATGTTTTCTCAAACAATATACATTTCACATTCTTCTGTTTTATATACTGAATAATTTGTTCGGTAATAATCTAAAGCACGAGCATTGAATCTATGAGGTGTAACTCCCGGAGAAGTAGCAACACCTTTTAACATATCTTGATCCCATAACATGTAACTAATATTCAGTGTCGTCAATTCTTCACGAATTTCTGAAGTATCTGATGAAAAATAGATATGATAGCCTTCAGTCCATGTGAGGTTATCATTTCCTACTCCAAAAAGAACTGCACTCATCCGATGGTCAGTTGCTATTTTTTCTTGGATATGCCTAGTCCAAATACCAGCCTCTACATCGTCCCAATCACTGCCTTCCTGATAGCCACTAACACTCTCTTGATCAGGATATGTGAATGGAACAGACCATAAAAGAAGAAATGTGATTAGAATGACAAATATTACATTTCTGTTCTTCTTTCTGAATGGGTTGTAAAGAGTGAATATCTGGATTACACCTAATCCCAGCAATATCGAAAGAGGAAGCATCAAAAATGAAAGTTGTCTCATGGGTAAAAGGGAGGAATCCTCTGTTATTATCCCTAAAATCATCGATAGTGAGCCAAATAAAAACCAACCTACTACATGTATACCATCTCTGAATACCTTTATAATCTTCCTAGATTCAACTGCTAAGATACCTAAGAACAATAAAGGTATATAGAGAAATACTTGATAACCTAGTTTGAAATCTCTACCGGGAACTCTATGAAAACCTACGAACATTAATATGGATATACAGATTATAAATGAGGGGACTGCAAACTTTAAGAAAGATATCAAATTCTGCTTATGTATGTTTATAGGTAATATATAGTCAGATCTCCTTCTTAGTCCTATCATCAGGTAAGCCAAAACTATAACCAGATAAGGTACTGCGATTATAGAATATGATGGAGTTCCTAATGCCTGATATATCCTATTTTGTCGGAATGGATCGGCATATAACATCCAAAATATGATTGCTAAGGTGGTGAGTAAAAGATAAGAATAGAATTTAGAGAGATTATTTACATCCGGTTTTCTTTTCACAAATTCTGAAAAAAAGATGCCTCCCAAGATAAAAAGTATTGAAAAGTAAGTGGTTAGATGATGTGTTACTACTAAAGCTGCTGCTGTGGGAATTATCAAAAAATAAACCTTTTTGCTTTTTTGGGAAATCGTTAAGAAAAAAATTAATAGGACTGCCATCAGAAAAAATCCCAATGTCTCTGGTTTTGGCTGAGAATAATTATAAACAAAGGGGGCTGCAACACTTAGAAAAATGGAAGAGATAAGAGAAGGTTTCCAGGATTTAGTTATCCTATGCGAAATCAGAAATACTAGTAAGGGAACAAATGAGGATATGATGACAGGAATGAAAAGTGTGCTCCTTAATATTGACACTTCTGTGGTTAAAACGAAAGATCCACTTAAAATAAATATACCAGGGAAATATGGATAAGCTTGACCCCAACCATCTATACTGAGATATGAAGATCCGGTGCTAACCCATCTTTGAGTATAATAAACGTATTCCCCAAAATCCATACCCCACATAGAATATCTAAATAAAGGGATCGTTCTCACCAATAGAGAGAACAATGTTATCGAGATGATTGATAACAGGATTATCTTGGAGCTATTTTTCATTGATTAGTAGATATAATTACAATACTTTATTATTTTTCCTAGTAACTTCTTGAAACAAAAATATATTAAATATCATTCAGTTAGATAAACTATGACCGATCTATCTCATAGATACTCTAGACATACCGTATTAAAAGAAATCGGAAAGGAAGGTCAGAAAAAGATTAGTGAAAGCAAGGTGACTATATTAGGTCAGGGAGCCCTTGGTACCGTGATGGCAGAAGGACTTACACGATGTGGAGTTGGTGAGATAGTCATTGCCGATAGAGATTTTGTAGAATTGTCGAACCTCCAGCGACAGGCTCTTTTCGATGAAAATGATATCGGAAAGCCAAAAGCCGAAGTCGCAGCAGAGAAATTGAAAAGAATAAACTCTGAAATCAAAATAAATTCACATGTTTTGGATATCAATACAAAGAACATCGTGGATCGAATTGAGGGTTCTGACATTGTTATGGATGCTTCAGATAACATGAAACTTAGATATTTGATTAATGATGCATGTATAAAACATGATATCCCGTGGATTTACTCCGCAGTTTTAGGCACATATGGAATGACGATGAATATGACATACGAAGGTTCACCCTGTCTTAGATGTCTCATACCAGAACAACCTAAAAGTGAAAATATGGGTACATGCGCCTCTGAGGGTGTCCTTTTTTCACTTCCTAGAGTTATCGCTAATATCGCAGCAACAGAAGCTATAAAATTTTTAGTAGGTAAGGAAAATAGAAAAGAACTTCTTACGATCGATATCTGGCGCAATGAGTTCGACTTCACTGAAGTTAGAAAGAAGGACGATTGTGACTGCTGTGTTAATAGAGATTTTAGATATCTTGAGGGAAAAGAGGACGAAACTGTGGAATTATGTGGTCGAGATGCTGTCCAAATAAAGCCATCTGATAAGGATAGAGTTGACTTGGATAAGTTAACGAAAAGGTATGATTTTGCAAAAAAGATAGGACAACAACTAGTCAGACTAAGCGTTGAGGGTTATGAGTTGAATATATTTAAAGATGGTAGAATGATAGTAAAAGGCACCGAGGACGTTAACAAAGCAAAAAGTCTTTATTCAGAATACATCGGAAGATGATTTCATTATCAAGGTTTAAAATATTCTAATCCCTCTAACAAGTTATCGATTTTTAATTTCCTTTCTTCTCGTAGAACTTCTTTTTCATAACTTTTAATTCTAGGTCCAGAGGGAGTCAGTAAACAGCAAACTGCAGGTTTTATCGATATTTCAAAAGTTCCTATCTCTTTAGCAACATCTATAATCTCATTTTTATCTAAGCCGATCAAAGGTCTATGTATAGGAACAGTAACGGCCTTATCCTCGGTTGCTAGATTGGATAAGGTTTGAGAGGCAACTTGTCCAAGTGACTCACCGGTGGCTATAGAAGAAGCTTCTAGCTCTTTTACTAACTTCTCTGCAGCTCTGTACATCATACGTCTACAAAGTATACATCTAAAGCTAGGTTCTGTATTTTTTGTTATTACTCTATGAATGTCTTCAAATTTTGTTCGATAAAAAACTATATCCGGATGAATTTCTTTCAATCTTTTGGCTAGGTTGTCGACATTTTTTATTGTCTTATCGTCGGTAAATGGTCTATGGTCTATATTTAATAATATGACTTCGGCCCCTGCCTCAGCGAAGAGATGTGCGGCAACAGGAGAATCTATTCCTCCTGATAGTAAAACAACCACCTTTTGCACCATACAACTGGTCGAAAGCGTAAGATGTATATAAGATTAGGGAAAAAAGGTTAATTCGAACAAAAAGCTTATTATATAACTTTGTTTTGGGTAGATGGATTAGTAAATATGACAAGGGAACACACTCGATTTGAAAAGGCTAGAATCATAGGCGCAAGATCTCTGCAGATATCCATGGGAGCTCCGCCTCTGATAGATGTCCCAGAAGATATGATAGATCCTGTGGATATCGCTGTTGCCGAGTATGAAAAAAGTGTAATACCGATCTCAATTTTAAGAGAGGAATAACAATGGAAGAAACTATGGTTGAAGACGAAGAAGATATGCTGATACCTGAAGATCAATATTTGACTGCAGGGGTTCATATAGGAACACAACAGAAAAGTGCTTCAATGGAACCATTCATCTTTAAAGTAAGAGACGATGGACTTTTCGTATTAGACGTTAAAAAAAGTGATAGTAGGATAACTTCTGTGGCAAAACTGTTATCTCAGTATCCTCCTGAAAGAATCCTTTTGGTTTCTGCAAGGCAGTACGGTAAAAGGCCAACCGAAAAGTTTTCTGAAATAGTTGGTACAATGAGTATAGCTGGTAGATTTATACCTGGCTCCTTAACAAATCCCTCATTACATTCATTTATAGAACCTGAAATAATGGTAGTGGTTGATCCAGCAGCAGATAGGCAGGCGGTCAGAGAAGCTGTTGGTATAGGTATTCCAATAATAGGACTAGTAGATACCAATAATAGGTTGGAAAATATAGATATAGCATTACCTACAAATAATAAAGGTAGAAAAGCTCTCGCATTGGTGTTCTGGCTTCTTTCAAGAGAAATGGCAATGATAAAGGGAGATGTAGAAAAACGAGAAGACTTCCCATTCGAAGTTGACGATTTCGAACAGGAATTATAAGTAGAAATATAAAGAGGATAAAGACCTTTAAGTTTATCCATTATAT
>CAYNQI010000060.1:0-5341 GCA_964399335.1 uncultured Thermoplasmata archaeon | reverse complement strand
CTTTAAAGATATAAAACATTTATAATACATGATGTTGATTAGTATCGTGAAATAATCGAGTTGATATGATGACAGATATCCCAGAATCACATCCAAGGTATATTTCTTTAAAAACTAGAGAGATGCTCGTTGAAGGAGTCGAAGAGGGGATCACATCAAAGGCAGGTTTGATCGCCCACGGTAGAGGTGAAGCCTTCGATTATATCATCGGTGAGGAAACGATCTCAAGCTCTGAAAGAGCAGAGAGGTATGCTGTGAAATTGATGAAAGAAGCGAAAAATGCTGTGATCTCCGTTAATGGGAACGTAGCTGCCTTGGTTCCAGATTCTATAGTAAAATTGAGTGAAAGGTTGGATGCAAAACTCGAGGTCAACCTGTTCCATAGGACCGAAAAACGGATGGAAAAGATCGAAGGTAAATTGAGAGATAACGGAGCCGAGAAGGTACTTGGTTTGGAACCGGATGAAAAGATACCTGGTTTAGATCATGCAAGGGCTTTGTGTTCTAGTGAAGGTATATACTCATCAGATGTTGTAATGGTTCCTTTGGAAGATGGGGATCGAGCTCAAGCTCTGTCTGCCATGGGAAAAACGGTGATCACCATAGATCTGAATCCGCTGTCCCGTACATCACAAGTTTCTGATATAACCATCGTTGATAACATAATAAGGGCGGTACCGAACATGATCGAACTAGAACCTCTTGATGAGAGTTTCAGCAACGAAGAGAATCTTTCAGAAGTACTGAGATATATGTCCAGCAGACTTTTAAAGCTATCATGATTTTTCTTCTTTTTATATAATTATATATAGGATATTAATTATATAGATAGTTATTTATACTTTAAATGACCTCATTATTAAAAATACGATTTGTATTTTCAATTCCCATTAAAGAGGAGTAGAATTTACAATTTGAAAAGAAGAGGAAATATTATGAACACAAGCAAGATTATAGTTTTTAGTATAGCAGTATTGATGATATCGAGCGTTGCGGCATTCGGTTCAGGAGGGTTGGAACGTGATGAAGAATTTTTAGATGAGATGTCAGATATCCAAATCTATACTGATGAAAATATGGGACTAAGCATCGAGAAAACTCAATCCATAAATTCTGATGTATATTTGATATCTGAAAGATCTTCAGGTTGGACACGGAGGATAGAGAAATTTAATTTGGTCTCAAAAATCTCCATGGAATCTCTAAACGATTTCCCCTCTTTAAACCAACTTACGGTCCGGGACCCTATATACATCGATGGAAATTCTGATTTTGCCGACCAAGCTGCAGAAGAGGGTTGGCCTGGAACTGGTACAGAGATGCAGCCTTGGATCATAGCTGGATACGAAATCGATGCAACGGTCTATGAACAGGCTATATACATAGGGAACGTCGATGATCACTTTGTTATCTCTAATTGTTTACTCTACAACGCCACAGATAATTTTTACCCACCGTATAATTGGCCAGCAGGAATACATCTGAACAACACCAAAAATGGAATGATTCAAGATAATGTCATCCATTCAAGTGGTGTCGGTATTTTCATCACTGGGGAAAGTGAAAATATCCTTGAGAACAATGAAAAGATCGCCAATTTCTTGGGTATGATGACTTTTGAGACTGAGGGTAACGAAGTCATCGGTAATACTTACTCTGATAACTTTTTTGCAGCTATCGGGTTATGGGATACTGAAGAGTTATCAATAACAGGTAACAGTATGTACGATAACGGTATAATCATATTAGGTGATTCTGTTGGTTTCTGGAACACACACGATATCGATACGAGCAATACGGTGAACGATAATCCGGTATATTACTGGAAGGATCAAAACAGTGGCAGCCCTCCTTTGGGAGCAGGACAGGTGATACTTGCCAACTGCACTGGTGTGACAGTGGAAGGGCAAGAAGATATCAACAATATTCAACTGGGATTTTCATCGGGAAATACTATAGAAAAAAATTACATCTTTAACGGGATATTCGGTATAGATTTATTCTCATCCAGCGGTAATATTATCGATGGGAATGAGATAGGAAACCATTTCGAGGGGGGTATTAGGCTTATGTTCGAATCAAATAACAACACGATCATCAACAATGGTGTTTCTAACAACTCCTTGGGTATTTATATAGAGGATTTCAGTATAGGAAACGAGATATCACATAACGTAGTTAACGGTAATCTAGACGAAGGTATCATGATGAGTTACAACTCTGATCATAACTACGTTCATGAAAATGAAGTATATGAGAATACTTGGGGGATCGCTATCGGAGACAGCAGTCATAATATCGTATCAAATAATTCGGTTTTCAATAACCTAGAACTTGGAATTGAAATGTATTATGGAGCTTCATATAACGATATTATTTACAATAATGTTTCAGGTGCTGATCATGGTATACATCTCTGGCAAGCGTCTGAAAACTCCATCGAACACAACACGATAACTAATTTCCGGGAAAACGGGATAAATATTGGCATGTCGGATAACAACACGATACACAATAACGACATTTCAAACAGCGATAATTCAGGTTTTCATATGTGGGATTCACATGGAAATGATATATTGCATAATTTGATCTCAGATAGCCATATGAACGGTATAGGGATCTTCGATTCTACAGATAATCTATTAGATGGAAACTTCATACAGAATAACGGAGATAACGGAATTTCCATAGGAAATTCAAATTTTATTACAGCGCAAAATAACGATGTGTCTTATCAAAATATGGGATTCAACCTGTTCCAATCAGGGAATAATGTACTGTTGAATAATTCAGCCATGAATAACCATCATGGATTCAACCTCCATCAGTCATACGATAATACCTTATTAGAAAATGAGGTGAAAGAAAATGATCATGGAATCCATCTGTCAGATTCTGACAATAATAAACTTTCAGACAATCAAATTTCATACAACACATTTGAAGGTATAAATTTACAAAATTCCTACCATAATGAGCTGATCAACAATCATATCTCGTTCAACAACGATGAGGGTATACAGATAAACCACTCCGATGTAAATCTAATCAAAAACAATACATTAAGTCATCAAGGAGCTGGCATACATATACAAAATTCTAATTCAAACGATATAATATCCAACGAAGTCTCCAACAGTGACTGGCACGGTATCAGCATCTGGGCTTCATCGGATAGTTTACTTTATGATAACGATATCTTCGAGAACGATTCTGGTATTGCAATTGAGGATTCAAATCAAAATTATATCGTCTATAATTTTATCTCGAATAATGATCAAAACGGGATACAGTTGTTCGGATCAAACGATAATATCCTATTCCACAACAGTTTCGTAGCGAATAGCAATCATGCCTGGGACGAGGGTATCAACATCTGGAATAATGAGTACCCTTCGGGAGGTAACTACTGGGACCATCATTCCTTACCGGATGAATTTGGTGGGTGGGATCAAAATGAACCTGGCCCTGACGGAATAGTCGACGATCCTTATGATGTTCCAGGTAATGTAAATCAGGATGAATATCCATTGACTGAAGAACCTGTACGTTTAGAGTTCAGTTTGAACCTATCCGCTGAACCTGAGAGTGATGGTTGGCAGTTCATCTCCTTGACTGTGATACCCGACCTCACTTACATAACAGAAGTTTTAGACTCTATTGAAGGAAGTTACGATGGTCTGATGTATTACGATACCCACGCCGATGAATGGTACAGTTATGTACCGAGTAGAGCTAGTCACTTCAATAATCTATACACTTTAGATCAAAATATGGGCTTTTGGATAAGGATGAATGAAGACACCGAGCTTAGAGTCATGGGACGGATGCCAACGGTGACATCAAATGCATTACTTCCGGGATGGAACATGGTGAGTGTTCCCAGTGGAACTGCAGGGAATCTTGATTTACCTGAGGAAATTACCAAGATCGGGTATTTCAACGCTTCACAGGAGTACAATTTACTCTACGATCACGATCCGAGCACTTTCATATTTGAACCTGGGCAGGGCTACTGGGTATACAACGGTGCTGAAGAACATGTGATCTGGACCGTTGAGTACTGATCGATCTGTAAAGGGAAAAACACAATAATGACTCGATCAATGGAGGTCCGATATAATGACGGATCTGATCGAAAAGGGTAAGAAGCGTTTACAGTGGGCTAGAGACCACATGAAGGTTTTAGAGAAGGTGAGGGAAGAGATCAAGAACAGCGGAAGTCTTGAAGGTAAGAACATATCTATGGCGTTACACGTAGAAGCAAAAACCGGGGTCCTAGCTATGTCTTTAGCGGAAGCCGGTGCCAACGTTAAGATGGCTAGTTGTAATCCACTATCTACAGATGATTCTGTAGCTGAGGCTCTAAGAGAAGAGTACGGGATGAAGGTGTATGCAAAAAGAGGTGAAACCGAAGAGGAGTACTACGAGAATTTGAACAACATCTTAGAGCACGATCCCGACGTAGTCATAGATGATGGTGGTGATCTAGTTTCCTTGATCCATACCGAACGGAAGGATCTGATCGAAGGTATAAAAGGGGGATGCGAAGAAACTACTACGGGTATAGTGAGATTACGTGCCATGGAAGAAGATGGAGCACTCAAATTCCCCGTTATGTCCGTGAACGATGCTCTGATGAAACACCTTTTCGATAACAGGTACGGGACAGGACAGTCGACCATCGACGGGTTGATGACCGCTACAAATCTTCAACTGAGTGGTAAGAAATTCTTGGTTGGTGGATACGGATGGTGCGGACGAGGTATAGCCATGAGGGCGAAGGGTATGGGAGCCGATGTCATGGTTTCAGAAGTGGATCCAGTCAAAGCTGTCGAAGCGAAGATGGATGGTTTTGAAGTTGCACCATCTAAAGAAAATATCAAAAAGGCTGACTTCGTTGTGACTGCGACAGGATGTAAGAATGTTATAAGTAAAGAAGAGATCAAAAATGCCAAGGACGGGTGTATTTTAGCGAACTCTGGTCACTTCAACAATGAGATACATATCGAGGCTTTGGAAGAGGCTTCTGTATCATCGCGTATAGTAAGAGATGATGTGAAGGAATACAAGATGAAAGACGGTAGGAAACTATATCTGCTTGCCGATGGACGGTTGGTGAACCTCGCAGTTGGACAGGGTCATCCTGCGGAGATAATGGATATGAGTTTCGCTCTACAGATGCTGGCAGCTGATCATGTTTTGAATAACGATTTAGAGAATGGGGTACACAACATCCCCAGGGAGCTAGACGAAAAAGTCGCTAAGCTGAGACTCGAAGCCGATGGAATAAAAATAGATAAATTATCTCAAGAACAGAAAGAGTATATGGAAGGTT
>CAYNQI010000059.1:0-5481 GCA_964399335.1 uncultured Thermoplasmata archaeon | reverse complement strand
CAAAATCTTTCTCTACCTTCTCCACTTTCTTCTTTTTCTTTCTGTACTTCTCAGAATCTTTACCTTCTAAAACCAGGGCTTCTCTTAATTCTCTTTCAGCCCTCCTCAGATCTTTACCTCTCTTAAGATATTCTCCTTTTTCTTCCTCTCGACGTTCTTCGATCTCCTCCCTATCCATCCCTAATTTCGAGTTGACCTTCTTACAAACCCTTTCATAAAATCTACTCATATCGAACTCTCTCTTCGTACCATCGTGTCCAATCTTCTTTCACATCTTCGTAGGATCCGCTTCCATGATGTTTTTCGATAAGATTCCAGAACTTATCGTTAACCCTAGCTACCCAAGCTGGAGACAACAGTTTATCACCTTTTTCTTCTGAGACCTCTACCATCTTCTCTCTGATATAGGCCCTCAATTCTATGTTAGCAATCGCTTTTTCATAACTGAGATCCCAATCCCTTGCTATACCACCTATCTTCTCGGAGTTCCTCTTTAGATAATCCGTAGGTTCCAATCCCTCTCGGTAATTCATCAGATCATCGAATTCTTCCTGATCATACTCCGAAATATGTGTAACTGTTCTCTTCCTCTTCTGCATACCACCGGGTCTAACGATCCCTGCTATAACGATAACATCAGTAGCACTAAAACTCTCCTTAGATATACCCATATCATGAACGACCCTTTCATAGACCGCATCTGGGGAATTGCCGTGGATGGTTCCCATAACCGCACTTCCAGCAGTCCCGGCTCTCATTGCTTCGTAAAGAGTTCTAGCTTCCTGCCCCCTCACTTCACCCAGCACCAGCGAAGACTCTCCCAATCTCAAAGAAACTCTAAGTGCTTGATCAGCGTTCATCCCCCCCTCTTCTAGTGAAGAATCCACCAGCATACTTTGGATGTTGTAATCTAATCCCTGCATCTCACGACTGGGTAGTTCACGGGTGTCCTCTATAGTAAGTATCCTCTGGCTTTTAGGAAATTCCAGCATCAAAGCACCTAATAAAGTGGTCTTACCGGCACCCCGACTTCCAGCAACTAAGATAGTACTCCTTCCGTCTATCAAAAAAGAGAGTAAACCAGCAGCAGTAGGGGTTAAACTACCTACTTTGATCAGTTTTGGAAGGGTCCATGGTTCGGTATCTCTCCTCCTCAATGCGAAAGCCATCCCGTCCGGACTTAGTGGGCTACCGATAGCTGTAACACGAGTTCCATATTCCTCTAACTCCGTTTCCAAGACAGGAAAAGCTTCTGAAAAGGGCTTACCGCTTTCAGAGCGAAATCTAGAGAGAATGCTTTCCATATCTTTATTGGACAAGAAAATATTGGTCCTACATTTTTCTCTAATCCCATTAACTCCTCCTATCTCTACGTAGATATTGTTATTATCTGAGGGTGCATCGACATAGATGTCTTCTACGTTTGGATCCTTCAAGAGAGTTTCGATGATCCCGAAACCAGCTGTATATTTTGCTAAAACTTCAGAAAGGAAATCGACTTTTTCCATCTCCTCTTCCCTACTATCACCTAAAGAAATATCTAATTTTTTAGCAGTACTTTCTAAAAGCATTTTACCATGACTTGTGATATAATTTTTTACCTGTTCTGGCCTACTCAAATCGATATCTCTAGGATACTGCTCTGCAAGCGAGTCTTTCACTGATAATACTAACTCCGCAATATCGATATCTATGTCATATTCGGAAGGGGATATATAATAGAGGTCTTCCGTTTCCTCTAATAAACGATAAAGTCTAACTGTTGTCCCATCTAAATTGTATTCTATAATTTTTTCAGATATTGAAGGGACTTGTTCTCTTATCCAGGTATAGGAAAAACCAGGTCTAAGATCCTGTTCATCCGATAAGACTTTGGTGATACCCTTCTGGATCTTTTTTCCATCTATCTGACGAAGTTCCCTCAATAAATCAGCGTACTCAATAGTTTCACCTCAACACACCATAAGCTTTTAAAAGCACTTCTGATCGAAATTCTAGAACCCTTTCTCCTAAAACGGTCAATTCCTCCTTAGCTGATTTTCGACAGGTTCGGCATCCATCTATCTTCATCACCTTTAAAGTATAATTAAACAAGAGTTTGTAAAAATTCTGATGGTCATTTAGTAACCCATCTCTCAATGATGAATACATCTCATCAGGTTCTATATCACAATTTTCACACGCATCTCTTGCAGTTTTTCTAGAAGAGAATCTGTTAAGCTCTTCTGATATGTGTTTTAGATCTTTTAAAATATTTAGGTTATCATCAGAGTACTGTATTTCTATAAAATCAGATAGTATCACTGAATCTATATTGTAATTCTCTTCTAGAGCCGATAAAATACCTGGAAGACATTTATCGATTATTAATTCGTCAGTACACTCTTCACAATCGATAAAGAGTTTTCTGTGTCCATCAACATCATCTATATTGTAATTACAAGGTGCTATATTTTCAGTCATTGGTTCGGCTACCCCAAAACGGTACCCTTTAAAAATATTACCATCGGTACCAGATTAAAATAATCCGTAATATACTGCTGCAACCACGAGAGAATATCTAACAGCTGCTGAAAGGCTGATAGTTAGCCATACTTTCCACCACCGAAGTGCTAGTATCCTACCTACAAAACTCATAACCATCGGGCCGGTTCCAAATACAGGTAAGAACATCAGCCAGAATATACCGATATAACTGATGTCTTTGGCCAACTCATGTTTATCGATTACCCTTTCAGCTTTTTTTCTAGTCCTCACAAACAACCTACCTAATAGGGGTATTTTTTCCAGTAGATCATAGTTGACAGTGACGAAAAATGAACTCTGGACTGCGACAAATACTAGTAAAATAATGAGTAACCATGGTCTCATACCAGCTGCTAGACCAACAAATGGAGAGGTCACCCATCCAACACCTACTGCAAAATAATAGTTCAATAGTACTGCAGATACTGGGAAGTAAACGCTTGGACCAAGTAAAATTATGAAAATAGCTGCAGCAAAAGCTGGTATTATCGTGATGAACAGATACGATACATCCTTCACTATTTCTTTTTCGGGTATCGGTATATATTCGAACATTGATGAAATTACTCCGTGAGATAATCTATTAGGTTGATCTGGACTTGATAAAATCTTTTTAAGGAAACGAATGAAAGTTGAAATACTCTGTGGGGTCCAAATAAAGGTAAACTTGGATTATTAGTAAATGTAGATATAACATCTTGATCACCATATATATCAAATATCATCTCAATCAACTCCCCGTCCTGAACTCCAACATCTCCTTCTTCTTCGAAGGCACCAAGTATGGATAGTGTCAATTGTTCTAAATCTCTAGCCTCTCGTTCCATATCACTAAGATCCTCATGGTATTCGATCTCAAAATCTATCCAGTATATATCACCATCATCACCCAATATGCAATTCTGGGTAGTTGGTTCTCCATGATAAAGGTCTTTTTTATGTATATTCTTTAAACCTTTGATCATCTTTTTTATCACATCAATTTTCTCTTCTTTAGAAAAATCATTTGATATCAAGATTTCAAAAGCTACTTTGCCCTGGATCTTCTCGACTAAAAATGCGTTCTCATATTCTGTTTCTTCCGAAAAAACCTCAGGATGCAGACTTTTCAACTGTTCTACCTCTCTTTCCTGCCATCTCTTGTTATCTAGTATCTTTAGGTTCTCCATGCCCGATAGTTTGCGAGATATGTTACTCAATATCCCACTCAAAAGGAAGAGCGGTGGTCTGATCTTAACGAGATGAGTGTTCTCTTCAGCATCTTTGATTTCTTTTATTACACTACTGAAATGGGTATGATTTTGGCCTTCTATTTTTCTGAAAAAAGGACTTTCTAACTGACTCTCTTCGATCTTATCCGCCAATTTTTCCAAATATCGTATTTCTTCATCTTCGTTATTTTCGGCCATGGAGTCTACCGAATGTTATAAAAAACCGGTTGGCAATATACCTTTCGAATGGATAACAAAAGCAGTGACTGGTACCGGAAAGAGGAAGTTGCGAACAAGTACGATCAAAAGAGGTTCCAGAGGGGCGGTATGGTACTCGATCATAAAGAAAAAGAGATAGTTCTATCTCTTGTTGAACCCGATGGAAAAAATATATTGGACATCGCAACGGGAACGGGTAGGTTTGCCGAGATGTTGGTGGAAAATGGTGCAGAAGTGATAGGTTTGGATGCCAGCAGCGAGATGTTAACTAAGGGTAAAGCAGGATATCTTGTTGGGGATGCACTGCGATTACCTTTTGCAGACAATAGTTTTGACATCACAATAAGCATGAGGTTTTTACATCTTTTAAAACCAAATCTTATCGAAGAATTTGTTACAGAGGTTAAAAGAGTGACAAAGGAAAAATTCGTTTTCGAATCACTTCACCCTATGAGTTTGAGACTCTTATATCAATGGGCTTTACCACAGAAAAGTAGGATGTTCTCAAATTCATTTTTGAAAAATAAGTTCGAAAATATTGACGGGGTAAAGCAAGTTAACTATCATGAAGGTCTGTTGATACCTTACGGTATTTACCAATGTTTACCATTGAATATTGCAGAAAAACTCTCAGAAATAGACGAGAAGATAGTTGATAGAAACTCGTGGGTCGCCTCTACAGTTTACTGGGAACTTTACTTTGAGTGAATCAAACCAGTTCGTAGTAGATCCTCTGTTTGTTCTTACCCTTATTCTCTTTATCTGTTATCTTGATACCTCCGATCTCTTGGGTATTTCTTACATGGGTCCCAGCACAGGGACATATATCGTACCCGTCGATATCGATAACTCTTAATTCCTTTATGGATTTTGGAAGTAGAGAAAGATTCACTCTACCTTCTTCTATCTTGTCTTCCAGAACCACTCTTTTCTCATTATAAATTGAAACAGGGTGAGCTTCTTTTATTATTGAATTAACTTCGTCTTCTATCTGTTCTAGATCTCTTTCAGATAGATCAACAGGTTCGAAGTCAACTCTAGAATAATCTGTGTAGATTTGGTTCCCAACGGTTTCACCCTTGAACAGTTCATACACCAGAGCTGAGAAAAGATGTTGAGCGGTGTGCAGTTTCATGTGGTTATATCTTCTATCCCACTCTATTTCTCCCTTCACTTCAGCACCCTCATCAGGGATATCTCCTTTTAACCGATGAATAATTTTTCCCTTTTTCTCTACTTTTACTACTTCTGCTTCCCCTCGATCCCAAATGATCTTTCCAGTGTCTGAAGGTTGCCCCCCTCCTTCGGGATAGAAAGCGGTTCTATCTAAAACTACGTGCCCCTTGCCACTATTCATCACTTTAGCTTTGAATTCTTTAATATAGTTACTTTCAATTTCAGGCATATAGAGTATTTCTGTCATGAGTATATTACAGAAAAAGTAGTTTTTATCGCTTTCGATACACATCCTCCTTATTTAAACCGTCACGTTTATATAGAACAAATAGCTAATTTAAATACCCAT
>CAYNQI010000058.1:0-5644 GCA_964399335.1 uncultured Thermoplasmata archaeon | reverse complement strand
CCGAAAGTTCAGTTAGAAGCGATACTTGAAAACATCGAAGTGGGGAAAGACGAAAGCAGACCGATCTGCCAGGATACGGGAACTCCCACATTCTTCGTGGAGGTCGGAGAATATTTTGAACATACGGATCTGATAAAAGAAACGATAGTGAACGCAGTTCGCACTGCTACTGAAAAGATACCTCTTAGACCTAATGCCGTTCACACTATCAAACACAAAAACAGCGGTGATAATACGGGTAGATTCATACCGGCGATCCACTGGGATGTCGTAGATGGTGACGAAGCTGTGATACATGTTATGCCTAAAGGTGGGGGTAGTGAAAACATGAGTAAACTGGTCATGATGACTCCCGGTAAAGGTTTAAAGGGTGTTAAAGAGATAGTTTTGGAACATGTTGCAGCCATGGAAGGTAAAGCTTGTGCACCTACGATAATAGGTGTTGGACTTGGCGGCGGTTCCGATATGGCTCTTGAACTCGCCAAAAAAGCGCTGCTCAGACCCATCGGCGAGAGGCACGAAGAAAAAGAAGTCGCAGACATTGAAGAGGAACTACTCGATAAGATCAATCAACTCGGTGTAGGTCCTATGGGAGTCGGCGGCGAAACAACAGTTTTGGATGTGAAGATCGAACATGCTCACAGACATCCTGCATCATTCCCCGTTGCTGTAGTACCACAGTGTTGGGCTAACAGACAGGCTGAAGTAAAGATATCTTCTGATGGTAAAATAGAGGTGATAAAATGAGTAAAAAGGTATTAGAAACTCCGATAGATCCCGAAGAAGTCAAAAAGCTCAGAGTGGGGGATACTTTCTACATAACAGGTACCATATTCACCGCTAGAGATGCTGCCCATGAAAAATTGCTATCGTTGGATGATGACGAGGTACCCTTCGATCCTTCTAAATATGCTATGTTCCACTGCGGTCCAGCTATTCACAAGGTCGATGGAAAATGGGAAGTCGTATCAGCAGGTCCTACAACTAGTATACGTATGGAGATCTTTGAGGATGACTTTATAGAACGGTTCGGAACCAAGATCATCATCGGAAAAGGTGGGATGGCTGAAAGAACACTCAAGGCCTTAGAAGAAAATGGTGCGGTTTACACCCAGTATACAGGTGGTGCAGGGGCCCTGATGGCCAATGCTATCAAAGAAGTAGAAGATGTTTATTTCCTTGAAGAATTGGGCATCCCTGAAGCCTTCTGGATGTTCAAAGTCGAGGAAGCAGGTCCTTTCTTGGTGACCATGGATTCAGCAGGTAACAGTATACACGCTGATGTGGCTAAAGAGATCGAAAAGAATCTTGAACGGCTTAAATCTCAACTTTGAATATTCGATCATATTTGATGGACGAAATAATCGATGAGATAAGGAAAGCAGATAGGATAACTGCCTTGACAGGGGCTGGTATGTCCGTAGAAAGTGGGATAGCCCCTTTTAGAGGAGAGGATGGACTGTGGAACGAATTCGATCCTCAGAAGATGGCAAGCATTTCCTCCTTTAAAAAGAACCCTACAAAATGTTGGAAATTGTTCAAACTCCAGATCGAAGAATGTTTGGACAGTAGTCCTCATAAAGGTCACAATAGTCTTGTGGAAATGGAAGAGCTGGGTCTAAAATCGGTTATCACCCAAAATATCGATGGGCTTCATCAGAAAGCCGGTAATGAAGAAGTACTAGAACTTCATGGTTCCCTAGATAGACTGATCTGCCCATCATGCTATAAAGAGTATAAAACCAGTGATTTTAAGGATGAGATTATTCAGGGAAACATACCGACGTGTAACTGTGATGAGATCTTGAAACCAGATGTCGTCCTTTTCGGGGAACGTCTCCCTAAGGATGTTCTCAAAAAAGCTTGGCTGGAAGCTGAAAGATGTGACCTTATATTGAGTTTAGGAACCTCTGCCGTGGTTCAACCAGCAGCTTCGATCCCAACGATAGCTAAGGAAGGCGGAGCTACGGTGATCGAGATCAACCTTGAAGAAACTCCTTTAACAAGACGTGTAACCGATCATTTCATCGAAGGTAAGATCGGTGATGAATTACCAAAACTATTGGATCGACTATAGTTCTTTATCCAATAATTTACCGATCTCACCAGGCATCCTAGCTACGGGAACGCCAGCTTTCTCGAATGCTTTGATCTTTGATTCGGCAGTACCAGTACCACTTTCGGAAACGATTGCACCTGCGTGACCCATCCTTTTTCCTTCTGGTGCTGTTCTACCTGCTATGTATGCAACAACGGGTTTTTCGATGTTCTTATCGATATATCTAGCTGCTTTTTCTTCTGCGTTACCACCGATCTCACCGATAAGAACCATGGCTTCAGTGTCAGGATCTTCTTCGAAGCGCTGTAAAGAATCTATGAAGTCCATCCCTACGATCGGGTCACCACCTAGTCCGAATGCCGTGGATTGGCCGTACCCTCTCTTTGTCATCGAATTTACGATCTCGTAAGTCAAAGTTCCACTTCTAGATACCAGACCGATGTTTCCTGCTTCGAAAATATGATTAGGCATGATACCTACCTTCGATTCTCCTGGTGTTATTATCCCGGGGGTGTTCGGTCCTATTATCGTTGTATCGTGCAACTCTGCGACCCTCATTATCTCAGAAGAGTCCTGAACGGGTATGCTCTCGGTTATGATAACAACCGGATCCATCCCTGCAGTTATGGCCTCGAAAGCAGCGTCCTTGCAAAAGCGTGCTGGAACGAATATTATGGAAGTGTTCGCTCCTGTTTCTTCTTTAGCTCTTTCAACGGTGTTAAAAACAGGTACACCATCGACTTCTTTTCCACCCTTTCCTGGAGTTACTCCAGCAACTATGTTCGTACCGTAATCTCTCATGTACTTACTGTGGAACTTGCCTTGTGTACCGGTTATGCCCTGTACCACTACTTTTGAATCTTTACCAACTATAATGCCCATGGTTGAAGGAAAGAGTACCTATTTTTAAAATCTTCGATTGTTTATAGGTTTCAATGAAGTAAGGCGATGAATATTATCCCTATGAGTATCCCAGCTAGAATACCACCGATGGCATAGTGGCCTTTGGCTTTTCGATGGGCGTCTGGGATCAGTTCATCGAATACAATATAAAGCATAGCTCCAGCAGCGAAACCGAGGCTTACAGATAATGCCCAATCTGAAACACCGCCCAAAAGACCACCGATAAAGGCTCCGATGCCCATGGGCACTCCAGCAAGGGCAGCTATACCTATCACTTTCGATGCTTTGACACCACCTACACACATTGCAGCCCCAACTGCCATACCCTCTGGGAAATTATGGATGGCCATCAATACAGCGATAGATAACCCGACCTGGAAAGAAACCATCATACTCGTACCGATAGCGACTCCTTCAGGTAGATTATGGAGTGCTATTCCGATGCTAAGGAGTATACCAGTTTTCAGATAACGACCCTTTTTTGTATTTCCATCTTTACTGAACGAGAAATGACGGTGTGGGAACTTCAAGTCTAAAAATCCGATGATAAAAATACCTATCATTATACCAAAAACAGCACTGAAGATAGTGCCCTCTTCTATAGCTTCAGGTATCAATTCCATGAAACTTATGGAAGCCATTATACCTGCAGAGACTCCCAACAAAATACCTAATAATCTATTCTCTATCTTCCTAACGAATACCACAGCTAAACCTCCACCTGCTGTACCGATCACACCGCTTAATAGTCCAACTAAAGTTATCAAAAGTAGGTATCTCATATTTTATTCAACTCCATTTTTAAAGTTGTAATTTTCCATTTTTCTAGAAATGTTTAGGCCTACCTTAATTATAATAGTTACGGTGTTGTCAATCAAAAAATCAAGCCTTATCTAACTCTATCCAAAATCTACTTCCTTCACCGGGTTCAGACTCAACTCCAACACGCCCGCCCATCTTCTCTACACCCTTTTTAACGATTGCTAATCCCACACCAGTTCCTTTGTACGATTCTATACCATGTAATCTTTCAAAAACATCGAAGATCCTTTCCTGCTCCTCTTCTTTGATACCGATCCCATTATCTTCTACGAATATTCTAACATTATCGTTTTCTTCTTCACTGTATACCCTTATTTTTGGATCAGCCTCTACAAACTTTAAAGAGTTAGATATCAGATTAGTTAAGACCTGTTTTAAGATAGCTCTTTCCCCGATTACGTCTGGGATAGAATATATAGATATCTCAGCATCTTTCTTTTCGAATTCCATGCTCATCTCATCCTGGATCGTTTCCAATATATCGTTAACGTGCACACATTTTAATGAGATATCACTACGAGTAAGTTTACTATATTCCAAAAGATCATCGATCAAAGTTTCCATCCGTTTTGAAGCACCATCGATTCTCTTTAAATAATTCCTACCTTCCTCATCCAATACATCCTCATGATCCTCTACCAAAGCTCTACTGAAACCCTGAAGTGCTCTCAAAGGTGCTCTCAGGTCATGTGATACCGAATGTGTAAAGGCTTTCAAGTACTCGTTCATCTCTTTTAGTTCCCGTGTCCTCTCTTCAACAAGCTCTTCCAGATGATCTTTATATTCCTTTAATTCTTCCTTTGCCCTCTTCCTTTCAGTTATATCCATTATAGAGATTAAAACCCTAGAATAATCCTCTTCGTGTCCTTTCGCGATAGTCCATTTGAGGAATATATCTATCTTATTACCTTTTAAAGTCCGATTCTCTGATTCACCGCTGAATTCAACTTCACCGTTTATCAAGGTATACAACTGACTTTTAAAAGACTCAAAGGCCTTTTCTGTAAGTACTTCATCTAACTTATTCACAAATTGTTCCTTACTTTCGGCTTCATAGATATCCAAAGTACTCCTGTTAACATCGATTATCTTTACCAATTTAGCACACCTTTTGATTTCTTCTGGATTCTCTTCAAAATAGCTCTTTAGGTCATCTATCCCTTGTTCTCTCAGATCCTGGATATATTGGAACACGTCTGAGAAGTCCTCCTCCCATAACGATAATGGAGAATATTCAAAAAGGGTCCTGTATCTCATTTCACTCTTCTTTAGATGTTCTTCGAATTCCACCCTTTGAATAGCCTCTGCTACATGGGAAGTAAGTAACTCACCCATCTCGAGGTCGTCTTCATCGTAAAAGCTCTCTAGGGTAGAGATTGTCTGAAAAACACCAAAATCACCTAAAGGTAAACTCATAGCTGAACGGAACTCCTCCCGTTGAGGTTTTGCTTCCTTACTTTCTTTTATATCATTCACCAGATAAGATTCCATATTTCTAAAGGTTTTACCATAGTAACCCTCATCGATCGAGAAATGTGAACCTGCATCCAATTTTTTATCGTTTGTCCGCTTTATAACAAGGTCCCCATCTTCATATATCAAAACGGTGGCATGATTGAATTCTAAAACGTCTTTAGCTGTCTCCATAGCTATGTCATATATTTTTTCTTTGGAATGACACTTTTCTAACTTTTCAGCTACTTTGTAGAGTTCGGTGATCTTTCTTCTATTCTCTTTCAATTTTTTTTCTTGCTTTATCCTCTTTAAAGCTTCAGTTGCATTATATGTCAACAATTCGGCCAATTCAATATCCTGCTCATCGAAGTCATCCTTTTTAGTGGAAATGATCTGAAAAACACC
>CAYNQI010000057.1:0-5681 GCA_964399335.1 uncultured Thermoplasmata archaeon | reverse complement strand
TTCCTATGTTCATTAACGGCCATCGAAGTCACATGTTCTATTCAAGTAAAAAGGTTTACCATCTATTCGGTATATCTAGGTATGATCTCAGATATCAGATAGATTACGAACATGAAGATCACAGCTAAGCTGAGAACAAATATCACCGCATGATCAGGGCTTAAATCGATATCTAAAGAGCTGTAAACTGCGATAAGTCCTCCTATCATAGAAACGACGAAGGCCGTTAATGAAGTGAACCCGATAGCCATTATTGATTCTAATTCATACTCCCTGTAAGTCTGTGGTCTTTCTTCACCTGCCATATCTTTTTTTAAACGGGTCAATGTCAGGCTTCTCCTATTTACTATCATCATCGTTAAAAGCAGGAAGAACATCACTAGAACCAATATCATATTAGTGAAAGTGAATATTGTAAGTCTGTGGATGACCAGGAAACTTATAATTGAAAATAACACACCAATATCCATGAAAGTCGTTCTTTCCAAGAACAAACCTATCACCGCCACCACTCCACCGATAACGGGTATGAACCAAAATAACTGCACCGAAGGGACCACACCAGCACTCAAAGTGATTATAAGAGTTGCTATAGACGCGGTCAAATTATCCATTGTTATATTCATGCTCTTCTTAAATATCGTTTCACCTCATCTAATGAAGCTTCTAAAGGTTCGTAGGGGTTCCAATCGATCACTACAGAATATCTCCACAGATTGTTGATCAGATTCTCCCTTTTCATCGTGAAAACATCCTCGGCCAATGGTTCATAATCATCTCCGATCTCTTTTTCGATATAAAGCGGATTGGGAGATATCACCATGACATCGAATTCCTTCATACATATATCTATTATAGTTTCTGTTATGTCTTTATGTATCAAAGGAGAAATGAAAACGATCATGCTACGTCGAGGAAAGAACCTTTTCAGCACCCATTTTGCATCACTAGGTTTCCAAGTACCCCCCCTTTCCGATTTACTCAGTATGTTCATGATCCTGTAGAAGTGATCCCTTCCGGAACCCGGATATATCCAGTTCAAGAAATCACCCAGAACTAACATACCTACACGATTTCTATCCTCCAATATGCTAGAAGCTAAACTGGCGGCTGCTCTGATCGAAGCTCGCATGGTGTTGTCCCTGACCGTACCTATATTACCTTCTTTGAAAGCATCGACGATTATGATAACGTCTCCCGATTGTTCACCTTCATATTCATTGGTGATAGGATTCAGATTTCGAGCGGTAGCTTTCCAATTTATCTTTCTTATATCGTCACCAGGAAGGTACTCTCTCAATGAAAAGAACTCAGTCCCGATACCTATGTTGCTTGATTGTATATTTCCTAACCAGTTACGTGTATAGTTCGGCCTAATATTCACGCTTTTTATCTCTTCGATACCAGGTAATATATGGATAGTCATCCGATCTTCTACAGTCCATGATTCAGTGTAGAATGAAAGTGGATCACGATACCGCATCTTTATGGGACCTATCTCAGCTTCTCCCCTTAAAGGACACCCGATCTCGTATTTTATGGTCTTTTTCTCCCCTTTTTCCAATTCGATGATCTGATGATTGGAACCTTCTTTTACCTCTACTTTCGGGGGTAATAGATCTTTTATCTCCAAGAATCTCAAAGCATCTCCCTTGTTGAAGATATCTATCTTTACCCACATCGTACTTCCTTCATAAAGGTCCACCTCCTCTGACTCTCTTGTGACCTCTATATCGATCTTTTCAGGAGGGTACCCTTTCAAACTTACAGCTAAGATGGAGATACCGCCTATGGCCCCCATGAAAAGGACCCAACTGGTGAATGCGGCTCCAAGGATGAACGAAATTATAGTCAATCCGATCAGATAAAGTACATATCTAGACTTCATTCATTTCACTTTTGGGACGGGTATACTTTCAAGTATATCTTTGATAATATCCTGGGGGTCGACGCCTTTTATGGCTGGACCGGGTTTAAGGACCAATCTATGTGAAAGACCTTCCTTGGCGATGAACTTGACGTCATCTGGAACTACGTAATCTCTTCCACGAAGTGCAGCGTTAGCCATGGACAATTTCATCAACGCCAGACTTCCACGGGGACTAGAACCGACTTCTACATCCCTATTCTGCCTTGTTTTATGGACGATGGAAACGATATACTTCTTGATATCATCATCCAAGTAAACGTTCTCCACGGAGTTCTGCATATCTATTAGAGTTTCTGGATCGATGACCCGGGAGATATCAACTTCGTCGGTTTTCCTATCCTTCCTTCTTTTCAATATCTCCACTTCCTCTTTCTTACTGGGATACCCGATCTCTAAACGTATCAAGAACCTATCGACCTGGGCTTCAGGTAGAGGGTACGTCCCCTCGTACTCGATGGGATTTTGAGTCGCTATCACTATGAACGGTTTTTTCAACTTGTAGGTCTCCCCTTCCAATGTGGTCTGTTTCTCCTGCATTGCTTCCAATAGCGCTGCCTGGGTTTTTGGGGGAGCCCTGTTGACCTCATCGGCTAGAAGTATGTTTGTAAATATAGGACCTTTCCTCATCTTGAAATCACCGGTATTCCTATCATATATAGAAGAACCTGTTATGTCCGCTGGAAGAAGGTCCGGCGTGAACTGGATCCTTTTAAAATCACATCCCAAAGTATCTGCAAAACAATTCGACATCAGTGTTTTAGCTAGACCCGGAAAATCCTCGAAAAGTATGTTACCATCTGCTAATATCCCTAAAAATGTCTTCTCCAAAACGCTCCGCTTTCCGACTATAGCCTTGCTGACCTCATCTATTAACGAGTCTCCGATACGAGATATCTTTTCTATTTTCAATTCCATTCCTCCATTTTTTTTACCAATCGATTTATTTTATTTTTATATGCTTTGTCTAACTTCTCTTTTTCAAAAAATTTCTTTTCCTTTTTATCAGATCCATAGTAATCCTTCTGTAGAACTTTCTTTAGGCTTTTAGCTTTCAATATGAAATCAGTGAGTTCGTCATCCCGTATAACCTTTTTTAAATCACCAGGATGATCGAGTAGATAATCTATTTCAGAATCTGTTAGATTGCGTTTATCTTTCATCTTCTCTATAAACTCATCAGTAAGATATTCTTCTAGAATACCTCGACTAAGCTTTTTCCCATAGTATGCATTTTTTGTGACCTCAGATATCCTAGATATATGTAGATGAACAATATCGTCTAATTCGTTTTCTCGTTTCCAAACATCCATATTTTCCGTTCTATGACGGATATGATTGACCATGTTAAACCCAAGTAATCCCAATATGATCAGGCTTACTATCCAACGGAGTGGGTTACCCAGAACTAACATGAATATGACCAATATGCCGATCAAAACGAGCTCCCATTTTTCTATGATAACCCTCTTTTGGTCATTCATTGATAGCCCCTCCTCCTTGTATCTCCTTTTTTAGTTGCCTGAGGTTTATTATGGCCTTCTTCCTGTCACCATCGTCCATCTTGTGAACACTGTAACGCCCTTTTTCGAACAGCTTAGTTAAATTTGAAATGGTCTCTTCTTGGATGTCAAGCTCTTCTATAGTTTTCAATTGCAGTTCCCTAGGTGTGATGCAGGCATCATTGGAAATACCTTGTTTTTCAAGGATGTAACACATGTTCTGGTAACACCTTATCACCGTAGAATGAACGTCTTTACCTTTGTAAAGATTCTTTATGGCTTCATCCACGGTGGATGATATATCATCTTCAAAATCATTATCGACTTCATCGTAATCTACTGATGAAAGATAGTCTTTAACCCTTGCCACACCTAATATCAACAATATAGAGCCGAAAAGAAGACCTAAGATGTAAATCCCTAAATTATCCGGGGTGAACTGAGAAACACGATCGCCCCCACCTATAGAAAAACCTTCACCAAAGTCTAGAGTGTCTTCAAAACTCTCTTGTACAGTCTGGGGTAGGATCGATCTCATCCCCAGATTGAATACAAGCAGAGATACCGATATGATAATTAGAAATACGACTGCCAAGACCTGAGTTTTCATGCCTTTTTTAGACCCGTGGTAGAAAAAGATCACTGCAGTAAATGAAACCAAAATAACCATTATAGATGCGTACGTATACCATAACATGTCTGACCCGTTCCAATGAAGCGGTTCTGCACCAGCTCCTGTATCTTCCTCCATTCTTGAAAATTGTGTATGATCAGTTCTCTCAGTAGCTCTAGGTAACACATAAAGCACATTACCTATCAACCAGGCTCCTAAGAATACGATCACGATGGCAATTGTCAATAATGTTTGTCTTTTCAGTTTTTCCACCTATATTTCATCTCACATCCACCACCTCTTTTAAAAATTTTCGTAGTAAAAACCTTTTAAAAAAGAGTTTTTATTTCCCTTTTCAACTTCTTAAATTCGTTGAGGACTCTTTCCCTATCACTATCCTTCAGAGGATGTGTACTATACCTTGCTTCTTCAAAAGTTTTCGTTATATCCCCAACAACTTCTTCATCGAGGTCTAAAACTTTCAACGCCCTTCTTTCAAATTCTCTAGGTGTGATCGAGTCTTCGTTGGAAATCCCTCCTTTTTCGAGTAATCCACACATATCCCGATATACCCCCATGATCACCTTTCTTACATCATCCCCTCTACTCAGTTCTTCAAGAGCCCTTTCAACCGTTATAGATATATCCTCGGCGAATTCTTCTTTACTATCTATAATATCTAGCCCTATCTCTTGATATTTTTTCTTATATGAGGGTGTTTTAATGAACGCACTTATAGATAGGATTATCAAAATAGAAAGTACTATGAAAAGCAGTGATATGAAACCTATGGTGACCCCTCTCACTGTTAGTGAACTAAAATCAAACGAATCCAATGGACTTTCTCTTCCCCCTAAAATCGGCGGCCAACCGATGTTTATATCAACATAGATTACTATAGCTAGACCGATGGCTATTATCGCCACGGTATATATCTTGCTGATCAACTCGGACTTTTTTACCACCAGTAAACTCATGATTGACCCTGACAGTAAACCTATCGTCAAGGCGAATAAAGTGTTAAGCAAAAGCGAAAACATATCACCTCCTTCTATGACCCAATCTGGATCTCCATCCCCTACTCTATTTACAGGTCTTTCTTCGATAACACCGAGCTCTGGAATATATTGGATCATACCTCCGATCGACCAAGAGGCTAGTAAGACCAATGCTACTGCCAGGACGATCTTTATATTCCTTTGGATTCTTTTCACCTCTATTTAAATACTCACGGGTCTTTATAAGTCTATTTCCCTTCAAGACCAAAAAAAGAAATAACAGCATCCACTAAAATATCTGTGAAGATGGAAAAACTGACCTTTTATCATCCTGGTAAAGATTTTCCCAGCTTATCCGTAACTGGGGACTGGTGCAGTAGGGATTGTAAACACTGCCAGGGACATTTTCTTCGCAACATGGTCGATGTATCTAGTCCTAAAAAATTAAAAAATACCGCTGAAAGACTGTTCTCCGAAGGAGCGAAAGGATTTTTACTGTCTGGAGGTTTTGATGTAGACGGTAAGGTCCCTTTAGAAGGTTATTATGAAGTGCTGAAAGATATAAAACAGGATACAGATCTGTTGATCAACGTCCATACCGGGCTTTTAGATGAAGATATGGTATATAACCTTAAAAGAGC
>CAYNQI010000056.1:4774-5720 GCA_964399335.1 uncultured Thermoplasmata archaeon | reverse complement strand
TATGTGATCTTTTAAAAATTCTCTATCCATGGTAGATATGATAGTATTCAACAGATGTAAAAAACTTTTCGAGATGTAAAAAAATAAAAAAGAGGTTTTATCGGATGTCGTTCAAGACTCCAATTCAGCATCTAACTCGATATCTATGGATGCTAAAGCTTTAGATACTGGACAGTTCTTTTTTGCATCTTGTGCGATCTCTTGGAAAACATCTTCTTCTATCCCCGGTACTTTAGAACGGTTCTTCAAGTGTATCTTAGTGATAGTGAAGTCTCCTTCCACTTTTTGTAAGTAGACAACTGCTTCAGTTTGAACACTTTCTGGATCATACCCTTCTCCTCCTAACGAAGCTGCCAAGGCCATGGAGTAGCATCCTGAATGTGCCGCAGCTATCAGTTCTTCCGGGTTCGTTCCCGTTCCTTCCTTGAATCTTGAGAGGAAACTGTATCGGCCTTCGAAGGCACCACTCCCCAGTTTCATTTTTCCCTCTCCATCTTTCAGTTTTCCCTTCCATTCAGAACTTGCTTTTCTTTTAACCATTTTAACACCTTTGTTATTTTATATGTAAGCTCTCATATAGGTTTTGTCTATATCTTCTTCTTCATGATCAAGGCTACAAGTATCAAGATAACTAAGGTTATGATAACTATCGCCCCGATCAAAAATGTATTCAGTTCATCTTCAACTTCCTCTTTTTCGAATCGTGCGATAATCTCTTTATCTTCATCGATCTCGATCTCGATCGTCTCCTCTTCGTAGACCTCACCGTTGATAACCCAGTGATCGAATACATAGCCTTCTTCAGGTTCAGGGGTCAACTCGATTTCTTCTCCATGCTCGTATTCCGCTTGGTCTGGCTCGATTTCTACTGATCCTTCTCCTTCTATATCTATTTCTGCAGAGTAGGTCTTGATCTCGAAGTGAGCTGTCAATTCTTTATCCTCGT
>CAYNQI010000056.1:0-4674 GCA_964399335.1 uncultured Thermoplasmata archaeon | reverse complement strand
CTATCGTGATGGTGATCTCTTCACCGATTTCATCCGTTCCATCCCATTCTACGAACTCATGGCCTTCATCGGGTAAGGCTGTAAGGGTAACATATTCACCGTGTTCGTACTCCTCTTTCTCAGGCTCTATGTCAACCCAACCTTCACCCATCGTGTCAACGGTGAGTTCATAAGTCTTGATCTGGAAGTGAGCTGTCAATTCTTTATCCTCGTCTATCGTGATGGTGATCTCTTCACCGATTTCATCCGTTCCATCCCATTCTACGAATTCCCAATTATCATCTGCCTCCGCAGTGAGAGTAACCTCGGTCATGTGAGTATAATCTTTGGTATCACTATCTGAGAATATGAAGTTATCGTGATCGATCACAGTTCCTTGACCATCTATATCGATGGTGAGCGTGTGTTCTTCTTCGAAGACAGCTGTTATAGTTTTATCGTCATCCATAGTGATCTCGATCACATCACCTGTTTCATCGGTTCCATCCCATTCTACTAACCCATGGCCTTCATCGGCGATGGCTGTAAGGGTAATTTCATATTCTTCAAATGCTCCACTCCATCCATCTCTTACTTCTTGGCCGTTGATCTCCACTGTGCCTTCCCCTTCTATGTTTATAGTAAGTTCGTGTTGGCCCTGTTCTTCTTCCCAAGCCAAGAAGGGATAGCCGTCGTTGATTATCTTATCTAAATCTATATCCCATATCTCTTCATCACCTTCATCATCATAAGGATTCGCTACAAAGTCCCACGGCTCGTCCAATCCTTCTGTCTCGGTATCTGTGAAAGTAGCAACATCTTTCATTTCCTCGGTGGTCTTACCTGTACCTCCGTTAGAATAGTCTTGTTTAGAAGTCTCAATATTCCAAAAAGAGTTCTCTACTAAGCCTCCTTCGTTAATTCCTATGAGTCCGCCTACATAATTACTAGCGCTCACGGTTCCCGTTGCGTAAGAGTTATTCACTGGGCCAGTATCTCCTAAAGTCTCCCTATTCCTTCCTACTAGTCCGCCGACCTCTGTCTCCCCTGTCACATCTCCTCTGGCATATACATTCGATAACGATGCATCACCCCAGCTATTCTCTCCCACTAATCCCCCTACTCTGTCATCACCACTCACGTTTCCTATTGCGTAAGAATTCTTTATTGGACCATTGCTGTTATCTCCAACGAGCCCGCCTACAAATCGCTCTCCACTGACCTCTCCTGTTGCATATGAATTCTTTATTATGGTAGCCCAACTATCTCCAAATAGTCCTCCAATATTACTAGTACCGTTCACATCAGCCGAGGACCATGATGAAGTCACGGGACCACTATTATATCCTGCCAAACCGCCGATTTCTCTACCTCCTTCTACAGACCCTGTCACGTAAGAGTTTTCGATAATACCATCATCATTATGGCCTACCAATCCTCCTACTTTTTCACATCCTACTATATCTACATCTGAAACCCCAATATTTTTAATAGTGCCACCAGGTAGGTAACCAAACATCCCCGATTGGGCATCAAAAGGTTGATCGATGTACAAGTTAGAAATGGTAAAGTTTTGCCCGTCGAACTCACCAGCAAAATATGGAATATATAAACCAGTATCATCTGATAAATCAATATCATCGGTCAGGCGAAATTTATATTCAGACATATCTGCGAAACCTAATAGATCCCGAATGCCCTGGACATCGCTTACTTCATAATATTCTCCTGCTGGTTCTAGGGAGTCATAATCATCTATATCCAAGTTTTTATCATCTATCCAATCCTGATATTGATCATCAAAAATTCCGCCGATACTGACATGATGGTCACCGTTAACCAGAACTTCATCTATATTGTAATGTGAGTTCTCCACCGTACCATGACCCCACCCAGGATTGGTTAGCCCTACCAGTCCGCCTGTGCGTCTCTCTCCACTCACATCTGCGCTGGCATATGAGTTCAACACTGCACCGTCATAGTTATTTCCAACAAGCCCCCCTACGCGGCTGTCTCCGCTCACCTCTCCACCAGCATACGAATCGTTAACTGTGCCACCATCGTTATATCCAACGAGCCCGCCAACTCTATAGCGTCCGGTTACATCAGACTCTACCACACCTATATCAGTAATTACAGCATTCTTTGCCCATCCAAATAGTCCAACATAACTTCCACGGAATCTGTTTATATACAAGTCTCTTATCTCGTGGCCGTTTCCGTCAAAAGTTCCGACAAAATCATCTTGATTCTCATGTCCTCCTATCGGTTCCCATCCAATAATAGCATTTTCATAGGTTACATAAATATATCTCTCTCCCGTATCTTCGTCAATTATGATCGTAGGATGGTCTACTGTATGGCTTATAGGATTACCATCTCCATCTTCAACTGATAAAACTGAATCATATTTATCTTCTTCAAAAGAAATATCTATCGTATCGCCTTCTTCCCACTCATCCCAATCAACGTACAGGACTTCATAATCCTCTTTTTGGTTGTTGTATTTATCGTAACCTTCGGTGGTTTCGTCCAAGTCGTTCATCAAAACGTAGTCACCGTCCAAGTCATCTCTCACAGCATCCAAGTCATGCCAATCGTGGATCTCTATATCACCATTTTGCGAGATATCATCATCAAAACTTTCCTCATTTACATCCGTCGCATCGCCTCCAACGGCTGCCACCATAACGCTGAGAAGCAGCAAGAGGGTGATAGCGATTACCAATGCCTTTCTTTCCATCCTCAAACCTCAGTTTGAATGCGAAGTTTATCTATAATATAGTATAAATATCTTAGGTGAAAATTTGAAATCTGAAGAAGTTCAGGTTCAAAAATAAGGGAGTATGAAAAGGGTTTTTGGTATGATTTTATCTGTACCTATAGTTCGTCCTCGAAGAGTTCTTCCTCTTTATCCTCTTCCTCGATGATTTCATCTTCTTCAAGAGAGCTCTCTTGCTCCATCGATGTACCGGATCTTTCACCGCCTTTCTTCATCATGTAGCCGACTATCACCAGGATCGCCGCTATTATTGCGATCACTCCTATCATCAGTTCAGTTCCTATGGTGTCTTCCTCTTCTTCTATCTCTTGGAAGTTCGCTGTGATATCCATGTCTCCTTCGACGGTTATCGTGATAGTTTCATTCTCTCCTTCGTGATCTCCTGTCCATTCAACGAAATCGTAACCATCTGATGGTGCAGCTGTCAAGGTTACTTCTTCACCGTCGTAATAGATATGTTCACCTTCATCTAAATCTGTGTTACCCCCTCCTTCGATATCTATCGTGAGAGTATGATGTTCGCCGCCAATCGCAGATATGTTACCCTGATTTGATCCGATGTATATCGTTCCATCTTCCCCTATAGCTGGTGATGAAAGGATCATCGAATCTGTAGTGTAATTCCATCTCTGCGTTCCGTTGGGATTAATAGAATAAATTATATTATCTGATGAACCGATATATATGGCACCATCTTGACCTACAGCAGGTGATGAAAAGATCCAACTATCTGTAGTAAAGTTCCATTTCTCAGTCCCATCTGGATTAACAGCATGTAGATTGTTATCATTTGCACCTACATAGATCGTTCCATCAGAATCTATAGCAGGAGAGGAGAAAACTGCACCAGCTATACCATATGCCCATACTTCTTCTCCAGTTTCTTTATCTAAAGCAAAAAGATGACCGTCACCTCCTCCAATATATACATTTCCATTTTCTCCTATTGCTGGTGAAGATGAAATGCCTAAACCTCGTTCATACCTCCACTTCTCTATGCCATCTGGATTTAAAGCATGTACCCATCCGTCTATTAAGAATCCTTGTTCATCTAATCCAGTTGATGCGATATATATCGTTCCATCACTATCGATGGCTGGTGATGATTGGAACATCCGCATCTCATGTTCACCTTTAAATGATATATTCCAAACTTTTTCACCATCAGGATCTATATTATACAGGACACCTTCATTGTTCCCAAAATAAATATTTCCTTCTGGTCCTATAGCCGGTGATGAATCTATACGACTCTCAGTTGGAAACGTCCATTTGATCGTCCCATCTGGGTTTATAGCTGTCAAATTTGTGTCAACAGAACCAACATATATTGTCCCATCTTCTGCAACAGCCGGTGAAGATTCTATCGGATCACTGATCTCGGCAGCCCATTTCTCTGTCCCATCTGGATTTACAGCATATAGGTTTCCGCCATCTGAGCCTATATATATGGTTCCGTCGTAACCTATAGCAGGTGAAGATATTATTTCATCGCCTGTTTCCAAGGTCCATCTCTCCGTACCATCTACGTGACTCGTATCATATGGACTCAAGCCGGTGTTCCTTTTGTCACCACCGAAGCTGGGCCATGGTGGATCTGTCTGTTCGGATTCACTCTCTAAACTTTTATCGATGTTCTCATTTCCCTCTCTCGCATAGCCTCCAACGGCTACCAGCATAACACTGACCAGCAGTAAGAGTGCCATCGAGAGTGCAAAAATTTTTCTTTCCATCCTGAAACCTCAGTTCGAATACGATGTTTATCTATACGACACTATAAATATATTGGGTGAAAGTTGAAAAATTATCCAAAAGGAGTATGAAAGGGGGTTTTTGGTATGATTTTATCTGCACCTATGATAATTACCAAAATACTTTTTTTCAGTTTTTTCGCCTTCAGAGACGATAACTAG
>CAYNQI010000055.1:0-5722 GCA_964399335.1 uncultured Thermoplasmata archaeon | reverse complement strand
TTCAATGGTTTACTAAGGTGTCTCCTTGCTGATACAGGGGTTTCATACCATTTTTCTTCTAACTCTCTTTCAACCTTTTCAGTTTCTATATCATCTTCCGATGCTTTAGTACTACATCTTTTACATCTGAACCCTGCATTTTTACCGATGGATGACATCCTTGTATTACACTCTGGACAAAAGGGATTGCCTGTTTTAATTATTTTCTCTTTTAGATTTAGTACCTTCATCTTTTCGATATTGAGAGTTAATGGGTCCTTCCTGATCCCCCCGTACAATTGTAATTTATCTCCTACGATCAATTTATTAACTATGTCTCTGAAACTTTTAGTTGGTTCATAGGCGGCTGCAGTAATAGAATTTCCTTTATTATCTGAAACTTCGAAGAGAACATGTCCCCCTTTGATAGTTCTAGGTTCTTTTGTAACCGTTGCTTGGGTTTTAACAGATATCCATGGCTTTACATCTTTGATCTTAGTTGGTTGTATATGCTCATCAGTACCTTGGTTCGTGAAGAAGGTGACCCATCTTTCCGGTTTTTCGATTTTAATCATCTCTAACCCTTTTTTTAGTTCCTCCGGGTTGTCGCCTCTTACACCGTAAAGTACGGGACAGGGAGAGTTCGGATCGATCACAGATGAATCTTCATCATAGTCATAGCTGTCAAATACACTCTTTAAGGACCTGTCTAACTTCTTAACCTGCTCTTTATCTATATCCCTTTTAGTACCCCAATTGGATCGTTTTCTATAAGTTATCAATTCATAGGTGTGATCATTTGGTTCCCAAGCAAGTGCTGCCGCCGCACCAATTATACCTCTTTTCTTTCCGAATCCGGTGTATTTAATATCTTCACTTTCTAAAGTATTTATCACTTCTTCGAGTGTAACTATATCTTTAACTGTTTTTTCATATAGATATTTAGGTGTTTTTTTTGTACTTACAATCAACCCTGGATCTGTTCTATCATTATTTAGTTCAGCCCAGTTTTCGACAATTTTTTTAGAACGGAGTAGTACATCCTCTGTTAAATCATAAGATAGAGGCTCACCGTCATAGATATAGATATCATCTTTTATCTTACCTATAAGATTCTTTTTATTTGATCCTTTACCGAAAGTTAAAACTACTGCTCCATTACCTCTAGTTTTCCAAGGAACATTTGGATTTAATCTAACCAATCTAGGGTAATCTAAGAGTTCATATTCTTCGAATTCGTTTATTAACTCAGTAGCTAAAAATGTCGTACACATCCCTTCTCTAGAGTCCGTATCATCGACAGCTATGTACATGTTAATTTACTGTATCCTTCCACACTCGGTACATCTAGCCTTTCCACTTCCGATATCTTCTAGATCTCGACCGCATTCTCTACATTGTCTATTATCGATTTCAGATGATACCACTTCTTCACGATGTGGTATATGGCTGCTGACAAATTGTCCAAGATGCATAGGGTCCATACTTCCCACGACTGTAGAATTTGCAATCCTGTCTAGGTATTTTTGCCTTGGATCACCTTCGGTTGCTAGTCCTACAATAACATCTAAAAGTAAAAGAAGTCCGTGTATTTTACTGAAATTCCTTATCAAAGCCTCAGAAAGATCCAAACCACTCATCAATGATTCTACTTCCAGGTCTAATACCATTTTACCTAAAGTTTGTCTTTTCGTATATTCTAAAATACCTGAATAAAATACTTGTACAACTCCAGCAGTGAACGGGAAGATACCAATATACCGTAAACCAAAACCAAGTGTGAACGGTATGAAAATAATGTAAACTACAACGCTAGACAATATAAAATCTATCAGATATGCTATTACTCTTTTTATCCAGTGCTTTTGTAGTGGTTTATTACTTGGTAATAAATCAAATCCGGTAACCATATTATCATCCTTGTTTTGCCCATCAGTTTGCCCATCACTCATCATGGAGTCAGTTTTGGATTCTTCATCATCAGGCGTTTATGAATCATCGAGGACGTTCATATATTTTTCCATACATCGATTTTTACGAATGTTTTATTAAAGGGTACAAAATTTGAAAAATCAATATGAAACTCTATATATTGGATTATAGGGAATGTGACCCAAAGAAGTGTACAGCTAGAAAGCTTTTGGATAATGATATGGCTGAAAAAATTTTACATGAAAGTCAACTCGGGGCAGGGGGAATCTATCTCACCCCACTTACAGATAAAGCCTTCTCTCCCGAAGATAGAAAGTTCTGTGAAAATGGTGGCATCCGTGCTTTAGACTGCACTTGGACCGAGGCTGAAGAGAAATTACCAGTTTATGGTAATGCTAGAGCTCTACCATATCTTGTAGCAGCGAATCCAGTGAATTACGGTAAACCGATGCAGTTGACTACTGTAGAAGCTCTATCGGGGGCCCTTTATATATTAGATGAAGAGGACCAAGCTAGAGAAATACTATCGAAGTTTAACTGGGGGGAACAGTTTTTAATAATGAATAAAGAACCATTGGATGAATATCAAAAAGCGAAAAATAGTAAAGAAATTGTTGAAGTTCAGAGTGAATTTATCTAGTCTTGAGGAAGCATGTTTGGTATTCCATCTTCGATAGGGTATTCAACATCACATTTTTCACAGTGAAGTGAACCCTCTTCGATCTCATCATTTTCCTGTTCGACATCCAAATCCAATTCACCCTTACATTCGGGACAGCGTAATATATCCATCAAACTACGTTTCATAGTTAGAATATTAAAAAGGGATTATAACATATTTTCGATTCAAATTTAGAAAATATCGAGTGAATTAGGGATACTATTATTCCTCTTCAAATAGCTAATCTGCGTACGTGTATATCTGTACTCGATATCAGCCTTTTCGTCCTGAAATGACCATGGTTTCACGATGAGGAGGTCTCCTTCTCTTATCCACATCCTCTTCTTTAATTTACCTGGAATCCGTCCCATCCTAGATTCACCGTCTTCACACATAATTTTCACTCGACCACCACCGAGCATCTTATCTGCTATAGCGAACATCTGTCCTTGATTCCTTCGAGGGTATGGAACTCTTTGTACTTCTTCCTCGTCGTCTTTAGAACTCACTTTATCACACCTAACCATATTATGTGGGGTATATAAATCTTCGCTGGGTCGTACAAAATTCATCAAGATCTGTTCAAACTAGGTCTATCATATAAGGATTGAGTATAACTGATATCGTAGATATTATGGCACAGAGTAGAAGAAGGGCTACGAGAGCTTCCACCATAGGATTCAAAACCAAGAAAATTACAGTACCTCCTGCAGGTGGATGTTCTATATCTAGAACTACCATTACGAAGATAGCTGTACCTACAGCCAAAGCTATGGTGGCTGAAATAGGTAAAATAGTTGAGTTAAGATGAAAGAATAGTAAACCAAGAAGACCACAAGCTAGGTGCCCTCCTAAAACATTTTTAGGATTCGCTGTTTCACTCTCAGGCATGGCAAAAATTATGAATGAACTAGATCCGATGGCTGCGATCAATATCGGTTCATCGATCATTGGAATCATGAATGCCGCATAAAGAGCTACAGCGGCTATTGCACTTTGTAAAATGTAGTGTTTCCATGTATATCTGTCAAATTTAGTGTCTATGACGAACTTCATCATAGGGGTATTTTAGAACTTCCAAATAATACTTTTCATCTAGGGAAAACATATTTATCATCACGATGGATTATTTTATAATATGAAAGTTATTCCAGATACGAGCGTGTTGATCGATGGACGTGTAACTGAACTAGTGGAACGTGGAGAATTCAAAGATTGTGAAATAGTCATACACGAAGCGGTTCTAGGCGAACTTGAATATCAGGCGAACAGAGGTCAGGAAACTGGGATGAGTGGTTTGGAGGAAGCTAAGAACCTACGAAATCTAGCTGATGAAGAACTTATCCGTTTAACATTCAAAGGAGAAAGACCTTCTTTAGACCAAGTTCAGTTAGCCCCGGGTGGTGAGATAGATTCGATGATCAGAGAACTCGCATCCAACGAAGGGGGAACTCTTTTGACCGGCGATATAGTTCAGGCAGAGGTTGCTCGTGCTAAAGGATTGGATGTAAGGTATCTCCAGCCTCAAGAAGATGAAGTTTCGGGTGTTAAAGAGATATGGGAATATTTCAAGGAAGATATGATGTCAGTACATTTAAGAGAAGGAACTAAACCAAGGGGGAAGATCGGAATACCTGGCGATATGAGGATGGAAATAATAGACGAAAACATTCTGACTTCTGAACAACTCCGTCATCTATCTCACAAGATCGTGGAACATGCAAAAAGAGCTTCTAGAGGTTTTATAGAACTAGATAAAGCCGGGGCAACGGTTGTACAGTTAAATGAATTCAGGATAGTTATATCTCATCCTCCTTTTTCTGATGGTTATGAGATAACTGCAGTTAAGCCTGTAGCTAAGGTCACTCTTGATGATTATAGGTTATCTGATAAATTGAGAGATAGAATATCTGAAAAACGTAGAGGCGTTCTACTGGCTGGTGCTCCAGGTGCGGGGAAAAGCACCCTTGCACAGGCCATAGCTGAGTATCTGAATGATAGAAACTTTGTTGTTAAAACCATGGAAGAACCAAGAGACCTCCAAGTTCCTGACGAGATAACCCAGTATACCTCTTTAGATGGGAGATTGGAGGATACAGCAGATGTTTTATTGTTGGTAAGGCCTGATTACACGGTCTTTGACGAAGTACGTAAAACTCCACACTTCAAAGTATTTGCAGATATGAGACTTGCAGGGGTTGGAATGGTCGGAGTGACCCATGCAAATCGTGCAATAGACGCTTTACAGAGAATGATAGGACGAGTTGAACTAGGTATGGTACCTCAGGTAGTTGATACTATAATATTTTTAGAGGAAGCTCAGATCGATAAAGTGTATGACATCACATTCAATGTAAAGGTACCGTCTGGGATGAAAGATGAGGATCTTGCTCGTCCAGTTATCGAAGTAAAAGATTTTGAATCCGGAAAATGTGAGTATGAAGTGTATACTTATGGTGAGCAGGTTGTAGTTATGCCTGTAGAAAGTGATGGTAAGAAGAGGGAACCTGTTTGGGATTATGCTATACCTGAGATACATGATAGATTGAGCAGATTAGTAAGAGGTCATTTTGAAGTTGAGATCACCTCTTCAGATAGTATAAAACTTTACGTTCCAGAAAATCAAATAGGTTCTGTACTGGGTAGAGATGGGGAGAATATCTACAGATTAGAACAGGAAACGGGACTCAAGATCGATGTTCAGTCCATGGGACAAAAGTATGAATATCAAAAGACTGGGAGATCTGAAAAGGTCGAAGTTTGGGATGAAGGCGATAAGTTAGTCTTGGAAGTAGGAACAGAAAGCTCTAGAGAGAATGTGGATGTGTTAGGTGGTGGAAATTATATCACAACAGTGACAGTCGGAAGTGATGGCACAATAAAGATACGTAAAAATACTGAAGTAGGTAGAAGAGTTAAAGAGTATATAAGGAAAGGGGAGAACATAGAGATCAGGAGATAAAGTGTTAAAGATGATAAAACTGATCGCTACAGATCTTGATGGGACATTGGTTCACGACCGGAAGATGCATCCAGAAGATAGGAAAGCTTTGATCGAAGTACTTTCTAGTGATCTTCCAGTTGTACCTGTCACCACTAGGATGAGATATTCTTCATCAGAGATATTACAGGACATACCTATATTTGACT
>CAYNQI010000054.1:0-5727 GCA_964399335.1 uncultured Thermoplasmata archaeon | reverse complement strand
CTTCGATAGATGCTCGGTCTTCACTCATGTCGACCCATTCACCTTTACCGTTCACGCTCTTTCCACCACCGAGTTCTATACCGTCACAATCGGACCTGAGATGACATGCGCCTCTCGTTGAAGTGTAATATCCTAGACCCATACCTTTCAGTGCTCTTGGATCGTAGGCAGGAGGACTCAATCCGTTGACATGTACGGCGATCTCCTCACGTCCGTACTCTTCACCGATAGCTTTCACACCTTCAGCAGCCACATCTCCGATCTGATCTCTAAAAGCTGCTTTCCTTAAGATGTCCATGGTCAATCTACCATCACCGAATGGGATATCTTCCTCAACATCACCGTCTTCACTCAACCTCATCAGGAATCCGATAACGTTACCGCCTTCGATCGTATCTAGACCTAAATCATCACAAATATAATTTGCTTTAGCGACTTCTTCGATATCACTTATTTCAAGGTTAGAACCCAGTGAAAAGGAAGTCTCGTATTCGATATCGACTATATCTTTGTAAACCTGACCGCACCTGCATGGACATCTGTTACATCCCCAACTATCAGTTCTATCCTCTTCCCAGTAATAGCTGCTCAGCTTCTCGGCTTCATCGAATTCGCCGAATTCCCAGTACCTTGTAGGTAATATACCTAACTCGGAACCCATACCCGTGAATTTTACCGTGCCGTGACTGCTGTAGGCATCGTAACTCTGTTTCCCTTCACCGCCTTCTTGAGTGAATTCTTTAAAGGCTTCACCTTTCAACTTGTCCAAAACTTCTGGGAACGTCGGTTCTACATCCATCCAACCGTTCACGACTATACCTTTTAGGTTCTTCCAACCCATAACAGCTCCTAAACCTGTCCTTCCTACTTGTCGACCATCACAACCTATGATGGCGTATTTAACAAGATTTTCACCGGCTGGACCGATGACCGCTGCTGTGCCGCCGTGCCGTTCCTTCAAAACTTTTTCGGATTTATCGATACCAGCGCCTTCTAACTCAGTGGTTTCCACGATCTTTTTTTCTTCTTCCGTGATAACTATGGAACTGAGTTCCTCAGCTTTACCAGTTATAACAAGAGCATCATATCCTGCTTTCTTCAACTGCTCCCCGAGAGATGCTCCGAAGATACCTTCGGCCATGATACCCGTCAATGGAGATTTTGAATAGAATCCACACTTTTCGGTCATCGGAATTTGACTACCGTTCAAAGCACCAGGAACGAATACCAATGGGTTCTCTTCGGAATACGCTTCAACGTGACCGTCAGTTTCATCGTAAAGTAACTTTATACCTAGACCGTTACCACCTAGATAACCCTTGATGATCTCGGGATCTAAATCTTCTTCCCAGATCTTATTCTCAGAAAGATCGATTTTCAACACCTTATTCCAAGCTCCTGGCATATCTGTCACTTCTCCATGTTATTGATATAAAGCAGATCTACGAGTAGTGCGAAACCCGTTTCCTTCTTTCCAGCACCTGGACCGATTATAGTAACCTCATCTAGATAATCTGTAGTATAAGTCAAGGCATTTGTAGGTCCCATGACGTTGGCCAATGGATGGTCTAAAGGTAGTTTCTCAGGTGATACTTTTGCATCTACACCGTTTTCTGTCTTCTTAGTACTACCCACCAATTTCCACCTGTATCCTTCTTTTTTCGCGTCCTCGATATCTGAAAGTGTCAATTTGGTTATACCTTCTCTTGAAACGTCTTCAAGTTCGATATCGGCACCCATTACGGTATTAGATAGAATTTCGATTTTACCCTGTGCATCTACACCCTCAACATCTCCCGTTGGATCGGCTTCAGCGTAACCCAATTCCTGTGCTTTTTTAAGGGCATCTTCATATTCCATCCCCTCTTCCATTTTAGTCAGTATGTAATTCGTAGTACCGTTGACGATACCCTTGATCTCTTTGATCTCACATCCATTGAGAGTCATCAGTGCAAGATTGATAGCCGGAGTACCGCTCAATACAGTACCTTCGAACATATAGTGGACCCCGTTCTCTTCTGCAAGCTCTAACAACCCTTTAGCTTCGTTAGCTACCGGTCCTTTATTCGTGCTTACAACGTGTTTACCCTCTTTTAAAGCGGTCCTCACATGCTCTAAAGCCGGACCTCCGGTCTCCATATCCGTGTAAGTTACTTCTATGATCGTGTTAGCGTTACTTTTCTCGATGGTTTCTATGGGATTCCAACCTTTTTCGGCTGCCGGATACTCTTCTAAATCACCTTTGTTCTCAACGATATCCAAGATTTTACCCACATCTAGGCCTTCGGGATCGTATATGGAACCTAATTTCATATCAGAGATCGCTACGACCTCATAATCGAAATCGTATCTCTTATGATAATCCTTATCTTCTAGTATCTCAGCAAGACCCTGTCCAACCACTCCGAATCCTATAAAAGCTAATTTGAATTTCATATTTTCACTACCTATTCTGATACAGATTGGTAGAAAATACTTAACGTTTTCGAGAAAGATCGATTTTCAGATATGAACCTCAATGATCGATGAGATATTCTCCTTCTTCCATGATCTTTTCATCATCCAGCCACACGTTACATCTAGTTAATATCATGTCCAGATGTTCCGGACAGGACCAATCAGCCTCGGTTTCACTCGCCATGGGGTCACCAAAGGCTACGTGGACTCCTGGGAATTTTTCATCCTGTAACGTGTTTCCACTGATTCCATCTAAGAAAATATTAGTACCAAAGCCTAATTCACCGACTCGAGAGGAATTTTTGTTCAAGGAAAGGTATTTTTCTACCTCCTCTAAAAGTTCCTCATTCTCACACTCTAAATCCACACATTTTGGTCTTTCTTTATTTTCGATTTGAACTTTCAACGGTGTTTCCTGGAGGTCGTCGTGTGAGAACATATTACTGAAATACTCACCTAAGATACCGTCGACGACTAGTCTGCCTTCCATCATCCATGGGGCGGTGTACACTTCACTACCAGGTAGGTTGTGCCAATGTCCGGGTAGATGACAGATTCCGGTAGATGGGACCCACCTCCATCTATCGTTGAATCTAACCTTGAAATCTGTTCCCTGAGGATTGGTCACTCTGACTTCATTAGTTTTCTTTAACTTATTTGTTAATTTTTGTGTAACCTCATCTAGAACATTATAGTCAACAGCAACTGCATCTTCCATTACCTGCTCGGTTATATCGACCATGTGAGAATGACGACCACCTACTAGAGCTGCTTCTATGAACGGTCTTCTAGTGGTTTCTAATTCACCTTCATATGAATGGGCAGTCCAAAAAGTAACATCTGCTTTCGTTGCCGCTTTTTTGATAGCATCTGGAAAATAATTTAAAGGACGTTCACCGTATATATCAAGATTGAAAAATCGAACACCGTTCGTGGCCTCTAATGCAGCTTTTCTCAGTTCCTTCCCTACATTTAAAGTCGGTCGATCTGAAACTATCACTACTTCCTCTCCCTGACGTACTCCCATACATGTTTCCACTGCTGTTTTAGCTGCTTCCTCTAATGACATATTATCCTCCTCTTGATACTTGTACAGATATACAATTGATTGATTATTTAAAACGTTTATGCATATTTAGCTGTTTTAACTCTTTAAACAGAAATACAAAACCAAAAATTGTAATATGATTGATTAGATTCTCAACTAGTGAGAAGATGAATATCCTGATAACAAGGAAGATGCCCGGGGATGCTGTAAATAGATTAAAAGAAAAGTACGAAGTAGAGATAAATGAATCCGATAAGATATTAAAAAAAGAGGAACTTGTCGAGATGGTTAGGGAAAAAGATGCCATCTTATGTTTTCTCACAGATATGATCGATGAAGACATAATCGAAGCCGGTAAGGATCTAAAAGTGATCTCTAATTTCGCTGTGGGATATGATAACATCGACGTTGAAGCAGCTAGTCGTCGTGGTATACCTGTGACGAACACCCCCGGGATCCTCACAGACGCCACTGCTGACCTTGCATGGGGTTTGATACTAGCCACTGCTAGGAAGATAGTCCAAGGGGACAAATTCGTCAGGAAGGACAGATTCGAGGGATGGGATCCTACGTTGATGGTAGGGAGTGAAGTTCACGGTAAAACTTTAGGAATCGTAGGGATGGGAAAGATCGGAAGCGCAGTAGCAAGAAGGTCTTTAGGTTTCGATATGGACATCCTGTATCACAATCGTTCTAGGAAGAAAGAAGTTGAAGAAGAATTAGATGCGAAAAAAGTTGACTTAGAAACGCTGTTGAAGGAATCAGATATAGTTTCTCTACACGTTCCATTAACAGACGAAACAGAAAGTCTGATCAGCTGGAATGAGTTAAAGATGATGAAAGAGTCTGCTTTCTTGATAAACACCGCCCGGGGAGAGGTGGTGGTTGAAGAGGCTTTGATAGAAGCACTCAGGTCTGAAAAGATCGCGGGTGCTGGGATAGACGTGTATTCGGATGAACCTTACGGAGCAAATCCCGACTATTACACTCTTAACAACGTCGTACTGACACCACATCTAGGAAGTGCATCACACCGTGCTAGGAACGGCATGGCGGAGATGGCTGTGGAGAACCTGATCAATATATTAGAGGGTAGAGATTCAGATTATGTAGTAAATCGGGATGATTTATGAGTGATACCGATAATATTTTAACATCCTCACCATAAGGATAAGATACCATGATACCGAAAAGGATCCGAGATATCGAGCTCAGCGGGATAAGAAAGATGTTCGAGATGGCTGATGAGAACACAATAAATTTAGGTCTTGGCCAACCTGATTTTCAACCACCTGAAGACGTTATAGAGGCGTATAAAACTGCCATGGTTGAAGGGAATAACGGCTACGGTTCTACTTATGGTCTGCAACCTTTAAGGGAAGAGATCGCTCAACATCTTACAAGGTACAAGTCGGATATCACAAAAGAGAACGTACTGGTCACCGTCGGGGCAACCCAGGCGTTAAAGATAGCTTTAGAAACAACTATTCACGATGGTGTTGAAGTGTTGTATCCAGAACCTGGTTTCGTACTGTACGAACCTCAAACGAAGATATCCGGTGGAAAACCTGTACCCTATCCAGTTGAACAAGAACACGATTTCATACCTCAGATAGACGAATTGGAGGAAAGAAGGACGGATAAAACGAAAGGTATCATATTGAATTCACCGGGAAATCCCACAGGAGGAGTGTTTCCCAAGAAAGATGTGAAAAAGATCATTGAATGGGCTGAGGAGAACGAACTTATGATCTTCTCGGATGAGGTCTACGAGATGATGATATATGAGGGTGAGTATGAATCGTTCCTGGGAGATTATGAAAATGTAATCGCTATCAATTCTTTCTCTAAAACCTTTGCCATGACCGGATGGAGGATCGGTTATCTAGCTACAAAAAAAGATTGGTTAGAGCAGATAGGTAAGATCCATTACTACAACGTGGCATGTCCACCGAATCCAACACAACACGCTGTTCTGTATGCTTTAAAGAATCGATTAGATTTTGTTGAAGAGATGAATGCTAGATTTAAAGACCGTAGGGATACAATCGTTGAAAGGTTGAATAACATACCTGGTATCGACTGTTTGAAACCTAGAGGAGCGTTCTATGTCTTCCCATCCTTCGACTACGATATCAGTTCAAAAGAGCTAGCTATGAAGATGTTGGATAAAGGACTTCTCGCTACACCTGGGAGTGCCTTCGGACCTACTGGAGAAGGAC
>CAYNQI010000053.1:0-5853 GCA_964399335.1 uncultured Thermoplasmata archaeon | reverse complement strand
TTGCCAGTGTTTTGATGGCTGGTTGTACCGAAGATGATGGAGTGAATGAGGTGACGGTTACAGGTTCTTCAACCAACTTACCTATAGCACAGATGTGTGCTGAAGAATTTAACTCAGAACACGACAACATCCGAGTTTCTGTGAGCGGTGGAGGTTCTGGTTATGGAATAAGTGCCATCATAGAAGGAACTGCCGATATAGGTATGTCTAGTAGGGATATAAGACAGTCCGAAAGGGATCAGATACCAGACTTGGTAGAATATACAATAGGTATCGATGGACTAGCGATCATAGTGAGCAAACCTGTTTATAACGCAGGTATCACAGGATTAACTACACAACAGGTTATAGATATATACTCTGGTCAGACAAATAATTGGAACGAGATAGGTGGGCCCGACGAAGATATATATGTAGTAGAAAGAGCGGAAACTTCGGGTACCTACGGTTCTTTCATGGATATGATGGGACTGGAAGAAACAGCGGCACATTCTACTCAACTTGAGAATTCAGATGTAAGAAGGACTGTAACTACTTCAGACTATGCAATAGGATACGTAGGCATGGCTTATACCGGTGGAGACGCACCGGCGGTAAGTCTTGATGGTGTAGAACCAACTGTAGCAAATGTGCAGGCCGGCCACTACAGTCTACAAAGGAACCTCTATTTCTACCTTAACGGTGAGCCTACGGGTGCGGTCAAGGAGTACGTAGACTTCGTAATGAGCAGCAGAGGTCAGGAAATAGTAGCGGAAGTCGGTTTCATACCGGCTCATTAAAAGGTGGTTGAAAATGATCTCGAGAAGGGCTAAGGACAAGATGGTTCATTACACCTTTTTCGGGATAGCAACCGTCTCAGTTTTAATAATATTTTTCATATTTATATTCCTGTTCGTAGAAGCCTATCCTGCAATACAAAGATTCGGTTCAGAACTACTTTCCAGGGATTGGAATGTAGCTAGAAATCAGTTCGGACTGCTTCCGGCAATATTCGGTTCAGTACTGGTGGCTGTTGGGGCCTTGGTGGTTGCTGTTCCCCTTGGGTTAGGAGCAGCCATTTATCTCTCAGAGATAGCTCCGAACAGAATACGTGTGCTTCTTAAACCATTCATCGAGCTGTTAGCCGGCATACCCAGCATCGTGTACGGTTTCATCGGTGCCATTTTGTTAGGAAGGTTTCTTTACGATACCTTCGGGATGAGGGGAACTAACTCGTTTCTAGCAGGTATCCTTGTTCTAGGGGTCATGGCTCTACCGATAATAGTGAGTATGTCAGATGATTCATTGAAGGCCGTTCCTAAGGACCTTAAGGATGCAAGCCTAGCCTTAGGGGCAACTAAATGGCAGACCATTCGGAAGGTGACCATACCTGCCGCTATCTCAGGCATAAGCAGTGCAGTAATAATGGGTATGGGGCGAGCCATCGGTGAAACCATGGCTGTCATGTTGATAATCGGTTCGGTGATGCGCATACCGGTTCCCTTCTTCGATATATTTGAGAGCGGTAATACCCTTACTGCACTGATCGCAGTTCAGATGGGAGAAGCTCACGGTATAATAATAAACGTGCTTTTCACCGCAGGAATAATGCTGTTCACAATAGTTGCTGTTATGAGCATAATATCTGATATACTGCAGAAAAGAACTACTGACAAATTCGAGGGGAAAAGATGAACATAAGAAAGCTTATCTCTTTATGGATATTTACAGTATCAACGGTTGTGGCGATACTGGGTTTTTGGGCACTAGCTACAAGGATGGACGTGGAGTATTGGATGTTTTTTGTAGCTCTTACATTGATTTCTGCATCTTATTATCTCTCTGGTATCTACCACCACATGACTGAAAAAGACATGAACGGTGTTTTCATGCTGTTTTACGCCTCAATTGTTTTGATGGTAGCCGCCTTTTCGTTCTATTTACCCGAAATATTGGACATGAGACAATGGGAGATCAACGCAAGGATACCTAACTTTTTCTTCTACTCACTGTCCATGTTGTTCTTAGGTATTTTCAGCAGTTATCTGAGTTTTAGACCATTCTACAATTTCAAAAAAGAAGGTGCACAGATGGGTGCATATTACATGCTTTACATCACCATGATCTTCACCCTTATCCCCCTCTTTGTGATCTTGTTCAATATCGTATATAGAGGTGCTGGAGGTATTACCTGGGAGTTCCTTACCGAGGATATCATAAGTATGGGTGAGAGAGGTGGTGTTTACCCTGCTATATTGGGTACTTTAGCTTTGATATTAGTCACAGCTGTCATCGTACTCCCATTGGGAGTGGGAACCGCAATCTATCTTGCAGAGTATGCTCGTAAGGGTTTAGCCGTTAGGGTGATACGAACAGCGGTGAACATACTTCAGGGGACTCCATCGATAGTGCATGGGTTGTTCGGTTACGCATTCTTTGTCCTCATACTATTCGATGGACAAAAATGCTTGTTAGCCGGTGCCCTCACTTTGGCCATATTGACTCTTCCCATAGTTATAAGGTCGGCGGAGGAGGCATTGAATGCTGTACCTGGAGATTTGAGGGATGCCAGTCTTGCCCTGGGAGCTAGTAAATGGCAGACGATCAAGAAGGTGGTTTTACCCCCGTCCCTACCGGGAATATTAACTGGAACCGTCCTCGGTTTAGGTAGAGCGGCCGGCGAAACCGCACCTATAATGTTCACTGCAGTGTACTTCTCCGGTGCAGGTACACCTTCCAGTTTGTTGAGGCCTATACAAGCACTTCCATACCATCTACTTTCACTTTATCGTTTAATAGGTTACAGGGATGTTGATCTCCAGGCATGGGCCACCGCATTACTATTGTTGATTATCGTACTAGGTGTTAATGTTAGTGCTATCATAATAAGAGAAAAGTACAGACAGAGGTTCTGAAGATGTTTGAGAAGTTCAAAGAATTACTAAAAGAGGAAATGAGGTGTGAGCGAAAAGAATTACCCAAAGGTATCAAGATGCAGGTTGAATCATTCAATCTTTGGTACGGGAAAACACAAGCTATCAAATCGGTAAACATGGATCTAAAGGAAAACAAGATCACTGCTATCATAGGCCCCTCTGGATGCGGGAAATCTACTCTGATCAGAGGTCTCAATAGGATGAACGATACAATTTCCTCCGTTAAAACAGAAGGTAAAGTATGGCTAGACGGATTCAATATATACGATAGTACCACGGACTGTGTAGATGTACGCCGACAGGTGGGGATGGTGTTTCAGAAGCCTAATCCCTTCCCTTTTTCAATAGCTGATAATATTTACTACGGTTGTGAGGTTAACGGTATGAAGGTCGAAAAAGATGAGGTCGTGGAGAGGTGTTTGAAGCAGTCAGCACTCTGGGATGAAGTCAAAGATAGGCTGGATGAAAATGCTCTTTCACTTTCTGGAGGGCAGCAGCAGCGCCTGTGCATAGCTAGGGCGTTAGCTACAGAACCAGAAGTGATCTTGATGGATGAACCCTGTTCTGCTTTAGATCCCATAGCTACGGCAAAGATAGAAGATCTTATAGATGAATTAAAAAACCATTATACCGTTGTGATTGTTACACATAACATGCAGCAGGCCGCTAGAGTCAGTGATTATACCGCTTACATGTACTTAGGAGAATTGATCGAGTTCGGTGATACGACTCAAATATTTGAGAATCCGCAGGAAAACAGCACTGAGAAATATATCACAGGAAGGTTTGGGTGAATAAATATGACACCAGATGAAGTAAGAAAATCTTATCATGTAGAGCTCAAGGAACTGAAAAAAATGGTCGAGGAGATGGGCGATTTGTCATCTCAAGCTATTTCTCTAGCAATCGATAGTTTGGTAAGTCTTGATAATGATAAGATCGAAAAGGTAAAGGAACTGGATAAAAAGATATATGCTTATGATAGGCATATCGAGAAAAAGGGATTAAAATTGATAGCTTTACAGGCTCCTGTAGCTAAGGACCTGAGATTGATAGGGACTTGTCTTAAGATCATTACGGACCTTGATCGGATCGGACGGTACTCTGAAGATATCGTGAATGTTTCTAAAAGGATGTTGGGCAAGCAACATATGAAAAAACTTGTATCTATACCCCACATGGCAAACATCACCATAGAGATGGTGGATATGGCTGTGGACTCTTTTATGGAAGAAGATGTTTCCTATCTAGATAAGATATATGAGAACGAAGAAAAAGTCGATGCCCTTTATGATGAGATATTCAGAGAAGTACTAACCTACATGATGGAAGACAAGAGCACTATCACACAGGGTACTCAGTACATACTAGTTATACGGTATTTGGAAAGGATAGCGGACCACGCCTGTAATATCGTTGACAGGGTTGTTTATATGGAGACCGGTGAGAGGATAGAACCAGAAACTTAAAAGTTAAGAGGATAAAAATGAAAGATATGAAAATACTCCTGATATCGGATGTACACGGAAATTACGAAGCTTTGAAGAAAGTGATAGAACTAGAGGACTATTCGATGATATACTGTATGGGTGATATCGTAGATTACGGACCTTCTCCACAGGAATGTGTGGATCTGATAAGAAAGGAAGCCGATATCGTCGTAAGAGGGAACCATGATAATGCAGTGGCCTTTGGAGTGGATTGTGGATGTGGATACGAACTGAAAGATCTCTCTCAAGAGGTGAGGGGGATAACCATCGAGGACCTTGATGAGGAGTCTCTAGAGTATCTTGGACGATTACCCATAGAAGCTGTAACTGAAGATCACTTTATCACACACGCATCGAAAGGTGATATGTTCAAGTATTTGAAACCGAACACAGAAGAAAATGAGTTCAAAGAGTTCAACGGTGTTGAACAAGATCTAGTGTTTCTAGGTCACACCCATATACAGATGGACCGTGAGGTCGATGGTAAGAGATTCGTTAATCCTGGCAGTCTCGGGCAGCCTAGAGATGGTGATAACAGAGCTGCATATGCGGTAATTGAAGATGGAGATATCAGGTTCGAAAGGATGAGTTATGATATCGAAACAGTAGTGGAGAAGATGGTGGAAAAAGATTACCCGGAAAGAGCTATAAACATCTTGAGAGAAGGACGGATCGTCTATTGAAAATAAAATATATAGACTAAATAGAGTATACAGAAAAGAGTAATATAAGCTAAATATTTACTCAATTTTGTATGCTCGGACTTTCTACATTGGGTGCTTCGATACTTGTTGCTGGGTTGGCCGCTGGACTCTACATGGCTTGGAACATAGGTGCTAACGACCTAGCGAATTCAATGGGTCCGGCAGTCGGTTCTAAAGCGATCACACATAAACACGCAGTGATAATCGCATCTGTTTTAACTGTAGCAGGGGCCATCTTAGCGGGGGAACATGTCACATCTACTGTACAGATAGGTATCTTTGATGTAGGACAAGTTGGAGATCTTAACATATTATCGATCGGTGCTTTATCAGCAGTGACTGCAGCAGGCCTCTGGATAACTATTGCTACCTGGAAATCCATGCCGATCTCTACATCTCATTCCATCGTGGGAGGCATGTTAGGGTTTGGACTTATAATCGGAGGTATAGAGATCATATATTGGGGAACGTTGGGCCGGATCATCATTAGTTGGGTGACCTCCCCGATATTCGGAGCGATAGGTGCCTTTTTAGTTTTCAAGTTGATAGTGAAGTTTATTTTCGATTCCAAAACTCCGTTCAGGACTTCAAAAAAAGCTGTCCCCTATATACTCATCATCACGCTTTTCATAATCAATTTATCAATTTTATATAACACTGGCTTATCTTATCGAATATTTGGAAGAAGATTACAGATATTTGAAGCATCGTTATACTCTTTGATAACTGCATCAATACTCGGGT
>CAYNQI010000052.1:1801-6207 GCA_964399335.1 uncultured Thermoplasmata archaeon | reverse complement strand
TGTAATAGATGTCCCCACCCTGAGAATATATCTTATGGGTGTTACCATCTTCATCGATCACCTGGTCTTCCTGTCGCCCCCCCCCCCTTGAAAGGATTCCCAGCGGTACCTTCAAGGACAGTCAACATCAACAAACCTATCACCAAAACTACGATTATCTTATACATACATGGACGTATTTTCATGTAAATTTTCCTCCAATTTTAACAATATAATGCGATTATAATATATATTATTTGCGACCATATTTAAAATAGAAAATAAGGATATCTAGTACCACACTAGTACATTCCTCTTTGGATTTTCTTAATAAAATAACTCCAAATTTTAAACACTATAACCTGTTAACAAATTAATGAAAGATTAAATTTATTACCTATTGTATTATAGTGCAAACCAACAAGAGAATGATATTATGGATGAAAGGATCGAAGAGCACGCAAGAATCTTAGTAGAATGGAGTACCAAAATCGAAGAAGGAGACAACGTAGTGATCAAGGCTAGTGAAGAGGCTAAAGAACTGGTGATCGCTTTGAAGAAAGAGATAGCAAAAAAAGGAGGAAAACCGATCACGCTTTATGCATCTAATGAGGCGAACCGTGCTTATTTCAAGAATTTCGAAGGAGAGTTCGAAACACCAGAACATGTATTAGCTATGATGGAAGAGACAGATGTTCTAATAGGAATCGGTTCAGATCCCAATTTAAGAGCTATGAACGATGTATCTGGAAAAAAATTAGCTGAATATTCAAAAGCCCATAGACCTATCCAAGAGGTACAATTATCTAAAAGGTGGTGTGGCACCCAACATCCTACAGATGCACAAGCACAGTTGGCCGGTATGTCTTTAGACGAGTACAAAGATTTTGTTTACAATGCAGTATTACGAGACTGGCAGGAAGTACACGACCTTCAAGAAGATTTGAAAGAAAAATTGGATGAGGGAAAGGAAGTCTATATAGAAGGACCAGATACTGAACTTACCATGAGCATCGACGGTATGATAGGTGTGAACTCAGATGGTGAGAACAACATGCCAAGTGGTGAAGTGTTCACAGCTCCTGTCATCGATAGCGTCGAAGGCGAGATACTTTTCGATAAGCCATTGATACACCAGGGAAGAGAGATCAACGGTGTGAAGTTGAAATTTGAAGGTGGTAAAGTCGTAGAATATTCTGCTGAGCAGAACGAAGAAGCACTAAAAGATATACTTGAAACAGATGATGGTGCTAAAAGATTAGGGGAACTGGGTATCGGAACGAACCGCGGTATCGATATATTCACGAAAAACATGCTATTCGATGAAAAGATGGGAGATACTATTCACCTAGCCCTGGGAAGATCTTATCCTAGATGTGTCGGAGAAGATAGGGAACAGAACGAAAGTGCTGTACATGTTGACATGATAAAAGACATGAGTGAAGGTATTCTTAAAATCGATGATGAAGTGATAATGGAGAACGGAAAATTCTTCTGGGAAATGTAGAAGGAAAACGTTTTTAGACCAAACCCTTTCTTTTATTATCATGATATATCAACCCCCGTTTTGGCAGGAACCGAGGAAAACTGCATTTGAAACCGTGGTGAAGGAGATCGACGGAGATAAGGTGGTACTTGAAGAAACTTATTTTCATCCAGAAGAGGGTGGCCAACCTGCTGATAAAGGTACTATCAATGGTTACAAAGTGAAGGATGTCCAGAAAGTTGATGGGATCATATTTCACTGGGTTGAAGAAAACGACCTTGAAGTCGGAGAGGAAGTTGAAGGTTTTATAGATGATGAATTCAGATTTTACTGTATGAGAGCACACACTGGTGCACATGTAGTTTATGGTGCAGGTAGGAAAGTGATGGGTGATATCAGTTATGCAGGATTCGACATCGGTGAGGAAAAAGCACGTATAGATTTTGAAACTGATGCCTATATTGATAATAAAAAACTTCTGAAGTTGGAAGAGTTGTGTAATCGGGTAATACTTGAGAACAGGCCAGTTCGATGGAAGGTTCTAGATAGAGAAGAGATAGAATCTTCTGATGAGATCGCATTCGCGAAGGAGATACCTGAAGGAGAAAAAGTAAGGATGATCGAGGTCGAAGATTGGGATAAGGGCGTATGCAGTGGGACTCATCTCGAAAACACCATTGAAGTTGGTAGGATCCGTATCGAAGATAAGAAAAAACTACAGGAAGGTGTTACAAGGGTACTTTTCAGTATCGCTGATAAAGCCTTGGATAATGATTACAAAGATAAAAGAAGTGTACTTAGGATTACAGATTCACTAGAAACAAGCATAGATTATCTTCCAAATAAGATAAGTTCACTTCAGAGGAGACTTGCAGAGATGGAAAGGAAAGTCGAAGAGTTGGAATCTGAAAAGATAGAGCAGAAGATGGAAAACTTTGACAGGTATCAGTATGATGACTTTGACCTATTGATACAGACATTATCTACTGAAGATACTGAGACACTCTCACATAAAGCCAAAGAGGGTGTTGAAAAAGATGAAGTCATGGTGATAATCAACGAAAGGGAGACTCTCAGCGCTATCGTCGGAGTCGGAGATGAAGTTGAAGAGATATCAGCTAATGGGATTATACAGTCTGCAAGCCAAGAATTCGGAGGCGGTGGAGGAGGTACTGATCATTTCGCTCAAGGCGGTGGTTTTAGTGCTAGTACCGATGAGTTGAAAGCATTTTTCATCGATTTACTAAAATGATATAAAATGAGTTTGATAATTCAGATTAGGTTCATTTTTTCTTCTCAAGTATATCGATTATCTTAAGATCTATAGAAGCCATCTCATCGGAAATTTTACCGATATTTTCTAAGGTTTCTTCGGCAGTATTACCGACTATACCGTTGTCGTTAGGAACTTCTAGAGATTTTAGAGCTAATAGGCTGCATTCTAATGCTTCTCCAGCAGCGGTGGATATCTTGAGTGCACATCCCTCTTTAGCACCATCGCATATCATCCCTGTTAAATTGCCAGCTAATAGTTTGATGGAACTTTTAATCTGTTCAACAGAACCTCCCATGATGTAGGTGAGGGCTGCAGTTGTACCCATACCAGCTTTCACGGAACATCCACATAATGCTGAGAGATAGCTTGACTTCTCAGTTGAGAATTTGGTTATCTGATGGGCTAGCATAGCTCCTTCGGCCAGTATTCTCTTACTTAAATCCAACTCTTTTCCGGTCACTCCGATAGGTACTAGAACAGTTATGCCCTGGTTTCCCGACCCAGAAGTGCTCATTACTGGCTTTTCTATTCCTCCCATCCTTGCATCAGCTGCTGCAGCCGTCATCATCTTCACTTTGTTGATCAGATCGTTCGAAAGTTCATCGCTTTCGACCATTTCGTTCAACATCCTTCCAACACCCATACCGTAATCGTTCTCAAGACCATCTTCCGAACGGGCCATGTTCATCTCGATACCGCTGTATAATCTATCGATCAACTTTTCGTCTATGTTTTTAGATGCATCGACCATCTCTTCGATGCTGTTAGGTACATTGATAGATCTATGTTCTTTCTGTATATTCTCATCTCTGTAAAGTACTTCTCCATCAACGATGATGGATGAAATATGGTCGTGGAACTTCTCAAGTCTTACTGAAGAAGATGTTTTGTCCCCCTCTGAGATATATATCATCTCTACACTGATATCGAATTCAGCCTTGTCTTTGACATCGGTGATCTTTATCTTATTTTGATCCACTATATTCATAGCTCTGTTTAAGACATCTTCATCTACATCTTCAAAGAGTTCCAGTTCTTTTTTGGGATCTAGATACATGCCCAAGGCTGCTGCTACCTCTATCCCTTTCTTGCCTTTCGTACCTGGTACTGACATAGAAAATGCATTTTTGTAGACACCCTTTCCAACCTTTAATCGGACTTCTTTCAGTGAATCCGGTTCGGGTATCGGTACATCTTTGCAAGGATCATCGGGTAGATTACCGAATATCGAGTTGTATGCTAAGGATACAGCATAACCGATAGCAACGGGTTCAGTACAGCCGGCTGCAGGCTTGACGTTCTCATCGAGGAATCTTTCTAAATCCATCATTTAAAGACCAAGGAAGTTTTCTATAAATATTTCTCCCTTTTATATGTGAATAAGTCGTTGAAAATTATAATAGGTTGGAGGTTACCTGATTAAAAATAGCGATAAGATATCGACTCAGTAGAAAACATATATAAGATTATTCAAAATAGGAGTGATATGGATAAGGAGACAGTTAATAGTCAGTATCTATCTGGTGGGGAAGATCGTGAAAGACTTTATTCAATAGCTATGTATCTCCTGTGGCATAAATTGATTGACGCAATGAGTTGATAAAACATGAAAGAAGGCTGGTTTGAAGATCAAAAATTCTGGGAGAACTTTCGTTCCGTACTATT
>CAYNQI010000052.1:0-1701 GCA_964399335.1 uncultured Thermoplasmata archaeon | reverse complement strand
ACTTTCGTTCCGTACTATTCCACAAGGATAGGATGAGGAGCACCTCTGAACAGGTGGACAAGATCGTAGAGATACTTGATCTGAATGTAGGGGATAAGATACTAGATCTCTGCTGCGGAGTAGGAAGACATACTTTAGAATTCGCTAGAAGAGGGTACGAGGTTACGGGGGTAGATCTAACAGAGAGATATATCGAGGGGGGTGAGAAGAAGGCGAAGAAAGAGGGCTTAGACGTTGAATTTGTAAAAAGTGATATGAGAGATTTCAAAAGAGAAGATACCTATGATGCGGCTATAAATTTTTTCTCTTCATTCGGCTATTTCATCGATGAAAAAGATAATCTTAAAGTCATCGAGAACGTTCACAGCTCTTTGAAAAGTAGTGGAAAGTTCTTGATGGATGTGATGGGTAAAAAAGTCATGGCCAGGGAGTTCACCCAAAAAGCCGAGGGAAGACTGGATGATGGTTACTTCATCGAAGAACGGTATATCAAAGGTGACTGGGATCTGCTGGAAAATAGATGGACATTGATCAAAGATAACCAGGTCCACGAAGGCACTTTTTATATCAAGATATATTCCGCTCAAGAATTGAAGAAAATGCTGGGAAGAGCTGGGTTCACGAAAACAGATATCTATGGTGACTTGGAAAGATCAGAGTACGGAGATGAGGCAGAGAGATTGATTGCGGTAGCTTGCAAGTGATATCTACGTTTGAACTTGAAGGTAATGCGTTAACTTAGTTATTATGTTTTACTTAATCTAGACGTTAAAAAGTATCTAGATTCACTCTAGGATAACGAGAAAAAAGCTATTGAGATTCAAACAAATTCTTTTGACAAACACCATTGAGAAAACGGTTTGAATTCAAAGTATACACTCAATAGTAATAATGTATAAATAGGTGTTATACTTTAGTATTACATCATGATAGAGATAGAGATGAAGATCGGTTCAAAAGGTCAAGTGGTTATACCTTCAGTTTTCAGGAAGAACTTCAATATAAAGCCGGGAGACAAAGTTATATTTGAGTCGGATGGAGATAAATTAATAATAAAGCGGGCTGAAAAGGGTTCAGTTGAAAAGTTGAAGAAGATCGCTCAGCGAACAGGTGAAGTAGAGGTCGATTCAGACAAGGATTACGATGAAAGGATGAAGGAGAGGTTAGGATGAAATATCTAGATTCTAACGTGTTGATCTACGCAGCTATGAGCGAGGGTGATAAAGGAGAATGGTGCCGGTCTTTATTAGAAAAAATCGAGAACGGTGAAGAAAAAGCCGGGACATCTTATCTGACCTACGATGAAGTTTTCTGGAAAATAGATAAAGTGTTATCCAAGGAAGACGCTTTAGAAGTTACCGAAACTTTGTTGACCATGCCTAATTTAAGGTTCTATGAAGTGGACAGCGAGGTCATCTGGAAAGCACATCAATTGATAAAACGAGAGAATTTCGATCCAAGAGATGCCATCCACATCAGTACAGCGGTTAATCACGGTATTTATACAGTAGTATCGGAAGATGCTGATTTCGATGAAACTTCTGAAGTTGAAAGAGAATGGATGGGATGAACTCAGAAACTCTGTTGAAATGATAAAGGAAAATAGTTAGCACAAGTTTTTCGATCAGGTAAGTGAAAAAGTAAAATAACAACATCCAAAAATATTTAATGTTATTGAACTGATATCATAATATCATGGGA
>CAYNQI010000051.1:0-6275 GCA_964399335.1 uncultured Thermoplasmata archaeon | reverse complement strand
TTCTTCGAATCCCGCCTTTATGCTTTCAAGAGATTCTTCTTCACTTTTTCTAGCTTTTTCGTACCATCTTTTTGAAGATTCTTCTCCCATGGATTCAAGCACCGATGCTTTGAATGCATAGTATTCAAAAAGCCCATCTGATCTCTCATCATCCTCTCCCATCACAGATATGATCTTGTCTATTTTTTCCAGAGCCTTTTCGTCACATCCCCTGGAGTGAGCTAGCCTAGCCGAGTAGAAAAGGGACAGGATATCTTCTGGGTCTTTTTCGGCTCGTTTGTCCACGATAGATTCCACTTCTTCCTCCTCGCCTCCCATCATCAGGCATTCCAGCTCCATCTTGTCTATCGTATATTTGACCATATCTGGAGCTTCCATCTCCATGATATCGGATATTAACTCTTTAGCTTCTTCTGTATCCCCAGACATCAAGAGTTGAGTTACCTCGTCCATCATGGAGATCACACGATCCTCTTCGGTTCTGCAAAAAAAGGGCTCGACTAGGTACTTATCGAGAAAGAGTTCCGTGCGCTCCCCGTCTAACTCCAGGGCTCTCTCGATGGTCTCTTCGAATCTATCATCTTCCATCATTTTGAAGATCTGCGCTTTGAAGATCACGGCATCGAAGAAGTCGGGATCTAACTCCAATGCTTTGTTAACATCCTCCAGCGCTGAGAGGAAATCAAATTTCAAAAGGTGAACTTCAGCTTGCTGGAGGAATGGATAGGGATCGTCAGGATGGAGTTCTTTCCATTCTTCGAGTGAGTCCATCGCCGTACTGTGATCTCCCTGAGAGATACTAGCTTGTACCGATAAGAGAAAAGCCTCTCGATCCTCCGGGTTAATTTTCAGTACTTCATCGGCTATCTCTTTCGCCTCTTCGAATCTTTCCTGTTCCATGAGGGGATCCGCTTCCATCAGGCGGTCAAAGTTAGTCGGCTCTAGACCGAAGCTGAAAGCCCCCATCTGTTCTGGAGTCATGCTAGTGGTGGACTGTTCTCTCTCCTCATTATACCACCGGATGAACTCTTCCTGCTGTTTCAGGGCTTCTTCCTCGGTTTTCGGCTCGGCTTTGTCCTTGAAAAATTCCTCCCACGCCTTTTCGAATTCGTCGATCTGTTCTTTGTAAAGATCGTCCACTTCATCTTCCTTTCCTATCGTAACACGCTCCGGATCAGATAGAGAAGTTAAGTGATGAATAAATATCTTGGGTCAAAGGCTGTTACGTATGCTGAAAGAAAGGCTCAGTGATCGTCTTGATATCTTTCAACGATAGCGTTTCGACTTCGGGTACTCCTTCCACGGACCTGCCGACCACCAAGTAATGTTCTTTCCTGTCCTCACGATGCCACTTGACCGATCCTGCCTTATCTTTTAGGGAAGTGACTATCTTCCTTGTTCTTTGTTCATCTAGATCTGACCATTTGCATTCGACGAACAAGATCTCTTTTGTGGATCTGTTCAAAGCTACGATATCTATCTCTTGGCCTTTATTGTTCCACCACGGTCCGATCTTATGAAAGGTGAAGGGCGTGTCGTCGTTCTTCTCCATCTGTATCAAGGCGGCTAGAACGATATCTTCGAATACTGGTCCCATGTATGTATTGAACCCGCTTTGAAGAGAGTCTTTCAAACCTTCAAACAATCCCTGTTCCAACTGTGGTTGAAACTGGAAGATGAATCTGAAGTAAAACCTAAAGAACGGGTCATGGATAAAATACCTACCTCTTCTGGTCTTTTCAGGGTGCCTCTCTGTCACTGGAACCTTTTTCTTGACTAGGTCCAATTTGATCAGTAATTTCAGGTAACGGGAGATCGAGGTCCTTGGGATATCGACGAAGTTTGCTATCTCGTTAGGCGTAGACCTGCCGAAGGAGAGTGCTTTTAATATGGAAAAGTAAGTCCGGGGTTCTCTAACTTCAGACTTGAGTAAAAGCTCAGGTTCTTCATGTAGCATGGAGCCGGGGTCTGCTATATTATCGATTATATTTGGTATCAGATCCTTCTCTGGTTCCATCTTCAGCAGATATTCTGGTGTACCTCCAACAGCGCCGTAAAACTTTAGATAGTCTCTGAACCCGAGTTCTGGAAAGAACCCTCTTGCCTGTAGAGGGTCGAGAGGAGAAAGCTTGTACTGACCTGATCTTCTTCCATATAGGGGACTCTTACTGCCCAGAACCTTCGATTCCATGGCACTGACCGTCGAACCCGAAAGGAGCAAATGCATACCATTCAATCTTTTATCGTCCCACTCCTTTTGTATGATGGACGGTACGCTTTGATCCGCATCACAAAGATATGGAAATTCATCTATTATGAGTAAAAGCTGTCCTTCTTTCTTTTCCTCTATATATCTGATCAGATCCTTGAAGGAATCAAAGTTAGTGTTTGAGAGAGCCGGATCTTCGAAAAAAATTGCTACCTCCCTTGTGAAGTTTTGCAGGATGCCTTTCTCAGTCTCTTTCGTTGCCATCAGATAGATGGACGGTTTCCCTTTGGAGAATTCTTGCAGAAGGGTGGTCTTGCCAACTCTTCTCCTTCCCCAAAGAACGTATATGCCCAGGGGTCTTTCCCAGAAAGAGTTCAGCCGCTGGAGTTCAGATATCCTGTCTATGAATTGTATGCGCATAATTAGTATGTACGTGCGAATACTATTTAGAAGTTTTGGTTAAATTCTCCGAAGTTCCCTCTATGTTCGAAATGATGATGAGAGCGAAGGGATGTTAATCCTGCATGGGTTCACTGTCGTTGCGGATACGGAGGCATTCTACCTGACTTTTCTGTAAGATCTAAGAACCATGTTTATCGATTCAAAGCCTCTTCTATTTTACTTAGGTCTATACATGTGAGATCATCAGCTGAAAAGTCGTCTTTGAAGGACCTAGCGAATAGAACGAACTCTTCTTTTCTGTTCTCATCGTTCCATCTTACTTCGTCCTTCTTTTCTTTTAACTTGTAGTAGAGTGTTCTAGTGTTTACATCGTCGGACCATTTACACTCTCCAAGAAGTATCTGATTTTCTTCCTCATTCAAAGCAACGATATCTATCTCATCCTCCTTGTACCACCACCGCCCTATCCTTGAAAATCTGAACTGTTCGTCAAATTTTGACTTCTCCCTCAAAAATTCCCTACAGACCTTTTCAAATTTTTTTCCAATATATCTATCTATATCCGGCATGACGTGATCTTCTACAAAGTTCTCCTGTCCTTCTTCTATATCAGAAAGATGGGGGCCTATAAAATGGAACCAGAAATCGAAAAAATTGTCTGAGATCCTGTATATCCCTCTCCTCGACCTTTTTTTCCTAGCGGTGATAGGCTCTTCGTGTTCTATCAATCTGATCCTTTCCAGTTCCTTTAAATATTTAGGTACACTCTGAAAAGGGATCCTGGTATCGTCGGCTATAGCTTTAGGGGTTGTGTTACCGAGTGCGATAGATTCCATGACAGAAAAATACCTGTTAGGTTTCCTGAACTCCTGCCTGAGAAGGATCTGTGGTTCCTCATAGAGTATCTCGACGTCCCTACAGACCTTTTCTTTTATGTTCTCTTTTAGAGAGGTTTCGTTGAGTTTCTGAAGGTAAAAGGGCACACCTCCAAAGACGGAATAATAACGGATCTCTTCTTCGATGTCCTCTGCAGGGTACATCTTCCTACCATCTTTGAATCTGAAGGGTTTTAGGTCTATCTGTCCTGTACGCCTCCCGTAAAGGGGATTTTTGTAGGCCATCAGGTCCTCCATCATGCTGATAGAAGATCCGCAGAGTATCATCATCAGATCTTTTTCCTTTAGATATTCGTCCACGAACTTCTGAAAGTACGAGGGTATGGAATCGTTCTGTTCGATGAGATATGGGAACTCGTCTATTATGAGGACAGTCTTTTCTTTAGCTTTCTCTGCAAAATATCTGAAAAGATCAGTCCATCTCTGGATGTCCGGTCTTATACCACCTATATGGTCATGTATCTTGTTAGAGATACTTTCAAGCTGTTTTTCCTTATCCTCCAGGGTTGAAAGGCAGTATATCGAAGTTTTGTCTTGGACGAACCTCTTTATTAGTTCTGTCTTACCCACTCTTCTTCTACCGTAGATAAGGATGAATTCAAAGCTGTCGGATCGGTAGCGTTCTTCTAGGAATTCTAGATGCTCCCTTCTATCGACGAATGGTTTTTTCATACTCGTAAGTAATATACTCGTAAGTATAAAAGATTTAGGGGCTGCCGACTAGCTTGGTAATAAATCACCACTGACTCGCCAATCAATTCCTTATGTGGTAAGATGTCCGTTAAGATAGTGAAGACAGAAGGAGTGGTCGGTGGAATCTACGGGAATTTTATAAAATTCCCTCGAAAACAGGAATCTTGATTCCTGTGTTAACCAAGGATCGAAGGTATAAGGGTTCAGGTTGCCGATATCGCTCGATATTATACTGAGTTGAATTGGAGTGTCGAGAAGATATCCCGTGATTTGGACCTGATCAGGTTTTGGATGCTTTGAAACACTATCACGGACATTCCAAGACCATCAGGGAGATCATAACAGAGGGAACAGCTTGATGTCTGAAGTAAGGTCTACGAACATCGTTTATCGATTCAAAGCCTCTTCTATCTTACTTAGGTCTATACATGTGAGATCATCAGCTGAAAAGTCGTTTTTGAAGGATCTAGCGAATAGAACGAACTCTTCTTTTCTGTTCTCATCGTTCCATCTTACTTCGTCCTTCTTTTCTTTTAACTTGTAGTAGAGTGATCTAGTGTTTACATCGTCAGACCATTTACACTCTCCGAACATTATCTGATCCTTTTCTTCATCCACTGCTACTATGTCGATTTCGTTGCTTTTGTACCACCATCTACCCACCGATGGATAATCGAAGAAATGGTGAAATAGTTCATCTCTTATCAAACTTTCAAATCTCTTGCCGAAATATGTGTTATAGTCATCCTCATCATGGATGGTGAGATCTCTTTCGATCTTTTCTCTATATCTGTGCACGAAATTGAACCAGAAATCGAAGAACACGTCCTTTATATGGTATATGCCAGACCTGTTTTCCAGAGTGATAGGTACCTGTCTCTCTACAAAACTCAGTCTGATCAGATTTTCGAGATATGGATATATGTTTCTCGACTCTATACCGCAGTGATTCGCTATCTCAGTGGGTCTAGTGTTTCCCTTAGAGATCGCATCTATCATGGAGAAATAGGTCTTGATGGTTTTGAACTCCTGTGAGAGTATAAAATAAGGTTCCCTGTAGAAATAACCGTCTTTATTCAAAAATTCGTTCTTTACAAAATCGTTATATTCGTCGTGATCACGGGCTTTCAAAAGATATTCTGGAACACCACCGATGGACATATAGGTTTTGATCTTATCTTCGAAAGTCATCTCTAAAAATTCTGTGGAATCCTCGAAGGTCATATGTTGTAAAAGGATATCTCTAGTCCGCCTTCCGTAAAGAGGGGATGAGTTCGACAGTACCTTTTCTTCCATCAGACCGAACAAAGAGCCTGATAGGATCAGACATATCTTCGTTTTAGATAAGAAAGTATCCCAGAACTTCTGAAGGGTGCTGACGATGCTTTTTTCATTCCTGACCATGTAGGAGAACTCGTCGATCGCCAGGTAGAATCTTTTTTCTTTCGGCAGCACCTTTTTGAGATACTCAAAGAGATCTTTCCAGCTGTCGAATTCGTTGCTATTTAGAAAATCGTCATCGAGGTACGATGCGATATGTTCCTTTAATTCCATCCTCTGTGATTTCGGGTTCTCGTCCTCGGCTATATAAAAAACACCATCTTTTTCCTCTATGAACTCCGTTATAAGTCTCGTCTTCCCGATACGTCTCCGGCCGTATATGACTATGAATTGTGGGCTATCGCTGTCCCATGCCTTTTCTAAAAGATGCATCTGATGTTCCCTGTCGATGAACCTAATCATGATTAGTACTAATCTGTTTTAGTATAATAAATGTTTTGGGTGCTAATTTAAATTAGTACTAATTTGGATTAGGGCTTTTGTGGAGGGTATTTTGGCTGATCACACTGCTTGATCTTGTTCTCACGAGGTTTTGGAATACATGATTAGAAATCCTGATCGAGAAAATTACGATGAACTATGGGCTGCCAGTCTTAGATATTTTTGCGATACCCCTTGATCCTCGAAGATAAAATTTAATCCGCCATGATCTCCCAATGTCCCCCCCTTTGCAGGTCCGATCATCTTAATTCCTCTAGTTCTTTCTCTTTTAGATTTATCGTCAATCTCCACTC
>CAYNQI010000050.1:0-6288 GCA_964399335.1 uncultured Thermoplasmata archaeon | reverse complement strand
TATATGCAACAATTGCAGAAGCTCAACCTCCGAGTTTTAGTAATCTAGTAATTGCTACGGGTGTATTGACCTTTTTCTTGACTTTTGCTGGGATAGTTTTAGCTATCTGGCATCTAAGAAAAAATTGGAATCCAGCCTTTATATTCGTTTTAATTTGGACCGCATTTGCTCTATTCATGGCGGTATCAGCAGCTAGGTTTATGTTCAACGCTGCACCAGCTTTTGCGTTGCCTGCAGGTTGGACAGTAGCATTAGCCATAGATAAGCTGGACTTTCCTGAGGTTGCATGGCGTATCAAAAGTTACAGAGGGAACATTTTTAGAGGAATATACGAGGGTTTCAAGATCAAACACGTATCGGTTATATTAATAGTGTTATTCTTGATTTTCTTACCCAATGCTATTCATGCCTTCGATGCAGGTATACCTTTTGAGAGGAAAAGTGAATATGATGAACAGATATACCAAACCTTACCTGAATTTTTGAGGCCACCTGAGGATGAAGTTGAAGAGGCTAGATCTTGGTATCTTGGAGCCTTTGGTTATTCATTAGATGATCCAGGTGAGTATTGGCCTACAGCCTGGCAGTGGCTTAGAGAGCAAAATACTGATCAAAGACCGGAAGATAGACCGGGTTTCTTAAGTTGGTGGGACTACGGTTTCGAGGCTGCAACTGAAGGTAGGCACCCCTCAGTAGCTGATAATTTCCAGACCGCTTATAGGTATTCAGGTAACGTTCTAATGGCTCAAAATGAATCCGAGGTCCTATCACTTCTTTCGGTTAGACTTCTAGAAAAAGAAATGCAAGAGAATCGAGAATTCAGTGATGATCTTCGAGAGATATTAGTAGATCATATTGGCGAGGAAAAAACTGACGAATTGGAAGAAGTCATGAAAAATCCTAGAGATGAAAAATATCGAGAAGAGGTACTTTCAGATCCTGATCGGTACCATCCACGTGCAGAAGACATTCATTTTGAGAACGTCAAATATGCATATACTATGGGACTTTTATCTTATGAGGACCTCCATGATCTAGCAGATCTGTACAGGGAATTATGTCTTGAGTTAGACGAATGGATAAAATACTTGGCAGTAGATACCCGATTATTCCCACTTTCTGGTCGGCAAACCGGTGTATTTTATGCTCCTGCAAAACTATCTGGACACAGAATAGATGATAGACATGGAATGCGTACTCCTATAGATTTCTATACTATCAATCTGATTGATGCCCAAGGTAATGTATACGCGGATCCTGATGAGATACCAGAAGATGCACGAATAGTTGATCAACGTATAGATTATCAACCGATGTTTTATAATTCGGCACTTTACAATATATTTGTTGGTTATTCTGGTAGTGACGTTGGTATGGAGGAGGGTATACCTGGCATGACAGAAGAATTACAGGAACATCAACCTCTTCCGGGTTGGGGTATGACCTATTTCAAAACAGCTCATAGGACAGCATACTATAATCCTTATGAGGATTTCCAAAATCATACTGATGCATGGAGAGCTATCTCTTATGAGGACGCTATGAGTAAGCAGCAAGAAGGTATAGGAACTGTTGATACCAGTGGTATGGCTTATATGAGGCAAGGTGTGATTTTCCTTGAACACTATCATGGAGCAGTCGTTGAAGGTCAAGTTAGAACTGAAGACGGAGAACCTATAGAGGATGCTACGATAACTGTTTTAGATGATCAGACGACTGTAAAGCAAGTTACTACAACAGACGAGGATGGCTATTATAGAGCTATAGCACCGGAGGGTAATAACACATTAGTTGTCTCTCAAGGAGAGATGGAGAGACCTATTATGCAAGTGAGGGGAACACAGCTTGGAACTTATAGTTTTGAAGTTACCGAAGAGATGGCCATGCGGAAAGAGATCGATAGAAATCGTGATGGTAGTTGGGATTACCTGATTGAAAGGGATTTTGAAGTAGAGGGTGCTGAAATTGAAGGCCATACCTTTATTGAAGTAGATGAAGATACAGAAGATAATGATGGTCAAGGCTTGACTTCACAGAATCCTGGTGATATAGAACAAGAACCTACACAAGAGATGGACCCGGGCGACTTTGATATGGATCCAGGTGATTTCGAGATGGATCCCGGCATGGACCCTGGTATGGAACCTGAGGATGAAGTGCAATATGATGATGATCAAGATTTAGTTGTTGATGGAAAAGTTACCATCACCCATGTAAAATCGGGTAGAACCTTTACTACGGATACTATTGATGGTTATTATAGCTTCTCAGGTCTGGTTCCAGGTGAATATTCTATCGAAACTGATATAGAAGGTTCTGAATCCGTGGACAACATTATGTTGAACCCGGGCGATTCTACGACAGTTGATATCCAGGTCTTTACAGGAAAAGCAAATTTAGAGATCAGCTTTGATGAGCAGATAGATTCAACTGAAGGGATGAAGATCAAGACTCGACATTCTAGAACAGGCTTAACTTACACGAATTCGATAGACGAGGAGGGTATGTATTCCCGCCCCTATTTGATACCAGGCAAATATGAGTTGATATTGGAAACAGAAGGATATACGTTTAAAGAGGGCCGGTATCGATTCGAAATGGAAGCCGATGCGATGAAAAATATATCTGTAACTATCACACCTGCTGAAGTCTTAGAAGGACAGGCACTTCGAAGAGGAAGTTCATTAAAGAATCAATTGATTACGATCAGTAGTACAGACGAATCAGATTTCCGTACAACTGTGGAAACAGACTCAAATGGTGAATTTTCTACCAAGATCCCAGAAGGGGAATACAGACTTTACGGTAGAAATCAAAAGGATGGACAGACCTTTGTATACATGGATTCGATCACAGTTCCTTTAGAAAATAAAATAGAAGCTAATTTTGAAGAGGGATTCCGTGTAACTGGAGAGGTTCGATACGAAGATAGGTCGGAAGGATCGTATAATCTTTTGTTTACACATGAATCTGGTAAAGAGCTCAGATTGGTTACAAATTCAGAAGGGCGATTCAGTACACATATGATCCCAGGGAATTATGACATTTATGGGTGGAAGATACGTTCACATAGAACTTTGGTTTCCTTGAATCAGATAAAGGTCTCTGAGTCAACAACAATAGATATAAATGCTCGAACGGGTTCAACGCTGAGTGGCACAGTATCTAGGGAACTTGTTGATACAATAGATGACACAGAGTTTATCGGTATTAGAAGCGATATAGAGATATCTATCGGTGAAAAAGTAATCTCAAGAGGCAGAGCATCTCCTGACGGGGATTATGAGATCGTTGTACCTGAACAGAGATGTACAATCAAGTTCTCAGCAGAAGGGTTCACAATGAAAGAATTTGAATATGTACCTGGAGCTGAATTAGAAAGAGATGTAGAACTAATGGCTAACGATGTTCAGATAAGTGGTGATATACATTATGACAATTATATCCCAGATGAGTTGCCTATAAAGTTTGAAGCTGTAAGTCAGGGCGCAGTTGATAAAGAAGTAATAGCCTCCCGAGATGACTATACGGTTAATGTTCAGCCAGGTGTTTATGATGTTGTAGTTGATCACCTCTTCGATAATGAGGATAGACAATTGCATTTCTCGGATAGAATTCAATTGGAACCCGGGCAGGATATTGAACTAGATATGGACTTAGAACAAAGAGTCAGGTTAACTGGTGTAATTAAGGACGAAAATGATGATGTGAGAAGTGGTGAGATAACTTTCATCGGCCCAGAAAATAGGGATATAACTACAGATGGAGAGTTTGACTTATATTTGATACCCGGAACTTATGGATTGAAGGCTGAAAACGAAGAAATATCTTCACACATGAAATTTGATTTAGAAAATGCTAAATTTATCGAAGTCGTTATGAAAGATATCTATGAATACAGTACATTTGTAGAAGATTCGATGTCTAATGTCGTTATTGAAATAAAGAATTTAGAAAGTGGCTTTGTATACAGCAATACTACTGACGATACTGGATTTGCATCCTTCTCTTTAGCTCAAGGAGAATACGAACTGAATATCGACCATGTGGAAAGGGAGCCTGTAGAAGGTGTATTGAGTAGAGTAAGATATTATTACTCAGAAACCAACAGCGCAGAAGATCTTTCAAGACGTATACGTCCAGATAAAGAGCTTTATAATTCAACACTATCTGGAACTGTACTAGCAGATGGCACAAGGGTTAGAGATGTAGAGATGCATTTCATCCCAATCAGTCCCCAAGCTGTTTCTACTTCTACTACCACTGACACTAACGGTGAATTTGAATTCGGATTGTTCCATGGAACTTACACGGTCTATATTTCATATAGAGGGCAAAGGTTGTATTCCACACTAGAGGCCTTCGCTATGGGTGAGGAAGACGATCAGATTGATATAGAATTACAAAGAGCTGCTAAGATTGAAGGTAGAGTAACTAGAGGCGGTACAAGGATAGAAAGTGAAGTAGTTTTCCAGAAAGAAGGCGATATAGCTGAAAAGAGAGTTGAAACAGATCAATACGGAAATTACGAGGTAATACTTCCCAGAGGTGATTATAAAATAACATCTGAGACGACTGTTGGTGAAAGTATCTACAGACAAACTAGGGATCTTGAGATACGATCGAACAGGGTTATCGATTTGAATCTAAAGCTGGTCAAAGAATATGGTATTGGCATAGGAGATATATCCACTATTAGTGCATCGCAAGGAGATGTTGTAACTCTAGAGGTAGATATCACTAATACAGGGAATGTAAGAGATACCTTTGAGATGTCCGTTCCCGAAAGAACGGTATGGGATATTGAATTTTCTCCACGAAGGTTTGAAATTGGTGCAGGGAGAACCAAAACTGTAGAACTAACGGTATATGTTGATAGTGAGGCTAGTGTTGCTCCTCCACCGATAGCCTTTGAAGTGATCTCACAGCATTCTTCAGAGATCGGAGAAGCTGAGATACCTTTTGATATCGAAAGGATACAGGGCGTCAGTATTTTACCCGAGATTCAAAACAAGAACTTTAGAAGGGGATCCATGGATTATACTATACTCGTCCGGAATACAGGTAATCATGAAGACCAATTTGCCTTGAAGGTACTTAACCAGGATGAATTACGAACAAAAGGTTGGAATGTAACACTTTCCGAGCAAACAATTACAGCCAGTGAAGGCCAAGATACAGAGATCATATTTACCTTAGAACCCATAAGAAGTCGACCCAATAAGGAGGTCGATGTGATGATTTCAGCACATAGTACGGATGACCTATCAGTATCAGATTCTACTACGTATGATGTAGAATTTCCACAGATACGCAGCGATACTAGAGATCTAGAACTCATAAGTGAAGATATATCCTTTGAAAAAGAAGAGTTCTCCTTAGAAACATGGCAATGGGCAGCTATAGTACTTCTGATAGGTTCTGTAGCCTTTTATATCATGAAAAAGGAAAGGTGGATATAGATGAGAAAAATACGAGCCTCTTTAGTAATAATACTCTTGGTCTCTCTTATTTTAATCTCAGCGATGATGCCCGGTTATTCCCGTTCTGAAGAATTTTCCAGTCGAGGCGTCAATTTATCTATAAGAGGGGATGAGGAAGTTTTTTCTAACGAAACAAATACCTATGAAGTCACTGTTGGAGGTACTTTCGGTGCTGAAGCCGAGAATTGGACATTGAACTCTAGGGTCCTCGAAGGCTTTGCAACTGTTTCACCTGAATCACAGGAATCTGATACAGATCGTGTATTTGAAGTAGAGATGACTGCTACACAGCCCGGAACCGTGATAATAGAATTCGAAGTCTTTTGTACTTTCGAGAATGAGACCAGACGAGACGTTGAAACTAGGGAAATCGACGTTGTAGAACCAACCAAAATTTCGGTATTGGTTACAAATCCCACTGACTCCAAAATAGAAGATATAAAGGTAGGTCTTTTTGTAAATGGTGAACTAAAGAGAACGATCCGAATACGGCAGTTAGATCCGGATAGCCAACGCAGGGTCCAATTTAATTGGTCCAAAGAAAATCTAGAACCTGGAGAACATAAGCTGGAGATATGGGTAGACTATGGAATGGACTCTGAAGAGGAGTTTAACAAAGAGGAGTTGCTTTTAGAAAGGAGTTTCTATATATCTGATGACAATGGCTATACACTGTATACAGCACTTATCGTTCTTCTTGTAGTCGGAGTAATAGGAGCATTCTTCTTCTATCATCAAAAAAAGAAAAAGAGAAGAAGACCGTGGTAAAAACCTATTAAAACACTTTTTTTATTTTCCTTTAAAT
>CAYNQI010000049.1:0-6349 GCA_964399335.1 uncultured Thermoplasmata archaeon | reverse complement strand
GATAAAAAGGAGATGTAATTATGGATATATTTGTAGATACTGCAAAATTAGAAGAGATAAAGAAAGCTGAATCATGGGGGATCTTAGATGGTGTAACTACTAATCCTTCCTTGATAAAAAAGGCTGTTGAAGAACAAGAAGATGGTATAAGTTTAGAAGAGCATATCAAACAGATACTAAAAACAGTGGATGGTCCAGTTAGTTTAGAAGTCTGTGGATCTTGTTATGGCGATATAGTTAAAGAAGCTGAGACTTTGTATAATAAATTTAACAAAGTAAATAATAACGTAGTGATCAAGGTTCCAATAAATACAGCCATGGATGAAGGTGATGATAGCTTCATAGGCGTTAAAGCTATAAAACATTTAACCGACAAAGGAATTCCTGTTAATTGTACATTGGTGATGAGTCCAAACCAAGCTTTGATGGCTGCAAAAGCTGGAGCAGACTACGTCAGTCCTTTTTTAGGAAGAATTGATGACTATATACGAACAAAAATGGGTCTAGTGAGAGGAGAAGACTACCCAAAGGGAACTTATTTCCCTCAGGAACTAGTCGACGTTGTAAGAGATGAAAAGTTGAAAGACAATATAAAAGGATTGGACAAAGATAAAACTGTCTATGAAGATAAAGAGATCATGGAACTTTACGATTGGGGTAATGATGATGGGATCTTATCTGGTGTTGATTTGGTATGGTCTATTAAACAAATATATACTAACTATGGATTTGATACTAAAATCATAGCTGCAAGTATAAGAACTGAAAGACAGGTCAGACAGTGCGCTGAGATCGGTGCTGAGATCGCAACTATCCCTTTTAGTGTGATCAAAGAGATGATGACCCATTACAAGACCAAAGAAGGAATGAAGAGCTTTACTAAAGATGTGATCCCAGAATATAAAAACATCGTAGAAAAGTCTTAAATATATAAGTCGATTATGTTAACTTATAAGGACTGGGATGATGAAGAAGATAAGAAAGTGTGAAAACTGTAATATCTATACTCTTGCTGAAAAATGTGATAGATGTGGAGGAAAAACTATTAATCCTGCCCCTCCTAAATACTCGCCTGAAGATAAATACGGCGACTATAGAAGAAAACAAAAAAAGATCAAAAATCAATAATTCAAGGTGTTTAAAAAATGGAAGAAATAGTGTTGAAATTCAAAGAAAAACCCAAACTAGAAAACACGGTTTTAATCGAAGGTTTACCTGGTGTAGGAAACGTTGGCAAATTAGCAGCCGAGCATTTGATCGACGAGATCGATGCTGAGTTATTCTGTGAAATTTATTCTATCTATCTACCACCTCAAGTTTTGGTGAGTGAAGATGGACTTGCAGAACTAGTAAATAACGAGTTATATTACAAAAAGAATATCGGAGAAGATAACATAGATTTGTTGATTCTTACAGGGGATTATCAGGGGATGACCCCTCAGGGGCAGTATCAATTAACGGATAAGATATTATCCATGTCTGAAGATTATAATGTTAAAACGATATTTTCTTTAGGCGGATACGGTCAAGGAGAAATGGTCGAAAAACCAGATGTATTAGGTGCCGTTACAGATGAAGCTCTAATTGATGAGATGGAAGAACTCGGAGTGGTTTTTTCGGAAGAACATCCTTCATCAGGTATAGTCGGTGCAAGTGGGTTGTTACTAGGTATGGGTAAAAGGTTGTATGACATTAACGGCATCTGTTTGATGGGAGAAACATCAGGTTATTTCGTTGACCCAGGTGCTGCCAGAGCTGTACTAAAGATCCTTGTAAAATCTCTTGGATTTGAAGTAAAATATGATAAATTGGATGACAAAGCAAAAGAAGTTGAATCACTGACTACGAAGCTCAAAGAGATGGATGCAGGTACTGGTATGCAGCAAGACACCGGTAAGGAAGATCTGAGTTATATTGGCTAGACAGGTGAGAAAAATGGACCAGGAAAAAAAAATAGAACTCTATTTAAGGGGATACGAGGAGGGACAGAAAGAAGCCTGGTCTAAAATTAAACATATGGTATCCAGATATCAAGGGTGGGAACTTAAAAGTAGAATAGAAAGTCGTTTAGGGACTTTATATCAAGATGTTAAGTCAAAGAAGGTAGATCTCAAGGAGGATCCTTCACCCCTATATATCGAAGGAACTGAGCTAGAGACTAAGGAAATAGATAGCGATATCAAAGTAGACCTAAGTAGCGGTGAAAGTCTATTGATTATCGAAGATAAGCCAGATGGAAGCATAAAAAAATTCCTATCACTTTTATCTGAAAAAAGAGACGGATTATTTATCTCAAGAGACTCTCCCGATAAGATCACCAAAATGTTTGATTTCAGCTCTGATGTTGGCTTTATCTGGTTGTCAAAAAGCAGCAGAAAAGATTTTTCTGAACTCGAATATCATATAAAAACAGTATCACCTTCTAACCTCCAAAAATTATCATCTCATATCGGTAACTTTTTAAAATCTAGCGATGAAGGTGTTATATTTATTTCAGGTGTACCAAGCATAATTAATTATACTGATTTCAATAAATTACAAAAATTCATAGGATGGACCTTGGATAATGTTAGTGAAAAAAATGGATATTTGATTTGTTCAATACCGAAATCATCTATAAAAGATAAAAGATTAGGTATATTGAAAACTGAATTTGATATAGTAGTTTAAATCTTTCAAAATCAATTTCATAGAAAATCAATAAAAAACCATAATTACTAACGGTGGATCTATGAGGTATTTGATTGTAGGATGGAATAAAATTGCAGAATCCCTGGCTAGGAATCTAAAATATAGAGGATTCGATTTCAAAATTTTCTCAAGAAATGTTGAAAAGATTGATCAAAATATACTAGAAGAGTTTGAAATAGATCATTTAAAAAATTTGTTTGATCATATCAATAGGAACTGTATTGTTATTATATTAAAATCAAATATAATTGAAAAAATCAAAACAATAAAAGAGATAAGAAACTATTCCAAGAAATGCAAATTGGTTACAATCTCCTCTAAAGATGAACTAGAAGAGTTAGAAAAATATCAACTAGATGGTATTGTGATTAAAGATGATTTGATAAGTAGTTCATTGGTTAAAAAAATCGATGATTTTGAGGAAAAATCGGAAACCAAAGAAATCGTTGAGATCGTAAAAAATAGTAAAAAAGAAATCGCAATATTCTTACATAATAATCCAGATCCAGATTCCTTTGCTTCTGCAATGGCATTCGAGAAAATCTGTGAGGATTATGATAAAAAATTTAATACATATTATAGTGGGAATATAGGTCATCCAGAAAACGAAATAATGATCAATAGTACAGAAATTAAAATGACAAAGATTGAAAAAGACGGTATAAAGGATGTTCTTAATGATTCGGATGTATTAGTTTTCCTGGACTTTGCCAAACCCGGACACAATAATTTACTTCCAGATAATATAAATCCTGACATAATAATTGATCACCATAGAACAAATAAAGATGTCAAACAAACCGGTTTTATCGAGATCCGAACCGACGTAGGAGCTACTTCAACACTTATGACCAAACATCTTTTGAATTTAGGGATTGGAATCTCACCGATACTTGCATCTAGTCTGTTATATGGCATCAAAGTAGATACAGATAATTTCACTAAAAACATATTTGTTCAAGATTTTAAGATAATCTCGTTTCTGTCTGCTATCGCCGATAAAGATTTATTAGACATCTTTGAAAGTCCTCCTGTAGATCCAGATACTGTTAGTGCACTAGGTAAAGCCATCGTCAATAGAAAATTCAAACAAGAAAGCTTAGTGGCTTATGCAGGAAAGATTTCTGAAAAAGATGATATACCTCAAATCGCAAACATATTATCTCGTGAAAGAGACATAAGTAACGTACTGATTTATGGTTTATTAGATAACAAAATATATATGTCAGCTAGAAGCAAAGAACTTAAATTGGATATAGGAAAAAAGATGAAAAAAGCATTCTCTTCGATAGGAAGTGCAGGGGGTCATCAACACTCTGCCGGTGGTGTAATCGATATCTCGATATTTGACGACATAGAAGAAGCAAAAAGTAGAATCGAGGAAATATTTATTGAAGAGGTGGTTTAAGATCAGACCAAGTTATCAAATAAGGTTTAATCAAAAAGGTACAAGTAAAACTGAAAAGAAACATCTATTGATAGCCCTTGGTGTACTTACTTTAGCTTTCGCTATTAGTTTTTCTGGAGGTATTCAGGGTATTACAAACCCTGCTTTCCCATTGTTCCTAGGCATCTCATTTTTATCAGTAGGAACTGCATTTCTATTCCATGAATTAGCCCATCGAAAAATAGCTAGGAAATACGGATGTTGGGCAGAATTTCGTATGTGGACATGGGGCCTGATGATGGCTTTGATTTTTAGCACCTTTGGTTTTGTATTTGCTGCACCTGGAGCTGTGATGATTCAAGGTCATATAACAAAAGATCAGAATGGTAAAATAAGTGCTGCTGGACCTTTTACAAATTGGATAGTAGGAGCTATATTTTTATCCATATCATTTGCCCTACATTTAATTGGTTATGGACTTTTAGGATTCATTTTCGCATTTGTTTCTTTTGTGAACCTATTCATAGGTGGTTTCAATCTACTACCTTTTGGTCCACTAGACGGATATAAAATATTCAGTTGGAATATACAATATTACTTTATATTGGCAGGTTTGATAGTCGGAACCCTTGCAGCTGGATATTTGATGGGACCCTTATCTGGATTTTTATAAATGATAAAAGTAGAATAATATATCAACGGTTAGGTTTTGCCCAACAGTAGGTGAACTTACTACCAAACAATTCACCGGGATAATCTTTACTATCTATAATCTCAAAAAGCTTTAATCTATCTTTCAATTCATCTACAGAGTAATATGCAAAAAATCTAGGATATCCTGGAATCATATCGTTTTCTTCAAAATCCTCTCCTTCACCTAATTTTATGGAGAATGCAAATATCCCATCCGGGTTTAATATCCTAAAAACTTCAGATTCGATAGTGGACAGTTCGGACTTAGGCATATTGATGATCGAGACACTTGCCCATACACAATCAAAAGTATCATCCGGAAAAACAGTTTTTCTCATATCCTGTTTAAAGAATGCTACCTGAGGATGTTTTTTCCTAGCTAAATTTATCATCCCTTGTGAAAGATCTATGCCTACAACATCAGCCCCTTTTTGATGCAGATAATGTGCATCTCGTCCATCTCCACAACCTAAATCTAAAACTCTCGGTTTTTCAGGGAGATAATTTAAAGTGATATCAAGCATCTTTTCCTGGAATCCTCTATCTCCCCCCTCCAAAGTCTTTTCACAGTAGTCTTCTGCGATCATATCGTAAGACTGGATAGTTGTCTTCAAAGGTTCGGCGATGCTATTGTGATTCATTTTATACCTAATTCTTCCTTTATTTGAGTTATTTCTTGAGGATTTAATTCTCTAGGGAAGTTTTTGTGTTCATTACCGGGTTTTGTAGTGTAAAAAGGTCTATTACATCCAGGACAACCTCTAGTTCTAAATACATCGCTGTAATCTATTCCCTGGACGTAATTATCTATTTTATCTTCTACTATTTCAATCGAATAAGTTAGACTGTGATTTTGTAAAAGATATGTCAAAAGTTGAGCTTTCCTATAATATTTCATATCAACTTCATAATCTTTTAAAAGCAGAGGAAATAAAGAAACCTCAGCCCCTACATCAAAAGTTCTTTTGACCGCCAATCCAAGTGTTTCTAGATCTTCGCCCATGCCTACAATCAGGTGTGCCGTAACATTTTTCTCACCAAATATATCGATAGCTCGAGATAGGTAATCCCAGAATACGAGAGGATGATAGTTTGGTTTAGTTTTCTTTCTTAAATCATTTGTAACTGCGTCGATTCCAACACCTATGTGATCGACTGTATGTGCTATCTCTTCTAATGTTTCATCTGAAAGGGGAGGTGAAGATACAGAAATTGGTTTACCGGTTTCACTTAATCTTTTAGTAATTTCCATTATCTTATTTTCATAGTCTTCGATATCTGGAGATTGTAAACAAATTCTCTCAAGGTCTGACTTTTTAACCTTGTCAACAATCTTTTCTATTTCATATAACGGCCATGAAACTCGAGAGAGCCATCTAGAATCACCTTTTCCTTGTGGACAATACAAGCATGCTCCTTTACATCTTCCACCAGGTATCAGTAAGTATGCAGTGGTAGGTTCTTCCATAATCTGGCTGTTTTGCAGGGATAGATAACTAGCGGTCCCTGAAGATACCCTTATATCCATTTTTTTACTTCCAGTTTTTATTATATGTCCACTCACTTGATTTATACTTT
>CAYNQI010000048.1:0-6374 GCA_964399335.1 uncultured Thermoplasmata archaeon | reverse complement strand
TCGAGCAGGAAATGGGAAAAATTGCATCGATTATGATAGTTCTACTGCTTTTACTAGTAGTCATACCTAGTGAATCTGTAGAAGGGGAGTCCTATGCCATCTACTTACAAGGTTATGCCTATGACAGCTTTGACGGGAACGCAGTATGGCATCGAGAAGGCGAGTACTCTGGGAATATCACAGCAATAGATATCAACGATCCAAACATGACTCCCCGCGGGGCGGATGATGCTATAAATTTTGGAAGAGTCAATGAAGGAAAGGAAAATGAATTCCGATGGGATGCTACACCCCAAGAAAAAGAACCTCATGAATGGTACTCCTCTCCGGATAAAGGTAATAACATAATATTCCTAGGCGAGTACCAGCATTATGATGAAAAATATAATGAATATATAAATTACACTTGGGCATCTAACTATATTGCTGAAGGTAAAGAAACACCGTTAACAATGGAAGAACATGTTGTCAGGTATGAACCTATACCAAGACCTGTTTTGAATGAAAAATATTCTGAAGATCCAGTAGGTACAACATGGATAAACATATCGATACCCCATTTCAAATATACCAGTAGTACATTGGAAAGAAAACCAACCTACAGGGGATCCTATGATCTTCTTCAGAGTTACGCAGTATTTATGAGACCAGAAGGGGAACAGAAGTGGAAATATATGGGTAACTCAAGGGTTGATCCAAATAATAAACAAACACACGGACCCATAGCAGCAGCTGACGAAGAGACAAACCCCAATGAGATCAACACGGGCTCACAGTACTTCCTAGCTGAAGATCTGAAACCGGGAACAGGCTACGAGTTCATGGTAAGAGTTAATTTCCGTACATTAGATGAGCCTGTCAACGGACCTGTTTGGGGCTACGGAGGAGGTCTCGGAGATAAAGAAAGGGATGCTGTTAACAATGACCTTCATAGTACTGATGGTGGAGGAAGTATCACTCCATTCGGTGGTAGTCGTGGGGGTGGTTTAATACCTACCAGCGAGTCTAACCCACCTTCAAAACCTAAAAACCTGGTTGCCACCGAAGGTAATGAACTGGTGGGTCTAGATTGGGACGAACCTGACATCGAAGGTAGCTCTCCTATCATCAGATACAACATCTATCGAGATGGTTCATATCTCAGCTTTGTGGATTCTTCTTCGACGGCTTACACCGATTTTGGAGTAACAAAAGGAGTTGAGTATACCTACTACGTTACAGCAGTAAATAATGAAGGAGAGGGTTCAGCTAGTGATCATGATTCTGCAGTTCCCTATGGAGTTCCTTCTGAACCACAAAACTTCGATGCATCTGGTGATTTAAACTGCATAGAGTTAAATTGGGACGAGCCTGAAAACGACGGTGGAAAACCCCTAACTAAGTATCGAATATTCCGGGACGGATCACATTATACGAATTTAGACGTTCCTGTAACATCATTCACAGATGATAAAGTCACTAACGGGACGGAATATACATATCACGTAACTGCCGTCAACTCAGTTGGGGAAAGTGATCCAAGCAACAGCGATTCCGCATCACCATTTACCTCCACTAATATAGAGATGAAAGTTTCAGCCTCATCCGATGGGTGGGGCTTTATATCTTTAACCCTTATACCGAAGGTTACGGAATTAGATGCAATACTCAACGATCCAACATATGGTATAGATGGAAGTTATGATAGGGTCATGTATTATGATTCCGAAGAAGGGCAATGGAGATCATATGTTCCAGATAGGGCTGACCATTTCAATGATCTGGACGATTGGAATCATACCATGGGGATCTGGGTACGTATGACTGAAAATGCCACTTTGACAGTGGTCGGTTTGGAGCCAGTAAATACTACCATCACATTGTATCCCGGCTGGAACATGGTTGGTTATCCCAGCACAATCACAGGTAATAACGGTTTACCGTCGGAAGTGACTAAAATAGGATATTTCGATGCCGGTGAGGAGTACAATGTCGCATACGTCTATTCAACCACGGATTTCGACTTCGAACCTGGTAGAGCTTACTGGATCTACAACGATGAAGATCATTCTTTAGATTGGGTTATAGACTATTAACTTTCAATCTCTTTATTCACAGATCTCATGAAGCATCTTTTGTGTTCTATCAATGTCTTTTTCAAGTTTCAGTTCTTTCTGTAATTCCAACGCTTTTTCAAAATATTTTTTAGATTTATCTTTATCGTCCAATTCCTTCAAGAGTAAACCATATTCATAATAAAGCTCGGCGAGATCCCTTATTTCATCACCTTTTTCTAATATTTTTCTCGCTTTTTCGAATTCTTCTATGGACTTCTTCCATTCACCTTTTTCCCTAAAAACAGTTCCAAGTATGGACCTACTTGCACCTTCAAGTGAATCACTGCCAATATCTATGGAGATATCTAATGCATTCATCGCATTTTTTCTAGCAGTATCTAATTCACCCATCTTAACGTATGCTATAGCCATATCACATCGTATCTCGGTCGAAAGGTACTGATTTTCTATTTCTGAAGATATAGCAAGAGCCTGGTTCATATGATCTACAGCGTCCTCTATCTTATCAATATCTAAATACACATTACCAATATTATAAAGAGACATCGCCATACCTTGTTTATCACCGATATCCTCTCTGATGTGTAAACTTCGACGATAAAAATTCAAGGATCTTTCGATATATCCCATGTTTTGCAGTACCAATCCAAGATTATTCATGGACATTGCTATATTGCTTTTATCGCCCACTCTTTCAAATAGGTCAAGGCACATATCAAAATACTCTTCTGCACGCTCGAGTTCGCCTAGAGAAAAATAAGCCATACCCATGTTATTATACACCGTAGCGAGGTTCAATTTGTCCCCGATATCCTTGAAAGAAACCATAGCGGTCTTATAGTTTTCAAGTGCCTTTCTTTTGTCACCCGTAGAGTAATAAACTAACCCGATATTAGTGGATGCTTTAGCTATACCCCTACTATCGGCCATCTCCTTTCTCAAATCGAGGGAATACTCTAACCGTTCTAAGGCTTCAACATACCTACCCCTATACCATTCAACGGTACCTTGATTGTGAGCGATCTCTGCCATCTCCTTCTTGCCCTTATTTTTTTCAGCGATCTCAAATGCCTGGTTCAAAAGTTCCAAGGAAACGTCGTAATCTCCGGTCCTCATGTGTGTCCGTCCTTTCACCCGTTTTATTTTAGCAACCTCTATATCATCGCTATCCAGGAATTCAAGGCCTGTATCGCACACTTCTATGCTTCTATCATATTCACCCTTAGTCATGAATACTTTCCCAAGTTTCCGATGTATGGTGGCTTTAGACAATGAATTACCAGCAAGTTCTAGTGATCCATTATAATGTTCCAAAGCTTCATCGAGATCCCCAAGCAGTGAACGCATATCCCCGAGTCTTTCAACTATAGTAAAATTGCGTTGGACCTTATCTTCTATCGATCGTATCTTGTTCAAAGCATCTAATGAACGATTGTAGAAATCGATAGCCTGCTCCGGGGCTAGAGAGTTCTCCGCTTTTTCACCTGCCTTGAAGGAGTAATCGTGAGCCTTACTGTGATCGATGGTATTTGAAAAGTGTCTAGCAAGGTCATAGTAAACATCAGTTATGCGGTCCCGGTAACTGTTCTCATAATACTCACCCAGTTGGTGATGGTAAGAATTCCTCCACCATCTCGACAAACTATCGTATATAACATCTCGGAATATGGCATGGGTAAAAGCGAGGCTTTCCTCAAGATGTATGATTATCCCAGAATCGACTAATGAGGTTAGAGGTCCTTCGATATCGGAGGGTCTGTTCAAGCTTTCTGGTATCCCTTTGCGGATCTCTAAACCTTCACAGGATATATATTCGATCAAAGCTAAAGAGCCGGGATCGAGAAGTTCTAAACGCCTGTAAACGACCTCTTCTAAACTCACTGGAATCGTGAAGTTTTCCACTAAAAGTTGGTAACATCCATCAACGAATTCGATTGCTCCCTCTTTTTCCATCTGCTTCAGCATTTCAATCATGAAGAAGGGATTGCCCTGGCATTCCTTTGATAATCGAGAAACCAGTGTGTCGGGGAATTCATTGGGATTGAAAAGTTCATCAACCAAACTCTCTATATCATCTGTTTCCAATTTTCTTAAAACCGCGTCGGTCAGAAAATCCTCGTTCTGAAGAACTTTTATAACCTTATCAGCAAGCTCACTTTCTTGGGGACGGCGGGTACATAATATCAGTATATCCTTATCATCGATACTTCTAGACAGATAATCAAGAACAAAAAGGGACGATTCATCACTAAGATGGAGGTCCTCAAGCGAAATAACAAGGGGAACCTCTTTTTTTGATAATATATTTAAAATCCGATCCGATACCCTGACCCTCTCGTTCTCCAGTTTCAAACCTTCAAGATCCTTTCTCACCAGATAGGTGTTATTTGAAAGGACGGATATCTTGTTCTGTATGCTTTCCATCTCATCCATCCCACCCGACCATCCTTCAAGTACGTCAGAATCTTCGCGCTCGATATCTCTTACCGTACTTTGCAAAGCTAGTTTCATATCAGGATGTTCATTTCCTTTTACCACCGCAGCCACGTATATAGAGTCACCGTGCTCTATCATTATCTTCATATCCCCATATTCAAGCCGCCCTAGGCCTTCTCCCGAAGAACCTGACCCTCCAAAAGAATCTTTAACAAAATTTTGAACGGCTGAAAGCATGCCGGCAAATATATCCCCGTCGATCTCCTCTTCACCTTCAGGTCGAGCGGTAGCTAGTAACATCCCTCCATCATTTACTGCGAATATCTCGGCAAACGAGGTCGACTCTTCTAAGCTAACAAATGGTTCTACAACTTCATCCTTCAAAGCTTGAGAAAAAAGGTCGAATGGTTCGCTTGAATTTTCATCTGCTTTGGCTTCTAAAAGTTCAAAACCTTTGGTTTCTGCAATATGTAAAAACTTTTCAACAAGCCGGCTCTTACCGATACCGGCACCTCCAACTAAGGATAGTGTGCCTCCTTTCCCATCTTTAGCTCTTTCGAGATACTCTGAAAACTGGTCGATCTCTTTTTTTCTACCTACCAAGGGGGTTTTTAATCTCTTTAAGCTTTCCATCCGGATTAGATATAGTATTACGTACTTATAAAATAGATGGAGAAATTTTGATCGTATTAAGAAAGTTTTATAGGCAAATAAACACTATTACATATAGATATCATGCCTATAGATGCCGATAGATGTCATTTCTGCCGGAACTGGACGAAAGAATACAAAAGAGTGGGTGACAAATCCATCTGCGAAAAATGTATGAAAAAACTTGCACTGCTCATAAAAGAAGAGTTAGAATTATAGCTCGACTTCGATATCGTAGATCTCCTCAGGATTTTCTTTATGGATCTTCCAGACATCGTCTTCAGTAAATACACCTTCATCTAAAAGCTTCTTGGTTTTTTTCGGGACGTTCTTGATACCTAAAACAGCTCCCGGTCTTTTAGGATCGTCTAAAAAATCAGTTTCCATTATGAACCTGTTACCCTTTTCAGCAGCGGCTCTCAAGTTCTTTTCGCTTGCAAGTACTGAAGGAAAAAGTCCTTTGTTCTCTTCAAAAGTTATCAGAGGTGGGCTGTAATGCTTAACAACTTTACCTCTATCTAAACCGATATCATCGGCCATCTTACCGAATTCTTCACAGGTTTCGGGGTCCGTACTCTCAGTGTGTAAAACAACAGAACACCCTAAATCAGCAGCCAATTTCATACCATATTTCATTATTTCGTTTGAAGCTTCAAAAATATCATCAGGTACTTCAAAATGTGGTCGACCTATCTCGCCTAGTGCCAAAGCCTTTCCTTCTTGAACGTACTCTGCAGCCAAATCCATCCCTGCTATGAGGATCGTCTTAGCCTTCTCCAAACCAACTTTCTTTTCAAGATTGACTAGATCCACGGGATAAGGCCCCAGTGTCACGTACACTTCGACATCGGTATTCTGCATGGACCTTTCAGCTAAACCTACGGTACGTTCATAAATAGGTCCATACCCGTTTTCATCCCACTCCCTTAAGTCATGATAAGGGAGATGAGAGAGAACAAGATGCGTCCCCCCTGCTCTTTCAAATCTTTTTACCGATTCCACATGGTCTCCGCGTTCCTGGAGATGTATGTGGTTATCGAATATAGGGATCAGACTAATGGATCAATCCCGCACCTTTCAATTCATCTTTTATGTGATCCACTGCCTCTTCTAAATCCTGTATCTCTTTAGCACCGGTACATACCATGTTGCCTGAACCGAAGAGCAGTAGAACAACGTCGGAATCTCTCAATCTGTAAACCAGACCAGGGAACTGTTCGGGTTCATATT
>CAYNQI010000047.1:0-6388 GCA_964399335.1 uncultured Thermoplasmata archaeon | reverse complement strand
TTATATAGAATACACAATCTCCCAACATCGAATGAATGCTCCTCATTCATGTAGACGTCAAAAACACTAAAAAATTCACTAAAAGTTGTGTCTTTGACTATAATTGGTTTACAAGAGCTATAATTTTCAATACAATCTTACCGTTTCTAGATTTTTAGGCGTTCTAGTCTCCATACCATATTTTTTGTATATTGTGCTTGCAAGATTGATACATTTTCCTTCCTCACCATGGGTAACGATGACTCTTTCTGGGTTGGGATTCATTCCACTTATGTAATGAAGTAACTGAATCCGGTCACTATGCCCGGAGAAACCTTCACAGGTATAGACCTTCAAGTTCACTTTAATATCAATAGGGTCACCATTTTGTGTCAAAGTGATGTGGTCGTATTCTTTTTGAATCCTATCCCCGATAGTTCCATCTGCTTGATATCCAACAAATATTATAGCTGATTCAGGATCGTCGCCCCATGCTTTGAAATACTCCAAAACTGGACCTCCATTCATCATACCTGCAGTTGCCAAAACCACAGCGGGTTCTGAACTATCACAGATATCTTCCCTCATATCCCTGCTGTCAACTTGATTGAATATATCAGATAAGAACGGATTTTCGTCTTGGTGGAAAATCTTCTTTTTAAGTTTGTTGTTTAAAAACTCGGGATACGCTGTATGGATTGCGGTAGCTTCCCATATCATACCATCCAAATAAACTGGTGCTTTTGGTATCTCGCCTTTATTCATAGCCTCCTCGATAACGAGCATCACTTCTTGAGATCTACCGACTGCAAAAACAGGAATTAGAACTTTTCCGCTTCCATTCTTTAGATGCTGTTCTAAGATATCCTTCAACTGTGCAACTGCATCTCTCCTGCTAGGTTGTAGGTCATGATATCCACCGTAAGTCGATTCCATTACGACAGTTTCAACTCTCGGAAACTTATTTACAGCTTGATTGAATAACCAAGTATTGTCAAATTTTATATCCCCAGTGAAAGCTACATTATAATCACCATCACCGATATGTAGATGAGCAACCGCGGATCCTAAAATATGCCCAGCATTATGGAGAGTAAGTCTTATATCAGGGGCTATATCAGTAGTTTCACCATACTCTAAAGGAATTATATGTTTCACAGCTTCTCTCACATGAGTTGATTTATATGGGGGATCCCTTGCTTCACCTACAGCGACTTTAATATAATCCAACTGTAAAAGTGCAGCTAAGTCTCTTGTGGGGGGAGTACAGTAAATTGGACCGTCAAATCCATATTTATAAAGTGCTGGTATAAGACCACTATGATCAAGATGAGCGTGAGTCAAAACAATGCCATCGATACGGTCTAAAGGCATCAATTCAGGCGCATTTAGATAAGGTGTTCCATCATCATCAGAAGAAACATCAGCACCACAATCAACTAAAATCTTACTATCTCTGGTATGTAATAGGTGGGCGGACCTACCTACTTCTCTATAACCGCCCAACGCTGTAATCCTTGCAAAGGTTTCGCCTGAACGGGTATCTCTGTTTATCTTCCTACCCAATGTGTTTAAGAATTTCCTCCTTTCAGACCTAACGGTCCTCAAATAACTTCTAATATCTTTAACAGTCTTAGATTCAATAGGAGGAGCTCTTACTACATCTGGGGCCCATCCAGTTTTTCTTTTAATTTCATTTAGGATCTTTCCTTTTTTACCAATTGCTATACCAGGAGCCTCAGCTTCGATGGTAACCTCACCTAAATCTTCCTTGAAAAAAATGTCAATTATCTTCGCTTCTTCTGGTATAATCTCTTTAATTTTACTTTCTGCTTCTTCAGGCGTGTCTAATAAAGAAGGGTCTGGTCTGATGGATATCCTTCTTTTCACTTTTTCCGCAAGTTTTTTGACTATCCCTGATTCTTTCGTGAACTCATCTAGATCCTTTGTATAAATTACTATAGTCGAGCCTTCAAACTCAATATTGGTTACGGTTACAGGTCTAGGTAGAACTTCACGAATCGCTTCCTTTGCATCATTCAAAATGTCTTCAACACTCATATAGTTCACTCTTTATATTGCTATTAAGCCCACTTGAGCCTGATATATATTTAATATAATAATAGATCATAAGGGGGGTAAATTCTTCTTTTCTTTTCTCACTTCAGATATACGTTCACTTAGTTCCTCATCCCCAATTATTTCGATACCATCTTCTTTTGTAATCTTAGCTACTCGGATTCCATCACCTGAGGCTGAATCCCTACTGCTTGAAACGAGTAAACATAAAACAGCAAGGTCTACTCCTTCATCAACACTCATGCCTTTCTCATAATGGTCCTCAAGCACGCCATAAACAAATGGAGAACCTGAGCCTTCAGAAACATAATCATCAGATATTGCTCCTCCAGCCATGTCTAAGGAATATACGTGTCCACCGTCATTATCTACGCCGCCTAACAAAAGTCCTACGAAATAAGGCATCATCCTTCTACCAAGTAACATATTTGATAGTAAAGTAGAAGCTCCTTTGACGGTCATATCCTTATTCCTTTTTAATCTATATAATTCCACTTCAGAACTTAAAAAACGAGATATAGCTTGTCCATCACCAACAAGACCTGAGATGGTTAGAGCCATATTGTTACCAATTTGGAAAAGTTTCTTTGTATCTTTATGTGCAATCATATGACCTTTTGTAGCTCGCTTTTCAGTCGCAAGAACTACTCCTCCTTCACACACTACTCCTACGGTCGTAGTACCTTTCTTTTTCATATTATCGATATCATTCATGTTTTCACACTCAACCCAATCATTATTCAATTATATGTCAATCAATCTTTTAATAAATGGTTTTCTAAAATCTCACTACTCCCACCTAAGAAGAGCTATTATTTATGTGTTTCCATTTCAATTTTTGAGAAGCCATGTCATACGTTTTTAACAAGTTATTTTGACTTAAACATTTTAATAATAGAAAGACATTGAAGGACTTGTGTTCAATATTGAAGCCAAACTTTTGCTGACAACAACTCTATTAGTCTCATACATAGTAGGGATCGTAATCTTCAATCCCCTCCTAAAAAAACTGAGAAACGAGGGTTTTACAGGTAGAGATATGTATAAATTAGGTTATCCTTCTGTTCCAGAAATGGGGGGTATAGGAATTGCATTTGCCTATTTAACTGGATTACTATTCTCGAGTTCTTTCTATAATATCCCGTCCATATCATATATAGTCACATTTGTCTTGATATTGTATTTCTTTTTTGGACTAGTTGATGACATAGTAGGTGTTGGAGGTGCGTTTAAGTTTACTCATAGCGAGGTGGTAAAAATAATGATACCTCTCTTTTTTGCATTCCCCTTGATGGGATTTGTAGATACTTCCCTATATATACCAATACTAGGAACTATAGAGTTCGGTATTGTATACCTCCTATTATTGATGCCGGTATTTATAATGGTCTGCGCTAACCTTATCAACATGTTCTCTTACTATAATGGACAATCAGCAGGGAGTACCTTGATAGTCCTTTCATTTCTTACTTTGAAATTGATTGAAACAGGTGAAAACGACTTGCTTTTCTTTTTGTTCCCATTTATGGGTGGCACTTTATCTTTTCTTTCCTACAATATTCATCCTGCTGGAGTTTTCCCGGGGGACTGTGGGGACATGATTATGGGTGCGATGATAGGTATAACAGCGGTATTAGGAAATCTAGAATTTTTTACTTTCGTCTGTTTGTTACCACTGACTATAAATTTCTTGATGGTAGCTTTCTGGTTTCTGTCCGAACGAGGGGAAACACATGAGAAATTTGGTAGTGTTAACGAAGATGGTAGCATCAATCCACCTAACGCGAAAACTCTTGTGTGGTTATTTCCATCAATATGGACTTTAAACGAAAGAAAAACAACCCTTTTAATGTATTTACTAGTATTTATATCATCTCTTACAGCATGGATAGTATTTTAATACCCCTTGCATATCGACACAAACAATACTTATATAACATGAAAGTGTGAATAAAACTAAGGAAATAGAGAACCTAAATTACGAAAAAGAGGATTCAACATGATGGTAGTCTCATTGTCTATATTAACGGCATTTTTTGTTTCACTGCTTATCACTAAATGGCAGATAAAAAGTTTCGGTCATGCCGGGATAGATGGCACTGATATGCATAAAAAACATAAACCTCGTGTGCCAGAGATGGGGGGATTATCCGCTATCATGGGTTTTGTAATAGGATTGTCTTTGCTTTTAGCGAATAAAAGAGGTGTAACGGATCCTCTCTTCCAGACAGCTTTGATCGGTATAATCGGGACAGGCCTTATCGGAATGGTCGATGATATGCTTAGAGTACGTCAAAGGATCAAAGCGGTCCTGCCTTATCTATTAACTATTCCATTTGGGATAAATATGATGGGGATTTCCATAGAAGCTTTCGGTTTTACAATAAACAATCCATACCTTATTTTACTCATAGTACCATTTGGAGTAACATGCGCTGCCAATGCATCTAACATGTTAGAAGGTTTCAATGGTTTGGGTGCGGGATTATCTATAATTATATCGACCTCATTAGTCATATTGATTTATCTACAAGGTGGTCCTGATTATGGATTCTATATCTTATTCCCTTTACTAGGGGCCGTTATGGGATTCGGTGTGTTCAATCTTTACCCATCCCTTATCTTCCCCGGTGATACGTTTACTTTATTCAGTGGTGCGACAATAGGTATCGCTGCAATAATGAGTGGTCTTATAACTCCCGGTATAATCATGTTCACCCCAATGATAATCGAGTTCTTTCTTAAGTTCAAAGGAGGATTTAAAGCCGAAAATTTCGCAGTACCCGATAATGATGGATATCTTAAAAGTAGAAATGATAAACTGGAAAGTTTAACCCATATTTTAGTTAAACATTTTAAACTAAAAGAATGGCAATTGGTATCTATTATTTGGGGGTTTGAAATTATATTATGTTTAACTGTCATTATATCTTACATATATATTTTCTAGAAAAGTTATAATAAGCTTTAACCAAGAAATATAATTACAATTATCTATTTAGGTAAAGTATGTACCGTTTAGATTGTAAGTGCATGTTGAAAAAAGAAGATGAGTTCATATTAGGTGAAGGACGTAAAAAACTTCTTCAATTGATTTCCAAAACGGGGTCTATAAAGGATGCGGCAGAAGAAATGGATATGTCTTACAGGCACGCCTGGGGAATAATTAAAAAGATAGAGAAAGGTGTAGGTAAGAAAGTCGTAGTTTCTAAAAGGGGAGGACAAAGGGGTGGAGGAACTAGATTATCAAAATTCGGTAGAGAAATGCTTGATATCTATGAGGACATGAAAAAAGAACATAGAGGGGATGTATATCTCAATCCAGCTTTAACAGTCGATGGAATTATAGAAATAGATGAAGAAATCCTTCTTATAAAAAGGAAAAATGATCCTTTCAAAGATAAATATGCCCTTCCAGGAGGTTTTGTTGAATACAACGAAGAAGTAGAAAAGGCTGTGGTTAGAGAGATTACAGAAGAAACCGGTCTAGAAACTGAAATAAAAAAATTAGTCGGCGTGTATTCTAAACCTGATAGAGATCCTAGGGGACATACTGTATCTGTAGTATATTCTCTTAGTATTATTGGTGGTTCTCTATCTAGTGGTAGCGATGCAAAAGAAGCAAAGTATTTTTCCACAGATGAGCTTCCAGAGCTTTCTTTTGATCACGAAAAAATAATCAAAGACTATTTACTTCTTTCTCGTGATTAATCGATATCTTGTCTTTGTTCCCTCTAGTTCGGAACTAACCGTTTTTACGATATTTGCGTATTCATCTGAATTATTATATTCCTTGGCAAAATCGTACTGACCGACTACAGGTTCGAACCCCATATTCTTCATCTTTTTGATTACGACTTCTGCACGTGTTCCTTCACTAGAAAAATATAATTCAATATATAACTTCATAATATCATTAGCAGAAGTAAAAAGAATATATAATTATTATGGTCCAGTAAATAGTGTAGATAATATTTAATATCACACCTTTAATAAGCTGATTGTTTATGTCCAAATGGAAGCAGAGGAAGACAGCCAAAGAAAGGATCGAGATATTGTTTGAGGAAGCAGAGAAAGCTGCCTTATGTGGAGATATTGACTTTTCAGATAGATACGTTACATTAGCTCGTAAGATCGGTATGAAATATAATGTAAATATAACATCAGAGTATAGACGAAGGTTTTGTAAAGATTGTTATTCTTATCTTTTCCCAGGAAAAACTTGTAAAGTAAGGATAAACAAAGGTAAAATCGTCACAAAATGTTTAAAATGCAAAACTATAAACAGGTTTGTTATTAGTAAAAAAGATGTGGATAAAAATGGACCCAA
>CAYNQI010000046.1:0-6847 GCA_964399335.1 uncultured Thermoplasmata archaeon | reverse complement strand
TCCGATATCATGCAGTCTTTCAAGATACAAACTGAGATGGAAACTTTTAAAGGAGACGATATATAGATATGGTCGAAAGCATAACTATACTTCAATTGAACGACAGCCATGGATATCTGGAATCTCATCCTGAATATTTCTGGATAGATGGTGAAGAGGTATACAAAGATGCAGGAGGATACGCCCGTATATGCAGCTATTTTAAAAAGGTCAGAAAAGAAGATCCCGAAGGTGTTATAGCCCTTGATAACGGAGATACTATCCACGGTACTTTCGCTGCAGTAAAAAATGAAGGTAAAGATCTGGTACCGATCTTAAACGAATTGAATTTCGATGCATGGACGGCACACTGGGAATTTGCTTATGGTCCGGATAAACTAAATGAAATCACAGAGAGTTTGAACTATCCTTTGCTCGCTATCAACTGCTACAAAGATGATAAAGACGAACTCCTATACGAACCATATAAAATATTAGAAAAAAAAGGAGTGAAGTTCGGTATCATAGGGATCGCCGCCACTATCGTTGATAAAACCATGCCGGATTCTTTCAGCGAGGGACTGTACTTCACACTCGGGAATGAGGAATTACCTATCTACATAAACGAACTCAAACAGAAAGGAGCAGATATAATCATAGTATTCTCGCACTTGGGATATCCTCAAGAACTCAAGCTTGCAGAAGAGGTACATGGAATAGACATATTGTTAAGCGGTCACACTCACAACAGAATCTATGAACCTACTATAGTAAATGACACTATAGTCATACAATCTGGATGCCACGGTTCTTTTGTGGGCCGACTAGATATAGAAGTAGATAAAGGTGAAATCAAAGGCTGGGAACACGAGTTAGTCACCATGGATAAGTCGATAAAGGAAGACCGTGCTGTAAAAAAGATGGTCGATGATATTTTATCTCCTCACAGAAACAAACTTAACACGGTAGTCGGTGAAACAAAAACGCCTTTGACTAGAAATCGTGTCATGGAATCCACGATGGATAATTTCCTTTTAAAATCGATGTTAAATGAAACTGATGCTGTCGTAGCTTTTTCTAACGGTTGGAGGTACGGGGCCCCGATAACTCCCGGCCCAGTCACCATTGAAGACCTATGGAATATCGTTCCTGTAAACCCTCCCATTTCTGTATGCGACATCACAGGTAAGGAACTCAAAGAGATGTTGGAAGAGGATATGGAGAACACCTTTTCCGGAAATCCATACAAACAGATGGGTGGTTATTTAAAAAGATGCAAAGGTATCTACGTTTACTTCAAAGTCGAAAATCCTCCTGGTGAAAGGATACAAGAGTTTTATATCGACGATGAAAAGGTCAAGATACATAAAACATACAGAGCGGCTTTCATAACCACCCAAGGGATTCCAAGGAAGTACGGTGAAAATAGAGAGAACTTAAAAATACCCACCATAGAAGCTATGAAAAATTATCTACGCAAGAACAGTCCTATAACTATCCAGCTAGATGATAATATGGTACCGATCTGAATAGATGTTTTAATATCAATTTTTAAACCTATTAAACTCAACCTCTTCTATGCACTTCTTCCATATCGAACTGTTCTTTCATCAAGGGTACCATGTGTTCCCAGGTATGTTCGCAGAGATACCACTCGGTGATCTCTTCTTCTTTGGATTCGGTCAATCCAAATATCTCAGGTCTATCTAATAGTTCCATGTAAGGAAGTATGAAAACCTCGAGCAATGTCCCTTCCTCCACGGGCCATAGATAAAGTTCCATACCGACTCGCTGGGACTCTTCATCTAATTCTTTCATAGACGGGATGGTGAATGAAAACGTACTCAATATCATCTTAAGTTTACCCGGAGGTTTCTTCTGTCTAAGCAGTTCCATCACAGTTTTGTTGACAGCTATGATCAAAGTACCTTCTCCTTCGTTGGAAGTATCATATTTAGAGATATGGAATCCGATATCTTTGACAAAAGTTTTGAACTTGGGTCCCAACTTCTCTACTCTCTCACCTCTTATCAGATATCTGCCATACGGGTATGCTCTTCTTCTCATATTTAGACTCCCTTTATGTAACTATATGATTGTGAAGTATTTTAATATACATGTTAAAAAAACCCTATTTCAAAAATTATTGAAACCATAAATTATATAACCCTCTTACATCTAAAGCATTTCAAATAATATTGAAATGGTGCATGAACTATGTTAGATATCCTCTACGCGGTCTTCTTGAGCGGATTTGAAAGTGTTTACTATTATCTCTCAGAACACGTGCTGACCTGTTTGATCCCGGCTTTTTTCATCGCCGGTGCCATCGCGGCTTTCATCAAAAAGGAGGCCATCCTGAAATATTTAGGTCCTGATGTTGATAAGAAGATATCGTATCCCATCGCATCGGTCTCAGGAGCTATACTCGCGGTGTGCAGCTGCACGATACTGCCGATGTTCGCTGGGTTGTACAAAAAGGGAAGTGGTGTTGGGCCAGCCACTGCGTTCTTGTATTCAGGTCCAGCTATCAATATTCTAGCTATAGTATTTACAGCAAATATTCTAGGTTTCGAATTAGGATTGGCTAGAGCACTCGCTGCAGTAGCCATGGCTTTCGTTATCGCCTTCTTGATGTCAAATATATTCAAAACCCATGATGATGAAACGAGTAAGAACAATCAAGAAAAAACAGCAGATGATAACGAACCAGGAAAACCTACCTGGATCAAATTGAGTGTCTTTGGGTCGTTGATCGGGATACTCGTTATAGGTGCTTCAAATTTAGCATGGGCACCGAAATTAGGCATAATATACGTTCTGACTATCTTCATAGCAGTCATCCTCATATACTATTATCAAAAGAGTGAAGTCACAGAATGGGGTTATGAGACCGTGGATCTGACCAGAAAGATATTGCCGATACTTATAGCTGGAACTTTCATAGTCGGAATGATATCATATTTCCTGCCCCCTGAAACTTTCAGACCTTATCTCGGGAACAACAGTTTATTATCATCATTTTTAGGTTCGATCATCGGAGCGATCTTGTACATGCCCACATTGATGGAAGTTGTGATAATCGGAGATATATTCGGATACTCTTCTGGTGTGATGGGGGATGCACCCGCTCTAAGTTTATTACTCGCAGGTCCCTCTCTCAGCTTACCTAACATGATCGTTCTTTTCAAAATAATGGAGTTCAAGCAGTGGTTAGCATACATAGCTATAGTTGTGGTTCTTTCAACTATGATGGGATTCACCTACGGTATTATCGTTTAAAAACGAACCTAAGTTTTAAATTCTTCATATACATCCTGATAAACATGTCCTCTAAGATAAAATACAAACCCATAGGAACTATACATTCACCTTACGAAACCATCGAAGGGATGCCTATCCAACCCACGGGAGCAAAGGGAGTTAAAGGATCTTTAAAGATCGATGAGGAATACTTAGAGGGATTAAAAGATCTAGACGGATTTTCACATATAATAATCCTTTATCATTTTCATCGTTGTGAAGGATTTCAACTCACTGTAAAACCTTTTTTAGATAAACAAGAAAGGGGACTGTTCTCCACCAGAGCACCTAAGAGACCTAATCCGATAGGACTTTCTATCGTTAAATTATTGGATGTTGAAGGTAACACTGTAAAAGTAGAGGATATTGACGTTTTAGATGGAACACCTCTTTTGGATATCAAGCCATACGTACCGGAGTTCGATCATCGAGAGGTTGAAATGACCGGTTGGTTAAGTAAAAGTGCAGAAAAGGTCACGGAAAAGAGATCTGACGAAAGATTCAGGTGATAACACTAAAGTTCAGTCCCTCTCAAACTTTTGGTAAAGTCTGATAAGGCAGTCCATCGCTGAACAACCCTCTTTTGAGAATAGGCCTATTATCAAGAAAGCCAATACGCCAACGGTGAAAATTACTATGGCTGCAACTGCGAACAAACCCTGATATTCTATCCTTGCCAATATCGTTCTATTTATGAATATCCCGACTGCGCCACCTATGAACATATTGAAAGATGCTAGGGACATCACCGTACCACGTTTCTGAGGTAGATACTGTTGGGCGGTAGTTATGATGGTCACCTGAAGTATCACGAATGCTAAACCAAAACCAAACAGAGCAGGCAGGATATAGTAAATGCCCGGCCAGTAGCTGACGGTTAATAGAGATATCAATCCGAGAACTCCTGCTATCAAGAGGATCTTAGATCCCATCTTTTTCTTAAGAGTTCCTACTCTTCGACCACCTGTGAAAGCTGCCAGTCCAAACAAAGCTAATATCAACCCTACGTACATTATGTTGTAACCGGTTTGTACTACGAGGTAATCTCCAAGATAAGTGAAGCTTCCGAAAACTGCAAACCCGACTAGAGAAAGAAGGGATACTGCTTTAAGAAGATCAGGATGTGAGATGGCATCACTGTATGCCTCTCTGAAACTTAGTTTATCCACGGTTCCTTTCTCGAAGGTCAAAACCCTATAAAGTATGAACACCAGCACTAACTCTGCGATACCATAGGTCAGATAAACTATCCTCCAGCTCCCGATAAAAGATAGACCCCCTCCTATAGCGGTGGCGGCGGCTGCACCTAAGAAATACATGCCCATAACGGTACCTATGGAGTTCATCTTAGATTTAGGCTCTTTAAAAACGTCTCCGATCAGAGAGATCGTAACAGGTAATATAGCTGCAGCGAAAGCACCGTTCACAGCCCGTAACGCACCGAGTGAATATATATCAAAGGCTGCAGCTGCAAGACTACTGAATATAGCGGTCCCTAAAGCTGCTGTTGTTATCACTCTCACTTTTCCGAATCTGTCCGCTAGTGGACCAAAAACGATGGTAAAAAGACCGAAAGGTAACATGTATGCTGTTACGGTCATGGCCGCAGTTCCGATACCTACGGAAAATTCACTTGCTATATCTACGAGTATCGGTGAAGCAGCATAGTTGTCACCCATGACCCAGAACCCCATGAAACCTAGAAGGTAAACCAATAGCTTCTTTTCACGATCGGTCCTTTCTTTCATCACTATTTATATATTTTATATCTTTTTAAATCTTTTGAAAAACTATCTTAGAAAAGATTTTTTACTACCATGACAGATGTTCCATCATGGGTTCTGAAGAAACGATGTACAGGAAGATAGACCAGATCACACCCAGTCAATTGTACCTGAGTTCGGAAAGGTTGAAAGATGTTAATAACATAGAAACCGAACCACTACCTATCAGACGTATCGGGGACGAACTCTTTTTTACCGACGGGCACCACAGGGCGTTCACGCTTTACAAAAAGGGAGAAAAAGAGGTGGAAGTTTACACTGACGAGGATGATATGGATTGGTTGCAATATCTCATATGTGTGAACTGGTGTGAAAAAGAAGGGATATATACCATCGCAGATATGAGTGACAGGATAGTCAGCGAAAAGGAGTTCAACGAACTGTGGATTGAAAGATGCCAGAGTATGCATGAACAGGTCGATGAAGATATATTCCAGTTCATCGAATTCTGTGAAGAAGATGATCTAGACGTGAAGAGCGAGGTATGTAAAAACATATTGAATCAGCTCCCGGAACACTTCGGTATAGAACAGGCTGTCAATGATTATATCGATGGAGTCAGAGACAAGTTCTTCATATCCGTGAGGATATATGATACCCCGGTCGGCTTCACAGCGCTCAAAGAACACAACAAGTTCACCAGCGAAGTTTATGTGATAGGTATTTTAGAAGAATTTCAGGGAAGAGGTATAGGGAAGAGGTTGATGGAAAAGGTCGAACAACACCTGAAAAGTCAAGGTAAGAGATACCTTACAGTCAAAACTCTAGGTCCATCGCATCCCGATGAAGGTTACGAAAAAACAAGGGCCTTCTACCGATGTGTGGGATTTCTACCTTTAGAGGAATTCACCACGCTGTGGGATGAGAATAACCCTTGTCTTTTCATGATAAAGTCACTAAATTGATCACTTCTTCAAGTATGCAATCCCATCGGGATGGATGCCTGCATCTATCCTTTCGGGTTCCTCTTCTAAGGTTTCAACATCGATAACCGAGATATCGTTGGTCTTGTTGTTAGCGACAAATGCTTTTTCACCGCTTTCATCGAAAACTACTCCTCCAGGCCATACACCGACGGGGACCCTTTTTATCTCCCAGGGAACGATCTCTCCATCTCGATCAAAATCTGTTTGAACAACGGAAACATCGTTGGACTCCCTGTTCGGTATGAATGCATATTTCTCATCCGGTGAGAAGATTATCCGAATGGGAGTCGTACCTAGTCTGCGCTTGTACTTGATCTCATAATCTTCTGTATCGAACACAAACAGAGTACCATCTTTTTGATTAGCAACATAAAGTAGATCCGTTTCTGTATGAACTGCGGTGCCTTCAGGCCCTTCACCGACAGGGAAATGATTCACCACTTTCTCTTTCGCAACATCCACCACGGTAATATTATCACTGCCTATGTTGGGTACGAAGACCTTTTTACCGTCTGAAGAGAAAGTTATCATGTGAGAATGCTTCTGATACGTAGGAAAGTGCTTCTTGATCTCATCGGTCTCAGTATCGATGATAAAGATGATGCTGCTGTAAGTAGATGCTACGTAAAGCTCCTTCCCATCTTTAGTCAACCCAACACCGTGGGGGAACTCGAATTTCTCGTGTTCTATCCTTTTAACTATCTCGAACTTTTCATTATCTATCACATCTATCTCGTTCCCTAGGGAACAAGTAACATAAGATTTCTTACCGTCTGGAGTAACCGCTATCTCATGTGGATTATGTCCAGTGTCGATCTTCTTCACAGTTTCCCTAGATTCTATATCTATCACAGA
>CAYNQI010000045.1:0-6867 GCA_964399335.1 uncultured Thermoplasmata archaeon | reverse complement strand
ATACATGGGTACACCATCCCATCAAATAACCAGGTATATTATAGACTTTTGCATAAATTTTATTAATGACCCCAAGTCAATTCCGCTGAGAATCATTTTTAAAGGAATAAGAATATATTTGATGCTTTCAATATCCGTTCCAATGATTCAATGGATTTGGAATCTCCACTTCATATCTGCCCTGGTGATCATAATCATACTGGCCGGTTTTTTAGTCGCCTTGAATTCCGACTTCTATTTCACCCAGATCATGTTGATAGTGAATCTATCTGTTTTTATAATTGTCAATATCGTAGGTATAAGATATCCCATCATCTATTTTAGAGCTATAGAAGAGCTGGCGGGTAAGGCAATATATCTTCAGACAGGTCAGAACCTTCACACGTTCCTAACTTTAATGTTCCTGCACGGTAATATAGGACATATACTCGGGAACATGTTGATCTTATTCTTCATCGGGATGGCTCTCGAATCCAGGATAGGAAAAAAATGGACCGCTATAATATATCTTTCAGGTGGTTTGATAGCTACTTTGGGTCAATATGTAGTCATATGGGGTTCTGAAGTTCCGAATCTAGGAGCATCTGGAGCAGTCATGGGGTTGATGGGGGCCATAGTTTATCTTTATCCGAAGGATAAGATCCCGATGTTTTTAGTGTTTATACTCCTTCCAGAAGTAAGAGTGGATCTTGCAGTGGGGGCCTTTCTTTTGATGCAGGGTGCTATGGTATTTTTAGTCCCGGCTGGTGTCGCCCATGCCGCTCACTTCGCAGGTTTCGGAGGAGGGATGGTCATCGCTTACTTCATCAAGAAAGCAGATCTCATAGAAAAGGATAAGGAAGCTGAATCTATCGATCACACGAAGTTGAAAAGATTGGTGACCGATGATGAAACTGAAGAGATCTATAAAAAAATAGTAGAGGCCGACGACGGAGTAGTTCGAAAAGCATGGGTAGAACATCTACTGAGTAAGGCCGAATGTCCAGAATGTAAAAGAAAATTAAAAGGGGAATCTTGCGAATGCGGATACGATGTATGGGAAGATTGATATAGCACAATCTCTAAAAAGTTCTTAAGGTTGATACTATGGAGATACCAAATTCTTACTATCTGACATGTCCTGTCTGTGAACATGAAACAGAGCACGAGATACTGAAAGGAGAAGCGGGTACGAAAGGAAAAGAGATAACGATAGATGGAGTCGTTAAATGCAAAGAGTGCGGTCATACTAGACACAAAGTAATCAGAGAAAGCAATGCCATCGATGTACCTGTTATAGTGAGCTGGAAGACTGAATCCAACAAAACAAAAATATCACTCTATCCTGAAGAGTGGGTTCACAATGGGGATGAGTTCATTGTAGATGGTGTCAGAGTCAAAGTTACTTCTATAGAACAGGAAGGCAACAAACGAGTATCATCTTCAAAAGTGGAAGAAATAAAGACACTTTGGACCAGAAAACACGAAAAAGCTCTTGTTAAGGTTTCGATACATAAAGGCAGGAACAGTGTATCCAAGACTTTGGAAGTCCCACCAGAGGAAGAATTCTTCATAGGTGATAGATTAGATATAGGTAGACACCAGACCGTCATCCATCGTATAAAAACAAATGAGGAGTCTTTAAAAAGAGGCAAAGCAAAAGCTGAAGATATTGTTAGGATATATACTAAAAATATCAGGTGAATTTATCTAACTGTTCTTTTTAAACAGTAGACCGGCCCCAGCTATGACGACCAAAGCTCCGATCAATAATCCGACGTAGCTGTACGGTGAAATCACGTCTTCGACCGTTCTTTCATAGATTCTTAAATTATGTTCCGAAAAATCCATCCTCACGTAAACTTCGGTTTGGCTCTTAGTCATGTTCACATAATAACCGGGCTCATCGGTTTCGTAGATATCCTGCCACGGATCGAAGTGATCTAGTTCTTCCCCATCGACTTCAACAACTATATCGTCGAAATCCGAGATGTTCCTTCCGACCATCTCCCTATCTATGGAAACTCGAACGATCCTGCTGCCTTCAAATTCCCCAGAAATATCCAAATCGACTGAACCTCTTTTGATCTCTCTTTCAACCACCATCAATCCGCTTTCAGGTCCAGGTGGTTGCATGGTCCCATCTCTTCCAATAGTTATAGGTGGTAGAGGTCTGTTCCTAGGTCCTCTTGGAGGAAAATCGTCGACAATTTCTTTTATATATGCTAGGATCTCCCCTTCCTCACCGAGTTCAAAATTATATTTAGGGGGAGTACCAGACTCTTTTTCTATCTGAAATTCCACATCTCCATCAAGATTAAAATTGACATCATATGTATCGTTTATCTCAAGAGTCATGTTTTCTGTTAAACTCACATCGCTGCCTAGTGTAATGCATACCCTGAGTATCATCCCTTGGATAAAGTGATTCCCGATCTCTAGTTCACCATCTTCAATTTGAATATCAAAATGTTCATTCCCGAATTGGAATGTATCCCCTTCCTGCTCAACACTGATAGGTGCCCAACTTTCTTCAGTATCTATCTCGATCTTTTCAAATATCTGATAATTGTTTCCTTCGATAGTGGCTCTATAATCTTCGATTATTAATGTGTCCTCTTCACTTTCAACGATCTCAAAAGTTACATCATCTCCTGCATAATCCCCAGCTATATCACTGTAACTTGGAGGCTGTCCACTATTATCATAATCCTCCACACTAGCAGTAGCTATGGTCGAAAACAAGATGAGTGTTGATGCAAGAAGCACTACTATTATTCTTTTATCAGGGGATACCATATTCTCTACTAATAGTAATACATTTTATTATTAAATACCCTTTGGTACACATATCGAACTGTAGACTAAATAATCCTACATAAGACCTGCTTCTTCCAGCTTCTCTGGCAGGTACACTTCGGTAACGTAATCTAGTCCGTATTTGGCAAGAGCCTGTTGTTCCGCCTTTTTATCGATCTCAAGCATGGTCTCGATTTCATCTCGCCAGAACTGTGTATCAAACCTTGGATCATCGAGTTCCTGCCTTAGAGCTTTTCTATCGGTTTTGGTCAGTTTATCGGTAGGTAGATCGTAATTCATTATATCACTGGCGGTGATACCGATGTACTCCGCACCTGGCGTAGCCAAAAACTCTGAAAGGTGTGCACTTTTTATAGCCCCATAGGCTACACTGGAAAAGATACGGAAACTCCATGGATCGCCGTCGGTGAAGACCACAACAGGGATGTCATGCTCTTCATTCAACCTTTTTATCATCCTTCGAGTCGAACGGGCTGGTTGACCTTTTAGATGTACTAATAAACAGTTGGCCTGTTCATCAAATCCGTTCTCTACCAGCCTATCGAACATACCACCTGTTTCGATAGCAATCAAAAAATCTACGTTAGTATCGGTAAATTTGAGTTTATCCTGTTCAACATTGTATGGGATAGTGTACCCAGAATCACCTACGTCGTCTCTGCAGTTGATCTTTCTGATCTCTCCTTTACGGTTCTTCTCTTCGACGGTTATATCTCCTATAACTCTAGCTCCGTCTTCTTCAGGCCTTAACTTGAAATCTTCTCTTAAACAATCTGTAACGATCTCCATATCCTCAGCTAACTTGTTAGATTCACTCTGTCGCCCGAACTTTGCTTTGTCCCAACCTTCAGAGATATAGTACATCTCTCTGAGAGTCGATGACTTTTCGGTGTTGATCATCTCCCTTATGAAATCCAACATGTAGAGTGTTCGCAATATCATCCTAGCTCCTTTCAGTTTCTTAGCGGATCTTGTACTCTTTGAATCTCCGTACTTCCAAACGCCCTGGTGGTCATCGAATTGAATATTGTTTTTAGTCCTCGTAGGTATCTTCATGTTGGGGATATTACCCTTTTCAAGTTGCTCATATATTTCTTCAGCTATCTCTTCCAGTTCTTCCAAAGCGTTCTTATGTCTTTCTTTCAAAATATCAAGCCTCCTCCTGTATCTCTGCTAACTCAACACCCCAATCATCCGGTAGTGGTTCGGCACCGATAAGGTAAGTTTCGTTCACACCGTCTATATATATCTCCGTACCGTCTATATCCTCTTTATCTAAATTCGTAAATTTGAATTTTATATCCATGGACTTAGAGGGTTTTAATTTTTCTAACTTCCACTCTAAATAGTCCCCATCATGCTCTGGACTCGGATCAGATTCAATCAATTTTGTCTCCGGATATGGTTTATCGATAAATAGAGAAAGATCTCTTTCCTTAGGTGTGTAATTCATTATCTCTATTTTACCCTCAGCCCCACCATTGTTCCACTCCATCTTTTTGTCGATGTAAACAACCCCCATGATATTCGTCATCACTTTCTCCAAAGAAGGAGTTTCCTTACCGACGATACTCGCTGATTTCTCAGCTATCATCGGGAGTATATCTTTAACGATCATAAATTTCTTAGATACTTTTTTCCTCTTTTTCTTCTTATTAAGATGAGTTCTTAGATCTCTCGCACATTCCCTCAAGGCTTTCTCGATCTCATCGACTATCTTGGGAATATCTGCGATAGCTTCCTTGGCTTCTGATGTGAACGGTACCCTTGTAGAAGCAACGTGTATCAAGATTATAACTGGTCCTCTAGGCATACCGCTGCCTCCTTTTTGGTCTAATCCATAGATACGCCAGTCTATATTCTGGATGGCTGTAGTAGTGGCACAGCCACCTTTTTTGTACATCAATGGAACACGATTAGCGAACCTCAGCACTCTAACAGGTCCTTCCGAAGGAAGGTCTCCTCCGTAAACCAGCCCGACTTCAACCTGAAAGGGGTTACCCGATGCTACATCTGGATCCCTTGTAGTCGGAGGTGCGTAAAACTCAGGTCTGTACCCTTTCAAAACGTTTTTGAGACCTTTCTTGATAAGCATGCTTTTGATGGGGGAAAGGCAGTCGGTTTTAGGGGCCATGATCTTTACATCTTTAGTTGCTTTCAGTATCTTTTTACAGGCCTCTACATCCATGTCATTAGGCTTGATATCTTCGTCCATCTCAGCTGCTTCACATATATCTCTAGCAGTGTTGTAACTGATCCTGCTGAAATCATTTACTAGAAAAGATACCAATTTTCTCCTATCGGAATTCTTAGCCATCTTAGCAAAAGTTCCTAGTTCGATGCCTTCTATGTGAGGTTTAACGGCTTTAGTCTTTCCCGGGAGTTGATCTGTAGCACGTTTGAAGACCGTTGTATCCCCGTTCCTTATGTAAGTGATCCTAGCATGGGGATTAACGATAGCGGTATCTTTCAAGTACTCGAAAACCGAATGTTTTCCACTCCTAAGTAGACCTTTAACAGTTGTTTCGAACCTGGTACCGTGGTCCTTATCTTCCCATAGAACCACTTCTTTAGAAAGAACATCTGGTTCGTTCTTTTTAGTATCCAGTGTGATCCTCATCTCTTGGGCATAATCTTTCTCTTTTACTTTAGAACGTACGATCGTAGGTTTCCCGGTGGTCAACTGGCCGTACATAACCACTGCTGAAACTCCTATCCCCTGCTGACCTCTACTCTGCCTTATCTCGTGGAACCTTGACCCATAAAGTAACTTTCCAAAAACGTCTGGAATCTTGCGTTTCGGGATCCCGGGACCGTTATCTTCTACCGAGACTTCATACTCATTTTCATCCACTTCTTTGATCTTGACCGTTATATCAGGCAGTATCCCAGCCTCTTCACATGAATCTAAAGAATTATCTACACCCTCTTTGACAGCCGTCACTAAAGCTTTGGTAAGGGAATCAAAACCTAAGATGTGTTTGTTCCGCTCAAAAAATTCTCCGACTGAGATCTCCTTCTGTTTATCCGCTAATTTCTCTGCTATGGAAGCCATGGCATCCCATCTAGAACGTTTAAAGTTTCATTTATAAATAAACTTTCTGGAGAGAGTGGGTTGAAAGTGATGTTTTGCAAGATAAAAATGAAAAAAAGTGAAAAAGAGGTTTCAACGGCTCGATTCTCTGTCCTGAAGCCTTTCTTCTTTTGGAATAGTTTCTATGTCTTTCCCGGACATGGCTTCTCCAAGACCTTCTGAGATCTCTGCCAATTTTTTAGGATCGTCATAATAGGTGACTGAATCCACGATAGCTTTACCCATGATCTCCGGTTTCTCAGATTTGAATATTCCACTGCCTACGAAGACACCGTCACTGCCCAACTGCATCATCAAAGCTGCATCTGCTGGAGTAGCTATACCGCCGGCGGCAAAATTCACTATAGGTAATCTCTGACGTTCCGCGACCTCCTGCACCAATTCTAAACTGACACCATGTTCCTTGGCCACATCTTTTAACTCTTCTTTGTTTTTCTCTTTTAACTCCCTTATCTCACTCATGACTTCCTTTTGATGCCTTACGGCTTCGATGATATTACCAGTCCCGGCTTCACCTTTTGTCCTCATCATAGCAGCTCCTTCTTCGATCCTTCGAAGTGCTTCTCCTAAATTTCTGCAACCGCAAACAAAAGGTACTTCGAATTTCTCTTTATCTACATGATAAAATGGATCGGCGGGTGTCAAAACTTCGGATTCATCGATCATATCGACTTCTAACGCTTCCAATATCTGAGCTTCCACAAAATGACCGATCCTGCATTTTGCCATAACTGGGATATCAACAGCTTCCATTATCTCTTTGATCTTTTGAGGGTCTGCCATCCTAGCGACACCTCCAACCTCCCTGATATCTGCAGGGACCCTCTCAAGAGCCATGACCGCAACTGCACCTGCATCTTCAGCTATCTTCGCTTCTTCAGCATTAGTGACATCCATGACAACCCCACCTTTCTGCATCTTGGCGAATCCTCTTTTAACAAGCTCTGAACCGTAACGTAATTCTGACATATCTA
>CAYNQI010000044.1:0-7126 GCA_964399335.1 uncultured Thermoplasmata archaeon | reverse complement strand
TTATACTCAAACTGAGGATGGTTTTACCGGTCCCAGCTTTACCTTTTATCATCAGGGAGCGTCCCCAATAAGATTCGAAAAAGTTGATCAATTCCGGAGGTATTTTGATCGGAATCATATTCATGCACCCATATTATCTCTCAAATGACCGATCGCCTTATCCATTTTTTTAAGTAATTTTTTGAAATTTCTTGTCTTTTTACTTCTAATAACTAAAATATAATCTTTATCAATACCCTTGATAACTGTATCTCCATCGTTTGAACGTATAACTATCCGGTTCGGCTTCTCTTTATCTAGATGTTCGTTAGCTGTGTTTGCGGCCCCAAAGATCGTAGCAGACATGATCCCTAAGGTTTCTAGAGGAACAAAAACATCTTCCCCAGCAGATGCTATTATATCTCCATTTTTTTTCACTATTATACCTATATCTATATCATTAAGTGAACCAAGCTTTTTGATCGTGTCAAGAACCACTGCTCTATTCATTTTATAAACCCCGTCGAGTTGATTTTAAGGACTTTCGATCCATCCCGATTAAATACTAATGTATATAGCATAAATTAATCTTTCGTAATAATCATACATCTTTAAACACATCAGGAATTCTCTCCGATATGTCTTCAGGCATAAGCCCCCATGAAAAATCTTGGAAAGCTAACTCACCGGCTCTACATGTGATGAATATTCCTAACCTCGCAGCATCGAATGAACTCATCCGTTTTGAAAGCAAACCACCAACGACCCCTGCTAGGGTATCGCCGGTACCACCGACAGTCATAGCCGGGCCCCCAAAATCATTTTCCTTGCTTCTGACTCCATTAGTTATGTAATCAGTTTCCCCTTTGAGGATTACAGTGATATCATATTTCTTAGCCAACTTATCCGCCAATTCCATGGATTCTGATCCCTCGTCGAACATCTGGATCTCTCCAGAGTGTGGAGTGATAACGGTGTTCTTGGACAGTGATTCAGGATTTTCAGCAGCTGACTTTAAACCATCAGCATCGATCACTAGTGGTTTTTCTACTCGCTCTATAAACTCTCTACAGGCCTTCTTAGTAGAATCACCATCTCCTATTCCAGGTCCTAATATCACTGCATCACATTTTTCAGATAAGTCTAATAATTTATCTACATGATCTTCAACTAACTTACTCCCTTCTAATGGATGTACTATAAAACTCGGCGAAAATCCAGCGACCACATCTTTGATGGTATTCGGTACAGCAAAATGTACTAGGTCAACTCCAACTCTATAAGCGGCCAATCCTGCTAAGGCCGGTGCACCGGTATAAGGTCCGCCTCCGATTATCAGTAAATTTCCATTTTCACCTTTATGCGATCCTGTTTCGGGAACGGGATAAAGCAGCAGTTCTCCAGGACCGGTGAAATTTTCAGCCTCTTTGGGGATACCTATGTCCTTCACAACTATCTCACCACAATTGGCTTTACTCATACTATTCTTTAAGTCGTGGAATGTGACTGTTAGTTCGGGTTTCACCTGAATATCGGCGCCAAGTCCACTCGGTAAATCCACTGAAATGATGTTGTTAGAACTTTCATTAATATCCTGTATAATGCTTCTGTATGGCTCTCTTATTTTCCCCTTTATCCCTGTTCCTAGAAGTGCATCAACGATAACGTGATCTTCTAGTTCATTAAAATCTATCTCACGGATAATTTTACAGTCTAACTTATCTAGATTTTTTTTTGCGAGATCAGACTTTATCCCTTCAGGCCCCTTTATCAGGAATACCTTAACTTCATCAAGATCCATCCATTCACCGAGATACCTAGCAGCAACGTACCCATCACCACCGTTGTTACCTGTTCCACACAGAAAGATGATATTTTTTCCTGGATATCTTTCATAGATCTCTTCCGCCAATGCTTTCCCTGCATTTTCCATAAGTTGTTTTGGAGGGACTCCTCTGAACTCTGAATTTTTATCCAGTATTGCAACCTCTATGAAGTCCAACATGGTATGAATATATTATGGGTGAGTAATAGAAGTTTTGCTAGACGAAAGTCATATATGGGGGTTTATATATATTAGGTAAAAGTCCTTTTCATAGGGGAATAAACCATGCCTAGGAAAAAAATTAAAAGAATTAAAACTTATGTTAGGGGTCTGGATGAAAATCTAAAAGGGGGTATTCCAGATGGTAGTGTAATACTCTTAGCTGGTCCACCAGGATCTATGAAATCTTCTATAGCATTCAATATCTTATATCATAATGCCTTAAAAGAGGATAAAAGGAGTGTTTACATATCTTTAGAGGAGACCCGTGATAGCTTGATCGAGAACATGCAGGGTCTAGGTATGGATTGGAATGAAGTCGATAGGAAGATGAGTATATTAGACCTCGGTTTGATCCGCTCACGGGTTTCTGAATTGGAGAACATGGACTGGATACAGGTTTTTAGAAGGTATGTAAAGAATCTTAAAAAGAACATAAACAATGATTTACTGGTTATCGATTCTCTTCCTGTTTTGAAAACCATGGCTCAGTTCAAGGATTCTCGAAGAGATCTTTTCAAATTCTTTGAATGGTTGAGAAGTATGAAGATCACCACGATTTTAGTCCACGAGATGCCATTTAAAGAGGTAGAGTTCAGTAGTGCAGGAGAGGGTTTTTTATCCGATGGTACGATCCATCTAGAACTTCAAAGAGAGGAAACTAACATGAATCTTTTCTTATCTGTACTGAAGATGAGAAAAACAGATCATCCTCGGGACTATTTCCCATTGATATTTGATGATGGATTTGAAATTGTCAGAAGTTAGATTCTTGGTCCTATCAACTGCCATACCAGTAAAAATAATATTGTAAAACCTAGGACGTAAGAAACACTAGATGTGATCTTTTCTTTTCTTTTTTCTTCTATATTGAACATCTCAGCTAATTTTCTGATCCCATCTTTGAATATGTGTCCCCCATCTAATGGGACTGCCGGAAGGGCATTGAATAGACCCACCATAAGGTTGAGCCAGAATACCCAATAAAGCAGATTTGAGATAATCCAAAAACTAGATGTAGGTAGTATTGAAAGAGGTCCATTTACCTGGTAAAGATTAGCGATATTTTCTGGAACAGGTGAGAGCCCTAAAAAGGGTAATGCTATGTATGTCATACCCGAACCCACGTATTCACTGAAAGTTTCAGCCCCTTGGAATGGTCTTGATAGCATGGCTGGTAAAAAATCAGAATCCCATACACTGATACCTAAGTAATTCACGCTTATACCTGCGTATCCTTTACCTTTATATTCTTCTTTATTATCTGCGGGGAATAACTCTTCATAAGCCTCATACTTGTCAACCAAAACCATCTCGGTGGTATTTTCTTGATATTCTCCATCAACTTTTCTGGTATAATTTACTAGGTGACTTTCCTCTGCAAAAGTATTGTCCATATAATCAAAGAAATCTTGATGATTTTTTATCTTTTCTCCACCCAGTTCTAGTAAGATATCACCGACTTCTAAACCAGCTTCATATGCAGGATAACCCTCTCCTACCCCTGTAACCACAAGGCCAGTTTTTACTTGATAGATACGCTCATCAGTACCATCGAATATCGTAACGTTCACCTCTGTACCTGGATCGATATTCAAACTATAGAAATCATCTATGCCGGCTATATTTTCTCCATTTATCTCAATTACCTCATTCCCACCTTCTATATCTAGGTTGTAAAGGGGAGAACCACCAGACATCTGATTGATTATCACTCCATCTTCTTTTGCAGATATCGAGCCCATAAATATCATTGAAAAGATCAAAACTAAAACTACTGCCAAGACCACGTTCGTAGTAGGTCCTGCAGCATAGATCCTACTCCTTTTTATTTTCGGTAGGGCTCCCATCTCATCCTCATCTGGTTCTACAAAGGCTCCAAGTGGTACGACTAGAAAAGCTAGGCCTAAAGATTTTATTTTTATATCGGCTACACGTGCTAAGATACCATGACTGAATTCATGTATTATTATCGAAATAGCCAGTCCTGCGATACCGTACCATATGGGTATGAGTGGATTGACTCCGGGGATCGCTAGAACCATGTCCGCCGTAGGAGCTTGGTCTGCCGGTATCTGTGATGCGAGCATAGCTGACCACACCACAAGGATCATGATCAAAACCATACATACCGAGGCTACAATTATACCGAAACTACCGTAGTTCTTCCAAAATCGTTTTCTTTTTTGAGCTGTATTATCTATAAATTTCCTTCCTCTTTGAGTCTGCCATATCAAGAAAGGGATGGTCATTTCTAAACCGAACCGTTCTAGAAAACCTAATTTTTCAAGTACTGAAAATATAATGAAAAAGGCTACAATGATAATCAATGCTGTTATTATACCTGAACTGATACCTAACATCAAGTCCTCTTTACTTTGATATTATTTAACTATTTTCCCATGAAAAATATCAAAAAAGACACTAAAAATGCTGCAAAAGCGATGATAACTAACGGAAGATACGCTTTTTCCATTAGTTTTTCATCATAAATTCGTATTATAGTGATCTTCGAGAGTGAACCCAATGCCAAGGCTAAGACTAGAGTGATGGCCGTCGTGAAAGCACTTATCTCACCGCCGGTGTAAAGCATAGCTAAAGAAGCAGAAACAGAAGTGGTAGAAACAACACCTCCAACGGCCACTGCATACACTCCATAAGGTCCTAAATATGTTCTGAGGAAAAATGCTGACACAGATATCAAAGAGAATATCATCGCGAATTTTGCTGCAGGGATGATGGCAAAGGGAGTGCCTAGTTCAAGCTCGAATGAACTTAAATGGCCATCATCTTTTCTAAAAAGAATTATAATCGCAAAAGATACCGATATCAAAATCCCCACCGGCAGGATTATCGAATTAAAAATTTCACCACTAGTAAGTACTAAAATCAAAATAAGATCTTTGATCATCATGGATGTGTTGGCTAGTAGGACAGATATCATGGAGACGGATAATAAGGAAGGATTTTTACTTGATTTTTGAGATATAGATGCAGTAGATGCAGCCGAATTTACAAAACCCCCTAAAAATGTAGATATCTTCATACCTTTTTCAGCTCCTATGATCTTGATCACTAGGAAGCTTGTAAATGAAATCGAGGAAACAAATATTATCATAAGAACGGTTTTTACAGTATCGAAAAGTTTACCTGGGCCTATCAATGGATGTATCACACCTATACCGTAGACGAGAGGTAGTAATACTATAGCTACTGATATAAACCTAACAGCACTAGACAGCTCTTGCTTTGTTAAAATAGAGGCGAACTTGTGCATTTCCTTTTTGAACATGAGGATGATAAAGATAAAAAGTGATATCAGTATCGGCTCGAGTAAAAGACCATAACCCACGACCATCCCTAAAAGTAAAGTCAGAACAAGTGAAACAGATGTGGTCATGCCGGGCTTTGATAATTTCTTTTTTAGTATAGGTATAGATAAGAAAGTGGTAACAAAGATACCGATTATCAAATAGACCTTAACCGGTTCATCACTGAAGAATTTTATAGCTGCGAATCCAAATAATGAAACTAATGTGAATGTCCTGACCCCTGAAAATACTTTTCTGTCTGTCTTATAGGCGCGGTACTCTCTCTGAATGCCTAACAAAAGCCCGATAAGAAGGGCTATAATACCTGATATTATTTCTAAAGGTGACATGATCTCAATGGTTTATTATGGTTCAAGGTACGTTATATATCCTGCCGATGTCATATATCTTTCGTTCGAGACGACCTCTCGGTGTTTTGGTTCAAACTAGCGGTAGGTGTCCGCTTTAACAAAAGTAAGCACGGTTCGTGTAACGAAGTAAAACGGGATAACTCTGAATTGGTTTGACGGCAGCTTGGCAATACTATCGCCTGTAAACCTTAGATGATCGAAGGGGCAGAACATTTTTTCTCCTATCTGTAGGGAAACCCGACGGCTCTGCCCTGTAGGAGGATGTCGTAAAACCGAATAATGGATGTCACTTGAAGATTTATTTCGACCAAACCATATGGTTGATTGGATGCTCACCGGAACCTATGTTTAAACCGTTCTCTATGGCATCGTCGATAAAGGATTTAGCTGTATTTATGGAGTCTTTGACGCTCTTACCTTTAGCGAGGTTGGCTGTGATGGCTGCGGAGTAAGTGCATCCTGTCCCGTGTTTGTGGTATTTGAAAGGTTTGGATGTGTATTCGGTGAATTCTTTGTTTGAGTAGAAAAGGTCGATGACTCGGTTGTTCTTTTTTAGAGACTTGATCACCACGTGTTCAGCACCGAGTTCATAGATATCTTTAGCTGCTTCTTTTGCATCTTCCATGGAGTCGATGTCCATATTGGTAAGAAGTTCCGCTTCGCGGATGTTCGGAGTGACTATCTGGGATTTTGGAATCAGTTCTGTCTTATACGTTTTGACGGCCGATGGAACGAGTAGAGGGTCTCCTCTCTTGGTGACCATGACAGGGTCCACCACCGGTTCAAGGTCGTAATGAACTATCTTCTCTGAGACCATTTCGATTATATCTTTGTCGTAGAGCATCCCGGTTTTAACGCCATCAGTACCTATGTCGGTGAGAACCGCGTCTATCTGAGCTTCTATGGTTTCTACGGGTACGTCGTGGATATCTGTTACTTCCTTTGTGTTCTGGGCTGTGATAGAAGTGACCGCTACGGTTCCGAAAACGTTGAACGCTGTGAAAGTTTTGATATCGGCCTGTAAACCGGCTCCTCCTCCGGAGTCCGAACCTGCGATGGTGAGTGCTCTCGGTATCTTCATGTTTGGAACCTAGGATGGTGGGTGTAATTTGATTTTTCGGTTCTTTGTATAATGTATAAGGAAAGTGATTTACAGCATACAAAGAGAGATTGAAGAAGACGAGAGGTCGACTACTGAAGGATTGAGGAAGGAACTCGAATGACAGTTCTTTGGAGCCCTAATTCAAAGAATGAGTTAAAGGATTTTTTTAAAAAAGAGATAGAAAGGATAATAGACAAAGTAATCAAATTCGATGAACAGAGTAGAGGAGATATCAAGAAGATCGCAGAAGGTCTTTGGCGACTTAGAGTCGGGAAATACCGAGTGTATTACCATCAAGAAGAAGGTAAGACATATGTCC
>CAYNQI010000043.1:0-7253 GCA_964399335.1 uncultured Thermoplasmata archaeon | reverse complement strand
GAACTAAAGTGCTTTTACCAGACCCTGATGCACCGGTGATAAAAATATTGTTCATTAATTTACACCAATTAGCCCAATGAATATATTACATTTATTATTAATAAAGAATTTCCCCCTCATTCGTTATCTTTCACCGTATAATTATGAATCTTATATATAATAAAGACCACAATGAGACCCAATGTGACATAAATTGAACCACCAGGACCCAACATGAAAGACAATAAACCTATAGATAGTGCAATCAATATATAAAGGACTATCATCTGTTTGTGGGTCATCCTAAGAGTCATGTTAAGTCAACACTTTTAAAGGGTAATAGGAAGGGGTTTTTAAGGGAAGATGTTTTTATTTTACTCTTCGCTCTCTTCAGATTCATTTTCTTCGAGTTCTTCCTCAACTTCTTCGTCTAATTCCTCTAGTAACTCTTCTTCTTCGATATCTTCTTCTTCATCTTCCTCTTCAACGTATTGTTCTATGAAATTAATAGTTTTTACATCTAAGAACTTACGAAGATCTCCAACGACCCGATATTTACTAACCATCCAACTCTGGTCGTACTTACATTCTTCGGGAAGTAAAATATCGATTTTATCATCTTCTTTACTAACCTCGATATCAGATTTTCTGAAGTTCTTCTCGAAGATAGCGTTAACTATATCTTCTTCCTCAGCTGGTTTCTCTGTAACTGTAAATTCATATTTTAGAGTTTTACCGGCCAAAGGATGGTTGAAATCTACTCTTATCCTACCTGCAGTAGCTTGGATTATAGTACCTCTTCTGTTATCTATCTCGACTTCTTTACCAACCATCGGATCGATACCTTTTCGATCTAGTTCTCTCCTACTGAAAAGTTCTATTTTACCGGGGTCTCTATTACCTATCCCTTTTTCTGGAGGGACTTCGACTGAGTTCTCTTCTCCAACTTCGCTTTCCAATAAAGCTTCATAGAAACCTTCTATGATCTCTCCTTCTCCGATGACGAGGGGTTTAGGACCATAAGATGCATCTTCATCATAGATCTCTTCTTCCTCAGCTTTTTCTTCATCTGTGGTATCGAAGAGTATAGGCTCTTCATCCTCGTTATCAGGCGTTATCCATATATCGTAATCCACGTAAACTAGGTCTCCTTCTTCCATTCGGGGCACCTATTACGGTTCAAGAAACAGGTCCTTTTTAAGCGTTTTCGTTGTAAGCTCCGGTAAATTTAACCGATATGAGATTTTAACCACCCTCATGGACTTTAAAATATCACCTATATTGACTTCACAACAGCTCTTAGATAAAGCTTTTAGAAAAGCATCGAAGAAAAGTAAGGAGGGTGCTACTAGAGAGGAGTCCACAAAAAAGACAAATTCCGCCAAATTGAATACAGTTGCTCACACTCTAGAAGATACTTTGAAGAGATACGAAGAGGAATTCCCGTCTATAGATGTTCTTCCGGAATTCTATAATGAGATCATTGACATAATGGTAGGCATAGATGAGTTAAAGAAGAGTATCGGTGCTGTGAACTGGGCGAAACGGAGAACCAAAAGAATCCTTATGGAGTCTGCCAGAAATTTGATGAAAAAGGAAACTGTTGAAGAGATGGAACAGATCAGAAGACAGGCCTATGGAAGAACCTCTTCGATACTTAATCAAATTGATGAGGATCTTAGATTTTTAGCGGAGTGTAGGAAAAAGTTGAATTCTCTTCCAGATATCCGGACAGATATACCTACCGTAGTAGTGGCAGGATATCCAAATGTAGGCAAATCTCTATTGGTTTCTAAGATATCCAGCGGTAAACCTAAAGTGGCTGTTTACCCATTTACGACCAAGGAAGTAGGTATCGGTCATTTCCAGTTGGCAAGGCATAAATGTCAGTTATTGGATACCCCTGGTTTGCTTGATAGACCAAGTGAAGAGAGGAATAATATCGAGAAACAGGCTGTTAACGCCTTGGAAAGTCTAGCAGATCTCATACTATTTTTGTACGACCCCTCTGGAACCTGTGGTTATCCCTTAGAAGATCAAGAAGCTTTAGCTGACGAATTAAAGGAGAGTTTCCCAAAAGTCAAGTTTATCGAAATCGATAATAAATCTGATATCGAAGAAAAAGAAAACCAAAGATTGCATATATCTGCTTTAGAAGAGGACAATCTTGACGAATTGATGGAATTAATTAAAGAAGGGCTAAATTATAAATATGACTTACAAAACTCTTGATAATAGATGTTCGCTAGGCTAATTGATATCGTACATTTTGATTTCACCATGAAAGACAATTCAAAAGAATATAATCTGGCTTCTGGTGGAGGTAAATTATACATCACAGATGATGGTCTTTTATTGTCTGATGGTGAATCATGGTACCAGATCCCCCTCGAGGAAGTCAAAGATATCGTAAATTTAGATCATGATGATCCTTCTTTACTTTTAGATATGTCTAGTCTGAATGTTTTTATACGAGGGTCAAAAGCGAATATACTTTCTGCACTCCGTCATTACCTTTTACCTTACGTAAAATGAATCAGTAGAATAGAAATAATATTATAGTAAAAACAAGTGCACTAGTTAACACAGGTAAAGTAGGTATTTTTTTAGTATGGCTAAAACCAAGTTTGAGTTTTTTCTTTAGTAAAAGAACCAGCCCCGTATAGATTAGTATCATAAAAGGAGTCATTATTGGGCTCAATAGAGCTAAGGCAGCTATCAAGGCAATTTTATCATCGAGTATCAGAAACTTTATATCTTTAAAATAAAAGAATAATGTTACAGCTATCAATAAACCCCATTTCGCACCTAGAAATATTGTTGTATTAGGTTGTAATACAGCATCATGTCCCACCATAGCCACTATAAAAACGATCCATAACTCCCATAAATTCTTCCTAGATTCCCAGGACTGCAAATCTAACAACGATTTAACTGAAAAGCAACCTACGAGGAAAAACAATGCGTAGACCTGAGTATTGGTTAGCATATAAATAATGTATAAGGTAAGGGGTATTTTTATCTTTCAGTTTTTCGTTTTGAAGGTCGGGACCTTTCAGCGCCTGTACCTTTTTTTCGTAAGCCCCTTGATTTTCTTCCAGCTGAAGTCAATCCCCTGAAGGCTCTTCCTTTCTGTGAGTCTTTGCAAATCCAGTTGATCTTTTCATCATTTTTGATAACTGGGTGATGCGGGTCCACCATTATTACTTCGTAGTATTTGTGCTTACCATCTTGTCCTATCCAGTATGAATTCAGTACTCTTAAATTAGGATATTTTTTAGAAGTTCTCTCTTCTGTTATACGCTGTAGATTTTTTCTAGGAGTTATTTTTTTCAAACCCATCTTTTTTGGTTTACGTCCACCTTTAGGTCTACTTTTACTCAGTCCCCCTCTCCTAATTTTTGACCGTACTATAACGTAACCTTGTTTCGCTTTATAACCCAATTTTCGTGCTTTATCCAATCTAGTGGGTCTTTCAACACGTGTAAAATTATCTTCTCTTCTCCATTCTTGGATACGTTCCCACTGCAATTGTTTTAAGTACCCCTCATCAGGGTCTTTCCAAGCATCTTCTATGTACTTGTACATACTTTTCTTGTCTTCTACCTTATCTTCGTCTTCTTCTAACGTGAATTCTTCTTCTGCCATTTTAACCACTTTATTCGCTGTTTATGGATTCACCCTGTAAAGGGCACATCTCCGGCGGGATCCGATCCCGCTACTTAAAACGTGTTTACGGAGATGGGGTATTTATCTGTTGTGCTTTGTAATTTGAGCCTTATAACAGATATTCTAGAAATACTCCTATATATCTTTTAAAGGGTTAATTTTTAATACCCCCCTCATCATGAGTTGGTTAAAATCGTTTCATCAACGATCAAAAGGTGTTACAGATGAAAGTATACAAAGTGAAAGGTAAATTCCGAATGGGGCGCAGGAGAACAGACTGGCAGGACTTCGCAAAAGAAGTAGTTGGAGATGATGAAGAATCAGCTAGGGAAAAAATATATTCTCTCCTGGGTAGCAAACATAGAGTCAAACGTACTAATGTAAACATTAGAGGCGTTAACGAGATAGATAAAGAACAAGTTGAAGACGCGTATATAGAAGATTTATTAGCAAGGGAGAATTAGATAATATGGTAAATCAGCAAGAATTTAGACAGAAAGTAAATAGGTTACAACAGCTCAATTCGCAGGTCGAGGCTTTTCAGAACCAACTGGATTTCATCGATGAGTTGATAGAAGGCCATAATCAAGCAAAAAAGACCATGGAAAAGTACAGCGAAAAAGAACAAGGAAGCCAATTATTGGTTCCTATCGGAGCAAATTCATTTATCCAATCAAAAGTGGGGGATAATGATAAGGTTCTGATAGGTTTAGGTGCGGATGTTTCTGCGGAAAAAGAAGTAAACGAAGCCATGGATATCGTTGAAGAAAGGAAGAAGGAGTTCGAAGATACCAAAGCGGATCTTGAAGAAGATTTTAACGAGATGAAAAATCAGGCTCAGGAATTGGAACAAGAAGTTAGACAGGAATATCAAGAACTACAATCTCAAGGACAGATGTAAATAGTTCAACTTTTGGGCGTTGGAGAGCGGACAGATGTTTGAGAAGTTAAAGAGTAAATTATCGAATATAACAAAGTCTAGTAAAAAAAGTGTTGAGGACTCCCCAGAGGAAGCTTTTGTAGATGGGTGGGGTTCCAAGATCAAGGAAAAGAAACTTGATGAGATTTTATGGGACTTGAAGATATCACTCATTGAGGCGGATGTAGCATTACCTATCGCTGAAGAGATACAAGATGACGTGAAAGATAATTTATTGGGCAAAAAGATAGATAGAAGTTATGAAATCGAGGATGTTATCGAAACAAGCCTCAAAAAAGCTGTACAATCAGCACTTGATGTTGAATCAATAGATTTTGATAAAAGAGTTAAAAAAACTGAGAAACCTTTTTCCATCATGTTCGTAGGTGTAAATGGCACTGGAAAAACCACAACTATCGCTAAGATATCACATAGATTGATGAAGAATGGATACTCATGTGTACTCGCGGCAGCAGATACATTTAGAGCGGGAGCTTTAGAGCAGATACAGAAACACGGTGAAAGGCTAGGCGTGAAAGTTATCATGCATTCTAAGGGCAGTGATCCAGCGGCTGTAGCATACGACGCTATCGAGCATGCCTCAGCTAGAGGTAAAGATATAGTTTTGATCGATACTGCTGGAAGGATGCAGACCAACGTTAATCTTATGGATGAGATGAAAAAAATCAAAAGAGTCGCAGAACCAGATATGGTGATCTTCGTTGGAGATGCCTTGACAGGAAGCGATGCAGTTGATCAAGCCCAGAAATTCGACGAAGCCGTCGGTATTGATGGAGTGATTTTAAGTAAGATCGACGCCGATGCTAAAGGTGGTGGAGCTTTATCCATAGGTCATGCAGTTAACAAACCGATATTGTTCGTAGGTACTGGTGAAGGTTATGATGACCTCGAGGAATTTGATCCACGATGGATGACCCAAAGATTATTTGAGGAATAAAATGAACTGGAAAAAATTTGTAAACAAAAATAGGTTACTGGACTTTCCAGTCCTTCAGATGCTATCAAGTCTATTGAAAAGCAATATCGGCAATCTAGTTGTCAACTCGAAGCCCTCTGAAGGTGAAGAAGGGCCGACTGATAAGTTGATGACTATCGGAGGTAGCCCATCTGATTACACTATCGATATCGTTGCGGATAAAGGCAATGTTTTAAACAATCTAACATCAGCTATGACTCGCAGTGGTTTGATAGAACCATATGACCTAGATAAAGTTTCAAGGAAACTAGCCAGCAATAAGGATCTTATTTTAGGATTAGATACTAACTTGTTATACAATTGTATAATTTCAGAACACCTCCTTAATTCTCTGGATGAGATGAATCCCTACTCTTATTCGAAGATCCCAAAATGGATACTTTTTGCAGTTCCTGGTGTGGTTATGAAGGAGATAGAGAATGCAGCTAATCATAAAAGCAAAGGTAGATTGACCCACATTGGTAGGATAGGTTTCAGGGCACTTCAGGAGCTACATACCTTACAAGAAAATAAGGGAAATTCAGGTTATACAGTTTTAGTTGTTGGGAAGACAAATCCCCCTCAGTTGAGATATATCGGTGAAGATAGTACAAAACTTCAGAACGCTGACTCACTTATCAGGGATCAGTTTAGAACGTTCGTACAAGAGATCGATCTAAGGAAGGGTGTATACTTTTTGACCATGGATAAAACCAATTCTTCTCTTGGCGAAGCTGAAGGTCTAAATGCTATAAGAGTAAAACATCCAAAGATGCTAAAAACTGGGTACCAATTAAAACAGGGTAGTGGGAAAACAGTACTATTAGGGAGAATTCTCTACGAATTAGCAGTTGAGTTCGGTATAATCGAGATCACGTGGAAAGAACATGGCCGATACCATTATTTGGAATTGGATGCTGGCTGGCAGTGGAAGAATATGGGCCACTGGGAGAACTGGCAGTTACTTTGTTCCGACTTCGATCATAATTTTTACCGGGAATTAGATTCATATCAAGACATACCTGTTCAACGAGTTAAAGACGGGTGGAATGAATTTAGGAAACCTATAGATTAGATTCTGGACACCTACCTAGACGAAATATATTTATAGGACAAACTACCAATTTATATAATAGAGTACAAGGTATTGATCATTATGGCCGAGGATGAAGAAAAAGAGAACGGTTTATCAACAGCTCTCACTATCGAACAATTAACTGGTGCCATTCAAAACAGCGTCGATGGTCGCACTATGCAGGAAAGTGCCGCTAGGATGATGGCTGAACACGTGTTAAATTTCTTTGGATATAGTGAAAGGATCATAGATAATATTTTAGAACAGGAAGATAGGGATGTTTTCTATATGCTGGAGGATGCTGGATTGTTAACAACTGAAAGAGAAGAAACCACCTTATATGATGGTAGGGAGTGGAGGATACACTATTGGTTATTCAGGAGAGAAAAGATTCTAGATCTCATCGAATCGCAAATGGAAAGAGAATCTCAGGGAGATGAAGAACAATCCGTTTATGATGATATACCAGATGGTGTTTGGTCATCTAGGATGGAGATGGACAGTTAGATATGAATCTGATAATTGTCTTAGATGTTATTACGTAGTGTGAGCTATATCCCTAAAAATTAAAAAGATAGAGTGGGCCCGCCGAAATTTGAATTCGGGTTCCGGCGCCCCGAACGCCGAAGGATGGG
>CAYNQI010000042.1:0-7616 GCA_964399335.1 uncultured Thermoplasmata archaeon | reverse complement strand
ATGTGAGATGGAAAATATTCTCTCAAAGTTTTCGAATCTCCGACGACATGGAAGCGAACGTAAAGTGAACGCCAAAGAATCAACAGATTCTTCTTGCTTTCAAACTTTATCGCTTCGCTCAAAAGTTGATGAAAGCGCCGAGGAGGAGACGAACAAGACGAAGTCTTGTGAGCGTTTAGAATCCGTTAGGATTCTGAACAGTTTTCGAATCTCCGACGACATGGAAGCGAACGTAAAGTGAACGCCAAAGAATCAACAGATTCTTCTTGCTTTCAAACTTTATCGCTTCGCTCAAAAGTTGATGAAAGCGCCGAGGAGGAGATTCGAACTCCTGTGGTGCAAAGCACCAATGGCTCTCGAGGCCACCGCCTTAGGCCAGACTTAGCTACCTCGGCATCGACTCCGATATAGAGAATTGTGTTATATAAGCTTCTTGGGATACGGTGTCCAAGGGTTTTATATAGATGTTCTATTCCCATTGAAACATGAAGAGATTGGCTGCTGTAATATTGGTCATTTTATTTATCTTCCCACAGCCTGTCATGGCGGAATCAGAACCGGATATCAAGATCACCGAGGTGTACTACAAAAGTCATCCTGGATGTGAATACATAGTTCTTTCTAATTGGGGTGATACCGGTATGATCGAAGAATTGATTTTAACGGATTTTGAAGGGAATCTGACCATTAATGATCTATACTTCGAAGAAGGAGAAGAAATAGTTATAGCTGCTGACAATGCTGGTTACGAGGAGATATGGCACGCAGAACCGGACCTTGTCATGTACAAAGACTTTGAAACCAGTGGTAATTTTAAGCTGGCAAATACAGAAGATGAACTGTTAGTATACACTGATGGTGTCCTTTCAGATGTTTTCTATTATGGAAACGGAGATGGAGGTGAAGGATGGACTGGTGAACGGGTTGGAACATTGGGATATGCAAGTTATGCCAAAAGAAAGGATCAAGATACCAATACTGCAGAAGATTGGAATTGGTCCCGTGACTGGAAAGTAGGACATTCTGATTTTGAACAAGAAAGTTTTTCTTACGAAGGGAACACCACAGCATTCGTTTCTCCAGATAATTCAAAAGAAGTCATGATCGATTTTTTAGATCAGGTCGAATCGTCTCTAAAAATTGCTATCTACGAACTTAGAAACAAAAAGATCACTAAAATGATCTCAGATCTAGCTGAAGATGGTGTTGAAATAAATTTACTAGCCGAGGGTGTTCCAGTCGGTGGTTTAAGTGAAGAGGTAAGGACTTGTTTAAGCAAAGTCAAGATATCAGGAGGGGAAGTATATCTGATGGGGGATTATGGATATTCACCTTATCGTTTCTTACACTCAAAGATGATGGTCGCTGATTCAGAAAGGGTTTTGATCTCATCTGAAAATTTTGGATATACCGGTTATCCAGTTAATCCTACTTATGGAAACAGAGGATGGGGTGTGGTTCTCGAGAACAAAGATATTGCTGATTATTATTCCCAAGTTTTTCAGAGTGACATGAGATACGGTGATGAATTTATAGCAGATAATATCGAGGATTTCGATTACAATAATACCGACGATTATATCGGATACCATTCTAGAAATTTTGAACCTTTAGGGATGACAGAAGAGGTTGAGATTAGGCCAGTTATATCCCCCGACACATCAAAAAGCTCGATACTTGAAATGATAGAATCTGCTGAAGAGTCCATATATTTGCAGCAATTTTACGTAAGAAACTGGGGGTTTGGTGAGAACCCATTTATTTCAAGTATAATCAAAAAGGCTGAAGAGGGTGTCGAAGTAAAAATCCTTCTTGATTCAACCTGGTATAACTTAGATAATTACACAAATGGTTTAGGAAATGATGGTTTAGTTAATATGCTTAATTCTATAGCTGATGAAAAAAAGCTTGACTTAGAAGCCAAACTTTTATCGTATCAACATGGATTGTCTAAGATTCACAACAAAGGTATGATAGTCGATGAAAGTAAAGTCCTAGTATCAAGTATAAACTGGAATTCTAATTCTGTTTTACAGAACCGAGAAGCAGGAGTTATCATAGAAAACGAAAGGTTAGGCAAATATTTTTCAGATGTATTTTTATCAGATTGGAGGGACGACATCACACCCCCGATAGCTGATGCCGGTAGGGATATTGAAACTACAGTTAACAGCGTTGTGGAATTAAACGCTGAATACTCCTGGGATGATAATAACATAGAAATCTACAAGTGGGACATAGATTCGAATGGAAACTACGAAGGAGATGGAATTATATATTCAACTATCTTTAGAGAGACTGGTACTTACAAAATCACGTTATATGTCGAAGACGGATGCGGGAATTGGAACACTGACTCAGTAAATGTAATAGTTAAGGAAGAGGAGTCTTGGATAGGCCAGAAGGAAGATGAAACAAATATACCACTGATCCCACTGTTTAGTATTTCAACAATAACTGCAGTTATAGGTTTGTGGAAATATATCCAGATCAGCAGATCCTAGGTATGGGGTCACCAACAGGAGGTTCTAATATCCTTGTTCCTCCAACACCAGTTTTTAAAACAACACCATCGATATCTTTTTTGACCTCTCCTATCACAGATGCGTCTTTTCCATTTTCAGTTTTCTTTATAGCTTCTACGATATCTTCGGCCAAAGAACCTTCAACAGCCATGACGAATTTACCTTCGTTTCCGATTGTAAGAGGGTCGATCCCGAGTAACTCCCCAGCATTTCTCACCCAGTCTTTGATGGGTATTTTATCTTCTTCAACTTCTATACCGACCTTGGATTTGGAAGCAAATTCATTAAGTGAGTTAGCTAGGCCACCTCTAGTTGGATCTTTTGCAGAAGCGACACCACCCACCTCTAATGCATTATGCATCACATCTACCAATGGGGCAACGTCACTCATAACCTTCCCTTGAAATCCATATCCCTCTCTTTCAGAAAGTATTGTTATCCCGTGATCTCCAACAGTTCCAGTAACAATTATTTTATCTCCATCTTTTAGGTTATTGTCTGAAAGCCAGTCTGTCCTCCTCCCGCCAGTTCTTTCCATATTCTTATCCATAAGTGGGTGGCGTTTTCCGATACCGGTTGTGGTCATGAGTGGTGAATCTAAATCTTCTCTTTCAACCACTTTCGTATCTCCGGCGACTACAGATACACCTGCTTCTTGGCATGTTTCAGCAGCGCTAGATAAGATCCGCTTAATATCGCTCATCAAAACCCCCTCAGGTAAAATTAAAGCTCCTGTAAGGGCTAACGGCTTTGCACCCACTGCCAGGAGATCGTTCACGGTACCTGCCACCGATATACTTCCTAGGTCCCCCCCTGGATAGAATATTGGTTTTACAGTATGACCGTCTGTCGTGATCACGATATCGTCGACCACAGCTGAATCATCGAGATCGGAGAGTGGGATATCTCCTAGTTCAGATTTAAAAAGAGGAAGTATTAGATCGTTTATCAACTCGTCCATCAGTTCTCCGCCAGCTCCATGTGCCATTGTGATTTTTTTACTATCCTCATCGTTCATGTTAATTCCACAACAATTCGTTATATATTATCTTGTCGAAAAAACAAATAAGTGTATAAAATTATATGTTAAAGTGATCAAAATTGATTGATTTAAGAAAAATCCATAAGACTGGTGCAATAATAACTTTGATATTTGCCGTTATATCGACTTATCTATTGGTTAAACTTGAAGTACAAGCTATATTTTCTGTATTATTATTATGGATATTAATTCCTGTATTTATCAAGAAATTTCTAGATAAGATAAAGAAATATTGAAGCCAAGGCTAGATGTAGGAAACCTATAAATAATACAAAATCGAAATTAATTAATACTGCACTCGAATAGTAGTATCTGAGTATGAAAATATAGCTAATGTAAAAAAATATATATTGAATGACTATTTAGGAATGAAAATACAAAAAGCCGGAAAAAAGATGTGTATATATCATGGCTGAAAGTTCTAAAAACACTCCCGTTGGATCTGAGAAACCAGGAGGGGGAGAATTAGTTGGTGGTTTTTCTGATAGGGACAAAGAGGCCGTTATCGCCGAATTGAAAAAAATCTCCATGGTTACGGAGGATACAGCGAAGCTTTTGTTTAAAACCGGCTTTACTGGATTGGAATCTATTTCTAAAGCAGATGTTAACGAAATAGAAGGTATCAATGGATTCGATATTGAAAAGGCAGAACAGTTGAAGACTGAAGCAACTGACCTTCTTGAAAAAAAAGAGAAGAAATCTAAAAATGGTAAATCTGGTGATGAAGCTCTTTCTGAATGGTTAACTGGAAAAGGGGATCAAGATGATTTAGGAGGTCTACTTAGTGAGGAGATAGAACAAGCTAAACAAGAGGACAAAATAGTAGAGGATGATGGAGAAGATATACCTGGTGAAGATAATGAAGCTTTGAAAGCCTGGTTAACAGGGGATGAGGATTCTTTTTCAAGTTGGTTAGGAGAAGAAACTTTTGAAGATGAGCGAGAAGAATTAAAAGAAGAAATCAAAGAAAAGGAGCATGATTTAGATTCAAAAATGGGGGCAGTAGATGCTCTAAAGGAAAGATTCAAAGAAAAAATAGAAAGGATGGAATCAGGGGATTATGAAGTTGAAGAGATCGTTGAAGAGAACGCTCAGCTTACAGAACAAGTTAACGAACTTCAAGAACAAATAGACAGACTGGAAGAAGAAAAAGAGGAACTAAATCAGGAAATCGATGAAGTTAAACAAGGCAGCGTAGCCATGCTTAAATACCTAAAATCACAAAAAAAGGCCCAACCAGAGCAGGTGGTTTATGAAGAGGGTGGAGATGAAAAATTAAACGAAAAAATCGAAGAGTTGAAAAATGAGAATCAACAGTTGAAAGAAGAACTTGACTCTTCTAAAAGTTCTATAGATTATAGTGAGATCGGAGATGATGAGCTACAAGAGGTTTTGGAAGAAAAAGAAAACATAATAGAAAATAAAGAAAATCAAATAAAGGAAAAAGATCAAAAAATCCAGGATTTACAAGATGAACTCAGTATGAAACGGGACCAGCTAGACAATCTAAGAGAGAAATTAGAATATAAAGAAGAAGAATTGAATCAAAGAGAAGAAGATCTGATGCACAGGGAACAGATGATAACCAAACAGAAAAAAGAGCTTGAAGCTAAAAAACAAGAATTAGGAGATATGACCGAACAGGAAAGACAGAGAAGACTTGAAGACCTTAAAAAGGAGATCGAGCGTAAAGAACAGGAATTGAAAGCTAAAACTAAATATATAGAACAGAAAGAACGTGAACTCAGAGCTAGAGAGGAAGACTTGATTGATGAAGAACTACAGGAAAGGGAGGAAGAGATCCTACAGGAGATCGAACAAGAAAAAGCTAAGACCGGGACTCAAAGGTTAGATGATCTGATGTTGGGTGGTATCCCCTTAGGTTCTAACGTATCGATGTACGGTCCACCCCATGTAGGTAAAGGCGTGTTGATCAATTCCTTTATAGCCGAGGGGTTAGAGAAGGGAGTACCTGCAATATGGGTTATAACTGATAAAACCGTTGAAGAAGTAAGGGAAGAAATGAAATTCGTACTACCGACATATGAAGAGTATGAGATCCGAGATCTTGTATATTATGTAGATGCTTACTCTGTTAGTATGGGTGAAGCGAAGGAACAGTTGAAAGAGGAAGATTATGTCAAATATGTAGATGAACAATCTGATGTCAAAGCAATAACCGAAGCTGTTGAGGATTTCGCTGAAAAAATCAAGAAAAAACATCGATATTATAGATTGGCTTTCGTGTCAGTTTCAACACTCATAGCTTATCTGGATACTTCGACCACCTTCAAAACACTTCAGCCGTTTTCAGGCAGGAGAAAACGTGATAAGGCGGTTGCTTTGTACACCCTAGAGAAAGGGATGCACAGTGAACAGGATATATCCATGCTAGGCCACATGATGGATGGAGAGGTTGAGTTCAAATATCAGCAGCTTCAGACATACCTTAAAGTTGAAGGCCTGGGAGATGTCCAGACTCGAGACTGGGTTAAATATACTGCCAGTAAATCTGGTATAACGATGGGTTCTTTCTCATTGGATACGATACGTTAAGATATTTGTTTGAAATTGATAAGCTACTTTTTTAGATTAAGTATAGTTAGATTGGTGAAAATTTAATAAAGCACGTATCGATTCTTGTCCATGAAATCGAGAATCAAAAACATTTATGACAGAGTCGAGGAGGACTTGGATGCTATTTTCATATACAACTCAACCAAACCACATGTGGATATGACTTTCTTTTATGTCACTGGACTGGTGGTCGGTGAGTACGAAGGATGTGGGGCACTACTCTACCCCGATCACTCCGGAGAATTGATGATCAGTGCCTTGGAGGCGGAAAGCGCAAAGAAAGCCGATATGCCTATGGAATCTATCAAGAAGAAAGAAGACCGGGAAAAATGGATGGGGCAGAAGCTTAGTGATCTGGATAAAATAGGAGTGAATGCCTCTGAATTGACTTACAGTGGTTATAAAAAGATCAAGGAAGCCACCGATGCCGAGATCATCGACGTCTCAGATGAGATCGCTGAGGCACGTAATATCAAAGATGAGGAAGAAATAAAACGTATCAGAAAAGCATGTGAGATAGCTTCTGAGGTTGCAGAAGAGATCGTAGAACATGTTGAACCAGGTGTCAAAGAATACGAGTTAGCTGCTGAGATCTCTTATATGGTTAAGAAGAAAGGAGCTACAGGTGATGCCTTCGACATAATCTCTTCGAGCGGACCGAACACTGCTGAACCACATTATACAGCCGGTGAGAGAGAAGTAAAAAATGGCGAATTCGTACTTTTTGATTTTGGAGCACTTTACAAAAGGTACGTATCAGATATCACCAGGACTTATGTTGTTGGAAAAGTCAAGGACAAACAAAAAAAGATGTACGAAACGGTCCTTGAATCACAACAGGCTGCCTTAGATATGATTGAAGCCGGTGTGAAAGGAGAGGACGTGCACAACGCCGCTGCAGAAGTTATCAATTCTACTGAATTTAAAGGTAAGTTTACTCATGGACTAGGACACAGCATTGGATTATCCGTCCATGACGGATCGGGCATCTCACCGAGCGTTGATATAACACTTGAACCGGGTATGGTATTCACCGTCGAACCGGGAATATACTTACCGGGTTACGGAGGAGTTCGTATAGAGGATAATGTGGTCGTTAAGGAAGATGGATATGAGATGCTGACTAATGCTGATAAAGAGTTGAAGGTCATATAAACTCAAAACAAAATATTTATATGATTGTATTAACTTCAGGATATAGGTGATAAAAGTGGCGATAGGATTTGTGTTGATAAAAACAGCCCCTGCGGAAGAACGTGAGGTTTACAAGATTTTGACTAGTATTGAAGAGGTCAAAGAAGTACATTCACTTTTTGGAGAGTATGATCTTATCGCGAAGATACAAGCCGATAACTTCAACAAGTTAGGCCAGACCGTAGTTGATAGGATAAGGTCTATTGAAGGTGTTGAAGATACAAAAACATTGACAGGAATCGAATTTTAAAGGAGGAGAAAAATATGGATATATATCA
>CAYNQI010000041.1:0-7865 GCA_964399335.1 uncultured Thermoplasmata archaeon | reverse complement strand
TCCGATCATCTCTCCAGAGGTACTTCTCAAAGGTGCTGCAGTGAAATATAACCATCTCCCCTCCTCGCCGAAATGAGGGAAAAAGTCTTCGGCTTCATACGCTCCTTCTATAAGGTCAGATCTTGTATATCTATCTGAGTAGTGTTCAGCCACTCTCGACTCCGGTGCTTCATCGACTATAAGATCAGCCATCAAAGGCCTCTGATGATCATAAAACACCTTCCATTGGTCTTTAGTACTCAAGATATCCTCTTTAGCTATCCCTGTTAACCTTTCACATGCTCGATTCCAGTGGATAACCGTATGTTCTTGATCTATAACGAACGTAGGTACTGAGGTACTCTCGAGGATATTTGAAACCCTTTCTTTACTCTTTAAGAGTTCTTCTTTAAACGCTTTCTCCTTCTCTTTCATCCGACCTCTTTGTATAACATCTTCTTTGATATTCTCGTAATGCTTCTTACTGATCTCACCTTCTATCTTTTCTAGGAATATATCCGGAGGTATGTACCGATGGTTATCATAGATAGAATCATAAACAACTATAACAGGATGGGTATGGATCACGTCCACTAGTATTTCCGGTGAGAAAACATTCTCATTATATTGACACAATCCCATGGATTTGCTACCAGGAAAAAACTGGTTCAGTTTTGCTTCGTATTCCATAAGTCTTTCAGTCCCGGGAAGATCTGTTAGGACCCAAGTCATCTCACCGGTCACCCTAAGTCCCTTGTAACCTTCATCGAGGGCTTTTTCTTCATTTTCTCGTAGAAGTTCTATCATCTCATCTGGATGGAAGTACCCTTCTTTCAGGTAAGACTCTTTCTTGGTCAGGAAAACAAGCTGCCTAGAATCTATATGTCCCTCTACATCAACATCCAGCTCTTCGAGGGACCTCTTCACTTCTCTCTTCGTTCTGTCATCCACGATATAGATACACTTCTCTCCTCTTTCCAACCCGATGGATATATATTTGGATACCAGTGATAGCTGTTCCTCTTTGTTCCGATATATACAACACATATGAGAACCGAGGACTTGTTCATCCAGCTTATCTTTTAATTTCTTATCCATAGTCACACCTTTTCAGATAAATATCGAACCTCGCTCCTCCGAGTTCAGAATCTTTGACTTCCACTTTTCCATCATAGCGTTCGATCAGAGTTTTAACAAGGAACATCCCTAATCCAGTACCTTTTTCTTCATCAGTAGTATAACCTTTATCAAATATCTTTTCTTTCTTTTCTTCTGGTACACCTTTACCATCGTCTTCGATCCTTGATAAAACTTCATCCTCTAAATTTTCAACCATAACTTTTATAGTTTTACCTTCAGAGTGGTATATGGAGTTCTCGATCAGATTGGTGAAAACCTCCTCTAAAACCGGTCCTGCATAAACTCTCTCTTGGGTAGAAAATTCCGTAAGTATATCGATACCTTTTTCTTCTGCTATGGGTTCACATCTTTCTACAGCATCCTGTAATACTGATTTGATCTCGATTTCACCTATGTCCTCTTCTTCCGCTTTTTGTAGAGTCCTTACTTTATGTATCAGGTCTATTACTACATTACTACTTTTCTTGATCTTATTAAAATATTTATCAGCTTCTTCAGGTAGATCGAACTCCTCATCGATCAATTCTAAATAGCCCTGTATGATCTGAAATTTATTCTTCATGTCATGACCTAGAAGGGTTTGAAGCAATTCTTTCCTTTCCTCGACTTTTTTCCTATCATCTATATCGATGACTACACCGGTTACCTTCTTAGAATCCCAAATTTTTTCAGTTATACCTCCAACATCCCTGAACCATTTATAATCTCCAGATTTCTTCTTGATCCTGTACTCTACTTCGTATCTATCTGCTCTCCCTTCTATATGATCTCTCATAGCCTGCATAGCTTTTTCATAGTCTTCTGGATGGAGTAGTTCCGTGAAATCTTCATAATGCTCGAATCTATCAGGAGAATAACCTAGCATCCTAGCTTTCCTTTCATTGAACTTGACTTTACCAGAAGGAAGCTCCATCTCCCACCATGCTAGTTTGCCTTTTTCCATAGCCTCTTCTAATCTGTTCTTGTATATCTTCAGTTCTTCTTCGATTTCTTCTTTATCATTCATCATGTCACCTTTTCGAGTCTTATCATGAATTTAGCACCACCGAGATCGGAATCCCCCACTTCTATACTCCCATCATAACCCTTAGCGATCTCCTTTACAAGGAAAAGCCCCAGCCCCGATCCTGCATCTTCTCCCTTCTTATAACCTTTTTGAAATATCTCATCTTTAATATCATCGGGTATGCCCCTTCCATCGTCTTCAACTGAACAGATGATATCCTCATCCCCTTCTTTGATAGATACCTTGACTTTTTCTCCTCCTGAATGTTTTATAGAATTACCAATCACGTTGGTGAAAAGTTCTCTTAGCAGCGGACCACCTTTAACCTCACACTTTTCACAATCGGATCGTATCTCGAATTCCATATCCTCTGCCATCTTTTCTTCTGCATCTACAACTTCACGTACTAAAGGTACAATATCGATCTCTTGGATTTCCTTTTTCTCGATATCTCTTAACATCTTGACTTTATCGATCATATCTATGATCTCACGGCTTGCAGTATTAGATCTCCTTACGTATTCATCGACTTCCTCATCTATTTCACATCCCTTCACCAGATCAAGGTAACCATTTATAACTTGGATCTTATTTTTCAGGTCGTGCCTTAATAATGAGCGAAGGAAATCTTCTCTTTCTATGGACTCCAACCTTTCCAAAGCTTGAGATACGTGACTCATCAGGAGTTCACTCATCTCAACGTCCTTTTTATCGAAATGATCCGGCTCTGATGAAACAGCTTGAAATACTCCTTTACCTTTGATCGGAACACTGATCGCAGATCTGTAGTCATCTTTCACCGGTTCTGCGTCTTCTTCCTCGAGTACGTCGTCTATGATGTAACTCTTACCTTCTAAGTAACTCTTTCCAGCTATACCTCCTTCTTCCACAGAGCTCTCTTCTATACCCTCAGGATCAACATCACTAGAGATAGCCTTCACTACCAGGTATCCATCATCATCTACTAGGTCTATGCTGCACTCTGAGAGATCAAGTATATTCTCTGCAGCGTTTACAGCGATCCTGCATACTTCTTCCTCTGTATTTGCTTCATCTATCTTGTATGCAACGGCATGAAGGTCCTTCAACTGCCCTTCTCTTTTTCTAAGTCTGTTCTCGATTATTTTTCTATCGGAAATATCCTTGTAAACTGCCAGATGATGGTTTTCACCTTCGTACTTCACCGGTCTTCCCGTTATAGACACCGGTATATTCCTTCCATCTTTAGCCAGCCTTACGGTTTCGTGATCAACATACCCCTCACTGACTGACGTTTCATCCAGTTTTTTTGCTTCTTCTACCCTGTCTTCAGGGACTATGATATCGTTTAGGTATTTCCCTTTGACTTCTTCTTCACTATAACCGAAGAGTTCACTAAATCTTTTGTTCACTTCTACTATGTTAAAATCACTATCGACCTCTACCACGGCTTCAGGATTATCTTGGAATAATGTTTCATATTTCAGTTTTCTTCTTTCTAATTTCCGTTCTGCTTCCTTCCGTTCAGATATATCCCTAAGTATTGCCTGGACATACGTCTTACCTTTCAATTCTATCGAATTCAAACTGACTTCGGTATAAAACAACCCCCCATCTTTCTTTTCGTGCACCCATTCAAAAACCTTTTCCTCGCCTTTGTAGGCTTCTTCGATCCACATCAGTGCGGAATCTTTTGAATCCCTTCCATCCGGTTGTTCTTTTGGTGAGAAATCATAGGGAGTCTTTCCGATGATATCTTCACGTTGGACCTCGAACATATCAAGGAGTTTTTCATTACACTCAACTATGGTGTCCTCATCAAGCAGCATTATCCCATCGTTAGCTGTCTGGAACAACGTCCTGAACTTCTTTTCGTTCTCTTCGAGTTCTTCTTTTATCTTTTTTTCCTCGGTGATATCCACTACAGCAGCCATAACCCCCTCTATCTCATCATCTTCATCATATAAAGGAGCGGTAGATACGCTCACGTATATCGGAGATCCATCCTTTTTCCGTCTCTTTAATTCAACCCTTTTGAAGGCATCCCCTTTTAAGACACTATCAACCAATCCTTTGAACTCGTTTTCTTTACCTTCGGGAACGATGGGTAGTTCCTTTCCTATGACCTCTTCTCTACTCCACCCGAACATCCTCTCAGCGGCTCTATTCCATATATCTTTCACTCTACCTTTTTCATCCAGATCAAAGATGGCTATCGGAGCTGCCTCTATTATAGATTCGAGATTTTGTTTAGTATCATTTAACTCCCGCTGCATCCTTTTCAAACCGGTTATATCCGTATAATGTTCCATCCTCCCTCCTTTATATAGCCCCTTCTCTATGGGTTTACTCCAATGATTCAACCATCTCTCTTCTCTTTCCTCGTAGGGTAGAACATGGCAATCGAAATCCTCTATGTACGTATTGTTTTCATAGGTCGAGATCACTTTCTCCTCGAACAGATCCGGTTCTTCGAATATATTTTTGATCTGGTTCCTTATCAATCTTGTTTTATCTTTACCTATCACTTCTTCCCTATGGATCCCGAAGAATTCTTCTATAGCTTTATTTATCCAAACCACTTTGAAATCGGCATCTAATATGAATATCCCAACATCAGAATGCTCGATGATATCGTCAACCATGGTTCTGTAGTTTTCTTCGGTTTGGATCTTATCCCTGGCATACCCAAGGTCTGCACTCACCTCCTCTAGAAGTTTTACCTCTTCGTCATACATCTCGACGTTCCATGGAAGACAAACGGAAAGGATTCCGTTAACTTTTTCATCTTTGGTCATAGGTACGAATATCGAACTGTGGTCCTGAGAATAATCACAATATCGACAGCCCTCACAGTATTCGTCAACACTCTCTACTTTTACGGTCTCACCAGATCTGAATACCTGTTTCACACATCTGGGTAAATTATCTTCTTCCTGTGGAGACAAATCCCAGTCCAGTCGGTCATGTTCCCCATGATGAGCTACCGGCGAGATGGTCCCGTCCCTTTTTCTAACAGCGATAAGTACATCGATGTAATCTCTTGTATTAAACAACATTTTACAGGATTGTTCATACAATACGTCCAGGTTGGATTCCCTAACGATTATCTGGTTGATCTCTCGGACAGCTTCTCGCAGCGAGCGCATCTCCTCTGCATGTTCCTCGGCTCTTCTTCTTTTTGATATCTCCCTAGCGAAAGCGAATTCTAATTCTTCGTCGTCATGTTCGATATAACTGCTGTATATCTCCACGGGGATTAGTTCCCCATCCTTAGTTTCATGGACGGTTTCGATCTTCTTCAACCCTTCTTCTTTCAATTCCTCCCAATAGTCCTCTCTATCTTTCTTAGGGTATTTTGGATCGATATCCCAAACGTGCATATCTAGAAGTTCTTCTTTACTGTATCCCAACCTTTTGGTCGTAGCATCATTTGTATAGATGAATTTTCCTTTCGGTGTGATCCAAAAGATACCCTGAGAGGCCTTATCGACGGAATATTTTGTTAATTCTAATCTTTTCTCGGTCCTATGATGATCGACCTCTTGAACGACGGCCTTTGCAAGAACACCGTACTGACTCCTAGGATCACCTCCCTTCTGTAGATATCTATCCGCCCCTAAGTTCAATGCCTTGATGGCCACCTCTTCCCTTCCTCTACCTGTAAATATGATGAAAGGGATATCTTTTTCCCTATTTACTCTGATCTCCTCAAGGAATTCCAGACCGTTCATGTCAGGCATCTGGTAATCTGACACGATTATGTCTATATCTTTTTGACTCAACACTTCGAGTGCCTTATCAGCTGAAATCGATGTAGTTATCTCGAGACGTTCATCTTCTTTTTTTAAAAATATCTCAGCCTGTTTAAGTAAGGATGTTTCATCGTCTACCAACAGCACTTGGATTTTTTCCAAAATGACCGACCCCAATGAGGCTATAACACATTTATAATATAACTTTTAGGGTCATATATCTAAAATAATCATTAAATACCGATAAAGGAAAAATATGGAGAATAGAAAGATACTAATGAATTTCTGGAATCAACATGTTGTTTCGACAGATTCCATGCACTTCTTATCTTCGTGTTTTTCTTTATCCACTTTTTCTGTTATGTGACAATCCCTGCACCATACATAACCAGGAAAACCGACGACCTTTTCCATCTCCTTACCGCACTTCTCACAACACTTAAAAGACATCGCCAATGGGCATGATTTCAACATATTTAAATCCTTGCTATAGCTGTTTTTGAGATAAATTTGATCGATACCTAATAATTTGCAGAATCATTATATGGGATGAGTTCAATTATAGCAGGGATAAAGTTATAAAAAAGTAGTCTTATAAATAAAGGGGAATGACTATGATGGAATACAATGAAGAAGAAAGGATTTATGATATATTACTTGTAGATGATGAACCAGATGTATTACAGGTATTGAAAAAAGTTCTTGAAAATACAGAGAAATACGATTGTAATATACGTACCGCAGAAAGTGGTGAAGAAGCCTTAAAGTTTTTAGAGGAACAAAAATTCGATCTTGTATTAGCTGATCATAAGATGCCTGGAATCACAGGAGTTGAACTATTAACAAAAGTCAAAGATAGCTATCCTAATACAGTACGGATACTGATCACAGGATATTCGGATCTTGAAGTTGCTCGGGATGCTATCAATAAGGCTGATGTTCACCATTATCTTGAGAAACCTTGGGATAATGAGATGATAGTGAATACAGTCCACCGAGAATTGGTGAGAATGGATGAAAGAGAATCAGCTAGTGTGACAAAAGTAGAAGATGTAGTCGAAGCACTTGAATACATCCGGGAGTTTAGAAACAAAATTAAAAGTTTTTCTAAAACTCAACCCGGCATCATGTCGATCCCAAAAGATCGGAGCGGTGGTAGACAGAAAATAATATTGGAATTTAGCTCTTCGTCGGAGTTCAATAAGTTCTCCTTTGAATTAAAAAACAACAAGGATTTAAAAGAACTTTATCAAGTTAGGATAGAAGATGTTCAGATTTTTAACAATAAATACATCGTAACAGTGTCTCTAAAACCTTGAATATAACCTTAATATTAAAGATGGTGTAACATATAGGTGTGTCAGGCGAATCGATATGAAGATTTCATATAGTTCCAGGGATTTTATAATCATCTCTATAATCGTAGCTATCGTGAACTTAGCCATACCTTATCTTTTTTTAAAGGACTACTCTGAATACTGGGTGAACTTCGTGTTTTGGACAGTACTTACGCTTATTGTTATGTTCATCGGATATATATACATCAAAGACTGGGGTGACTCAGAATGAACCCTTACTACCTTTTCTTAGGCCTAGGTATCTGGACGGTATTCGGTGTTTTGATAGCTAATTATGCAAAGAGGTACATGGGTATAGGCATGGAAGATTTCTTCTTGGCCAACAGGAAAATCGGTGGTTTTATATCAGCTATGACTTACAGTGCTACCACATTCAGTGCTTTCATGATGATCGGACTGGTGGGCTTGGTCTATTCAACTGGAGTAGGAGCCTTCGGTTTCGAGATGACATATCTGATGTTCACGGTACTACTTTTAGGTATATTCGCTCCACGATTCTGGTCCGTAGGTAAGAAATACAACCTTCTAACCCCCTCAGAGATGCTCTCACATAGATACGAAGACAAAAAAGTAGGGATGGTCTCCACCATGGTCTTTTTGATAATGCTCATACCCTACGCTTCCATCCAGATGATGGGTGCCGGATTC
>CAYNQI010000040.1:0-8072 GCA_964399335.1 uncultured Thermoplasmata archaeon | reverse complement strand
GTAAGGATATTTTTAGGACCCACTGCACCCGATAGAGCTGTTGCATTAGATACCATAAACACTCTGGTAGTTGCCAGTATGGTGGGACTAGGTGCAGCGACTTGGGAGACCTTGTTCATAGATATCGCCATAGTTTATGCTATACTTTCATTCATCACAACACTATTCATTGCAAAATACCTAGAAGGGGTGAAATCTAAATGATCGCTTTAACGATATTATCTGTACTGCTTGTGATCTCCGTAGTTTTTAATGGCCTTGGAATAATAGGGCTTCACAGGTTCCCAGACGTATACACAAGATTACACGCTGCGACAAAATGTACAACTTTTGGAACTATATTCATGACTTTTACAATCATGGCATATGGTGGAGTGATGTATTACTGGTATCCAGCACAGGAACAGTACTTGAACATGGCGATACACACTTTTGTAGCACTGATCGCAATTTTGGTAACAAATCCAACCGGTGCTCACGCCTTAGCTAGGGCAGCCCACAGAGTAGGTGTTCTCCCTGAAAAAGCCGTTTTAGATCATTTAGCTGATAAGGAGGAAAAAGAATGATGTTGTACTATATTTTGCAGGTACTTGTTCTGATCGGGTTGGTATCGACTGCTGTCGCAGTTATCTGGTTCAAAGATCTTATATCCGCGGCAATCGCCCTAGGTGCATCTAGTCTTATACTTGCACTGCAATTTTATCTACTGAGGGCCCCGGACGTTGCCATCGCAGAAGCTGCTGTAGGAGCAGCTCTGACAACTGCCATTTTGATATTTGCCATCAAATCCACTGACAGAACGGAGGGATACAAATGAAAAAGATAATAGCCTTGATAGCACTGATAGTGATCTCTGCCTTCATGCTGGGAGGTGTAGCGGAGATGCGTGGTGATGACGGAAGTTTCGGAAATCCTGTAGAAACAGAGATGGACGACTTCTTCCTGGAGGACAGTCAGGACCATAATCAAGTGAACAACGTAGTCACCGCCGTGCTGTTCGATTACAGAGGTCTAGATACGTTAGGAGAGGCTACTGTGCTTTTCTCTGCGGTGAGTGGAGTTCTCACCGTTCTACGTAAGTACAAACTTTCAAAGAAAGAAAATTTAACAAAACTGACTAAATCTTCCAAAGGGGGTAAAAAATGAATTTTAAGATGTCAGTAGTCGTTAGAACCGTTGCCGATATCATGATAATCCCGATCATCGTTTTCGGTATATACTTGATACTTCACGGTCATCTAACCCCAGGAGGAGGTTTCCAGGGTGGAGCAGTCATCGCTTCCGCCACGGCACTATTGATAGTGGCATGGGGAACTCTAAAAGATAATAAGGATGATTTTTCTACAATGGAATCCACCGGCCTGACTATGTTCTTCTTACTAGCGCTGTTAGGCATAATCATGGGATTTTCACTGTTCTATAATTCATTAGCTGGTACTGGAGGAATATTCGGGGGTACGGTAAGTGGAATAAACCCTGGATATATCAACACTGGTGGAACAGTTCCTCTTATGAACATAGTAGTAGGGTTGGAAGTAGTAGCAGCATTGAGTTTGATACTATATATGATGGCTAAAAGAAGCGATGCCTTGGAGGTGGAAGAATGAACTGGTTCACACTTTTCCCATTGATCATGGTTGTGACTCTTATTATAATGGGACTTTATGTTGTACTTTTCAAAAAGAATCTGATCAAGATAATAATGGGTATAGCTTTGATGCAGAACGGAGCTAATCTTTTTCTGGTTTCACTAGCTTATCGAGAGGGGTACGTCGCTCCGATATGGACTAGTGCCCCATCTGCCGATATGGTTTTACCGACTCCACATGCACTCACACTGACGAGTATCGTCATAGGTGTAGCTACGACGGCACTGATGCTCTCATTTGTCATGATGATCAAAAAACACTACGGTACGATCAATTCTGACGAAGTTAGGAGGTGCAGGGAATGAATGTCGACCTTTTAACGCAGTCACCGGTCTTTGTACTGGCAATACCTCTTTTATTCGCATTCTTGACTCCACTTGCAAACAAAGTTTCTAAGGAGTTAAGGAACGCGGTCTTCCTTATCGGTTTGCTTTTAACGACCTTATTCGTTTCGCTGATGGCCTATGAAGTTTACACCATGGGCAGTTGGATATACGTCTTCGGAGCGGAGCAGCCAACGACCGGTTTAACGACTCAATCCTTCTTTAGGATCACGTTCTTAGCCGACGGTTTTTCCGTATTGGCTGCATTGACAATTATTATCACTGCTTTAGGCGCAGGTATCTATTCTTTCGGGCATATGAAAGAATCCAACGGGCTAGGGAAATTCTATACTCTTTTCCTGCTAACTTTAGCAGGTGTAAACGGGATGGTGCTTACCTCAGATCTTTTCAACTTGTTCGTGTGGTTCGAGGTGACATCCATAGCTTCCTGTGGTCTCATAGCTTATCATAACGATAGAGGTGAGAGTGTAGAAGCGGCGTTAAAGTACATGATAATCAGTGTGATCGCCGGATTACTATTGCTGTTCTCTATAGGTTTCTTCTACGGAGAATATGGTGTGTTGAATTACTTCTTGATAAGAGATTCCATGACAGGTAGTTTGATAGATATACTTGCCATAGGTATGGTGATGGTTATATTGGCTATGAAAGCCAGCAGTGTGCCCATGCACATGTGGGCCCCTGATGCCTATTCTGAAGCTCCTGAACCCATCACTCCTTTCATCGCTATCACTTCACTGGGATCGCTATTCGTCCTGTTCCGATTGTTGTTCTTCGTTTTCAGAGGTGCTGTAGAAACCTCTGCCATTGGCAGTATCCTGATAATTTTAGGAGTTCTATCCATGTTCATAGGTGTGAGCATGGCTTTAAAACAGAGTGATCTGAAAAGACTTATTGCGTATCTTTCGGTTTCGCAGATAGGGTACATGATGATGGCTGTAGGAGTAGGGTTCGCTACCCTCGGTACAGGCGACTACGGTATCTTCGGAGCTAGAGCCATGGAAGGTGGATTGTTCCACATGATAAATGATGGGGTTTACAAAGCACTATTATTCCTGTCAGCCGGTGGTATAGTTTACGTGGCCGACACCAGGGATCTGAATAAACTCGGAGGTCTGGCACATCATATGCCTTACACAACGTTCTTCTTCATAATAGGAGGACTGTCCATCGCAGGAATACCACCTCTATCCGGTTTCAGCTCGAAACTATTGATATACAAATCCGTTTACCTGTACAACCCGGTATTAGCTATAATCGCTTTGGTGGTCAGTATAGTCACTTTAGCGCTCATAGGCAAGATCTTCTTCAATGCATTCCTAGGACCGGATCAGGGTGTCGGTAAGAAAATCCCGAGAAGTATGATCTTGGCCATGTCGATATTGACGATCGTTGTCGTTTTATTCAGCTTGTTCCCGAATTACGTGGTTGCGGAAATAGTCGTACCTGCCATCGAAGCCCTGGGGGTGGGAGCATGATAGACATAGTTTTGCAGGACATCTGGAGTCCCATCATTTTCATTTTGGTGGGAATTTTAGTATCGTTGATCGCTTACATGTTCTACCTGATGGGCAATCCAGATTATAAACGAACAAAATACAAGGGAGACCCCTTCATATCCGGTAACAGGCCACCGACGGATCTTAAAGAACTACATGTAGGTGGGGACAATGTTTACTGGGGTTTCACTAAGGCATTAAGAAAATACCTGGATCCTCTAGTTGAAGGACATACGGGTATTGTGAATGATTACGTTTACTGGTTCGTGGTAACGCTGGCAGTTGTGCTGGTATTCCTCTATATAATGTAGTTAGGTGTTATAAAATGAAATTATCAAAAACATTCGATAAGGCGCTTTGGGTTTTCCACCTGAACAGCGGTTCGTGTAATGCATGTGATATAGAGATAGTCGCAGCTATCACTCCGAGATACGATGCCGAAAGATTCGGTATAAAGTTAGTAGGATCTCCAAGGCATGCAGACGTTTTACTTTTCACAGGTCCGGTAACCAAAAAATTGAAAGAAAGGGTTCTTAGAGTTTATGAACAGACTCCAGATCCAAAAGTCGTTATGATAGTCGGCAACTGCGGTAGTACCACAGGCGTGTACTACGACAGTTATGCAGTCGAAGGACCCGTTGATACTTTACTTCCCGATGATGCACACATAATTTACGTGAACGGTTGTCCAGTCCGTCCAGAGAATCTGATCAACGGGGTAAAAGAAGCCTGGTTATATTTAGAAAAACTTAGAGGTGATGATAAATGAAAGAGATAGAGCTTCCTCTTGAATTGGAAGAGATGAAAGAGTACTTAGAGGAAGAGTTAGGGGATGGGATCCAAGAGATCGATACAGAAGAGATAAAGAAAGGTCTAAAAAACACACCCATGAAACTGATTTGGTTAAAGGTTGATAGGGATGATTTTAGAAACGCTGTAAAATCTATCTCAAAATTACAGGTTCCACACTTATCCGTTACTTCTGGTTCGGATAAAGGCGAAGTTATCGAACTGATATACCACTTCTCTGTAAATTATGGATTCCCAGGAGATGAGATCAGTGTCAACCTAAAGGTACACCTACCTAAAGATGACCCAACGATACCGACCATAACGGATTTGATTCCCGGCGCTATAACCACAGAAAGGGAAAAACAGGAATTCTTAGGTGTCGAAGTGGTCGATATACCGGATTCAAGAAGACTCTGGTTAGACGAAGTCTTCCCTGAGGATAAATACCCATGGAGATGGGATGATAAGGGGATGGAAGACCAGTCTAGATACGTCCACGACAAAGAGGAAGCGGCCAATCCACCGACTGCAGCTAATAAGAGAAGAGGTGAAGACGATGAGTAAAAAAGATACTACATATGAAGTTCCAATCGGTCCTATACATCCAGCATTGAAAGAACCTTTTATGATCAAGTTCAGATTGGACGGAGAAACTATAGTTGATGCTGATCCGCATCCGGGCATGAACCATCGTGGAATAGAGTTCATGGGGATGCATCGTAACCCGTTGAAGGTCATACCTCTCTCTGAGCGGATCTGTGGTATATGTTCCATCGTTCATCAGCACATGTACACTAGTGCAGTTGAACATGCTGCAGGGATCGAGCCTACAAATCGTGCTAGATACATTAGAACGATCATGATGGAGCTTGAAAGGATACATTCCCACGTTCTCTGGGCAGGAGTTGCAGCCCACGAGATCGGTTTTGACACACATCTTCACTTCACATGGAAGATCAGAGAAAAAGTCATGGATCTATTAGAGGATATATCAGGTAACCGAGTCAACTATTCTATGTGGACCGTTGGTGGTGTCCGTAGGGATATCCCTCCGAAGATGTATCGTAGAGATTTCTCACCGAAAATGTACCCCAAGATCCAAAACACTCTCGAGTATTATGAAAAGCTTTATGGTAAACTCGAAGACATATTCTTGGGAGACCCAAGCATAAGACTGAGAACAAGGAATATAGGGATATTGACTGAAAAGGAAGCCCTTGAATTATGTGGTGTTGGACCTACTGTCCGTGCATCCGGGGTCAAGAAAGATGTTCGTATAGATCAACCTTATGCAGCATATGGTGATCTAGATTTAGATTATGTTATACCATCTAGATTCGGATATGAAAACACTGGTGATGTTTTTTCAAAAACATTGGTAAGGTTAAAAGAGATCCTTCAATCCATAGATCTGATACGACAATGTGTACAACAGATGCCCGATGAAGATATAGACAGTGAGCCAAAAAAGGCCGCATTATTGAACAAGTTGAAAAAAGCTGATGGAGAAGGTATCGGTCGTATCGAAGCTCCAAGAGGAGAGGCATTACATTATGTAAGGTTGAAGGAAGGTCTTGAAGAACTAGATAATTGGAAGGTCAGGGCTTCCACTTATAACAACTTGGCTACTTATGCACCCATGTTTTTAGGTGAACAGATAGCTGATATCCCGATAATTGCAGCATGTATAGATCCATGTATAGGCTGTATGGATAGAGCAGAGATCGTTGAGATCAACACCGGTGAGAAAAATTCGTATTCACATGAAGATCTTCACAAGTTGAGTGTTAGAAAAACCAAAGATATGTTTGGTGATGAACTATGAACTATGAAGAGATGATAATTTCATTGTTCTTTGCCATGGTGATACCGTTCATCGGTATATTTCTAGGACTTGTCTACAAAGGTTTTGACCGTAAGATCACCGCTATGATGCAGTCCAGGATAGGACCTCCATGGAGGCAGCCTTTCCGAGATATACGAAAATTATTCATGAAAGAGACCATCGTTCCTGATGGAGCTGTACCATGGCTTTTCAACGCAGCTCCAGTGGTTGCATTGATAGCACCCTTGGTCGCACTCGTTTACCTTCCTTTGGGTCCCTTCGGACCAGTTATGGAAGGTTACGGCGATCTTATATTGATACTTTATCTGCTAGCGATCCCCGCCGTCGCCATGGCTCTAGGAGGACTAGCATCCGGTTCACCGTATGCAACCGTCGGTGCACAGCGTGAACTGGTTCTTATGATGAGCTACGAGTTCCCTCTAGCCATCGCAGCGGTTACTGTGGCGTGGAAGTTCGAGACATTCTCACTTGGAGTAATCTCCGGCACTCCTGTTTGGTGGTTAGTCGGACCTGTTGGTATGTTAGGGTTAGCTCTTGTAGCTATTGCTCTCTTTACCGTGCTTCCCGGAGAACTATCTCGAGTACCCTTCGACCAGGCTGAAGCTGAAACAGAGCTGGCAGAAGGTCTATTCGTCGAGTATTCAGGTAGGAACTTAGGTATGTTCTATCTGGCAGAAGCGGTTAAGATGATCGTAGTCGGTGCACTGATGATAGCTTTGTTCTTCCCTCACAATATCACTAACTGGGTCACTATCGGCGGACCTGAGATGTTTGGATACGTGATCGGTGATCTGGTGGCGGATATAGCGTTCTTCCTGTTGAAACTGCTCGTGATAATCTTCGTGTCAGTATCCGTAGTAAGAGTTGCAGTAGCACGATTTCAGATCGATAAAGCCAGTTATTTCTACTGGGTACCAATGACTCTTTTAGGACTGTTGGGAACTCTACTGGTATTTATCGAAGGAGTGGTGTTTTGAGAGGTGATTAAGATATGCCAACATCTACAATATTTACGTTGATAAAACAGCTCGTCACTAAGAAAGCGACCAATCCGTTTCCGGTGAAATATACGCCTAAAAATATGCACGGGGCTGCCAAACTCATCGAGGACGGTAAGTTAGAGATCAATCCACCTGTAGAGATTCCAGAAAACTACAGGGGAAAGTTAACTTACGACGTGGATGCTTGTATCGGCTGTCAACTCTGTTTGAAAGTCTGTCCTTCTGAAGCGCTGGTTTTCAAACCGGATACAAGAAAAGTGAAGCACTACGTAGCTCGATGTACATTCTGCGGACAGTGTGTAAATATCTGTCCAAAAAGCTGTTTCGAATTGACCGAAGAGTTCTTGATAGCTGGTACCGACAAGTACGCTGACGACCTTGTATTGAACCCGTAGATCAATCTAGAATCGGGATCTCATCCCAGGACTCACTGTCAAGGATCTCTAATAATCTATTCTTAGCTTCTTCTATTTCGGGAGTTATCCCTTCTTTAAGGGACATGTCCTTAGGTTGGATCCCTATCAAAACAACTTCTCCCACTTTATCTTCTAGAAAATCCATGACCAATGATAAAGGTAAAGCGTGTGTGCTCATTGTGAAAACTCCTAGTTTTTTCCTTGGAACGATCCTGATCTCACCGGGTTCGAGTCCCATGGAAGCTGCATCTACGATAAGAACTAAGTCGTAATCTCCCTCTTCTACCATTACTATGTGGTTTTCCGGGACTGAGCCACAATCAACGGTTTCCCATCCCGGTTTTTCGAACTCTCTAGCGATGAGTTCACCGACTGCATCGTCTCCTCTGATGTCGTTCCCGACGCCCATTACCAATCTTCGTGCCATAGATGATTTGAATCAGTTAGCCGTTAAATCTTTTTCGATTGTCACATTTAACAGTAAATTATTTGTTATAGAGTCGAATTATCGTCTGTAGATGAATT
>CAYNQI010000039.1:0-8317 GCA_964399335.1 uncultured Thermoplasmata archaeon | reverse complement strand
GTATCGAGCTTTTTGCAAAGAATGAAACGACCAATCCCACTTGGAGTTTCAAAGATAGAGGGACATTCCTGGGAGTTCAACAAGCAGTAAAAAACGGTTTCTCAAAGGTAGGCACAGTTTCCACAGGGAATATGGCGGTGAGTGTTGCTGCCTACGGTGCTAGATTTGATCTAGAAACGAATATATTGGTATCAAAAGATATAGATAGAGTTAAACTTTCTCAGATGGGGGTTTACGAACCTAATATATATCGAGTCCATGGAGATTACGGTGATCTATATTTTAGAAGTTTAGAGGTGGGTAAAAGTAAAGATATTTATTTCATCAATTCCGACAATCCTTACAGGGTAGAAGGATACAAAACCATAGGGTTCGAAATTTCTGAAGAGATGATCCCAGATCACATATTGATACCTACGAGTTCAGGTGGGTTGTTCAGAGGGATCGTGAAAAGTTTTACGGAATTGAAGAGGACTGGAGTAATTCAAAGACTTCCAAAATTCACAGCAGTACAGGCTGAAGGCTGTTCACCGATCTACGATGCTTTCAATGAAGGAAAAGATGATATATCTCACGTAGAAAAGAAGAATACTTTCGCAAAGGCTATAGCTAACCCATACCCACCCAGCGGGAACGAGGTCTTAAGAAAATTAAAACAAATAGATGGAAATTGTTTGGCAGTCAGTGACGAAGAGATCATAAGTTCACAGAAAAAATTAGCTTCGGAAGGGATCTTCGCTCAACCAGCCGGTTGTGTAGGGATAGCTGCAGCTAAAAAGATGAAGGATAATGAAAGAATCGAAGAAGGAGAGAAAGTTGTGAGCATCATTACAGGTTCAGGTCTCAAAGTTAGGATTGGAGAGTTTATTGGATCACAGATAACAGATTTACATATAGATGAATTAGAAACGATTTGAGTTAAACTTTAATCGATCCTCTTCTTCATGACGATAGCGTCATCACCGTTTTCGTAGTATTCTTTTAACATACCTTTGATCTTGAATCCCAATTTACTGTAAAACCTTAATGCAGCCCGATTGTGTTCTCTCAATGTGAGCATCACCACATCGGTTTCTAACAGTTCTATTGATTTTTCCATCAACGCTTTCCCTATACCTTTCCGACGATGACTGGGTAAAACTGCTATAGAAATTATCAATCCTTCGTCACCCCTGATATCAGATATTATGTAACCAACAACTTTTCCCTCGATCTCTGCAACTAAAAATTTGTCACTGTTCAAAAAGTAATAAAATATATTTTCACGGTATGGATGTTCAAAACTTTCATTCTCGATCTTGATAACCGATGAGATGTCTTTTTTCTTACACTTTCTTATGCTTAACACAGACCACTATATGTCAAAAAGGATTAAGTATGTTTTGAGTCTTTTATCTAAAATATATGGAAGATGACCCCGATGTAAACTACGATTGGTCCCTAGAGATTATGGCTAGATATCCCTTCCTTGAAGATTCCAAGAAATACATAAAACATCAAGGACCGGGTTTAAATGAGCTCGTCGAGGATAGAGTATGGGACATGGTCCGGATCCGGGGTAAAGAGAGGATCATGCAGGCCATCGAGCACGGTGAGATAAACGAAGTACCCATGAACGATGATCTCGATATGGAGATGGAACTTTTTTCCTACCCTATAGCAAGGATCTTAGTTTCTTGTGTCGATGAAAACTATTTGACGAATCGTTATGCACTGGGCGAGTCTGAAAAATTTTTAAAGATATTGAATGAAGAACCGTTAGAAAACACTTTGAATATCGGGGGAGAATTGGGTATTGAAGGTGCTGCTGAGGGTGACCATATCAAAGTTTATTTTATAGATTATCTGGAGAATACTGAACACCTGAAATCTACACAATGGAAACTCACTAATCAGGATCTAAGACATGGGTATATCTATCTTGATATCGGTAAATATAGACGTCTGCTCAAGGAAAGCCTCTTCCAGAGGATCGTAAAAGAACTTCCAAGGCCGGTCAATGACGAACTTCTAGATATATTCTCATCTCAGATCGAAGAGATCAAAAAATTCTTACAGGAAAAGAGGAAGGATTATGGAGAAGTAGAATTCGGGGAAGTGGATTCCGAAAAATTCCCACCCTGTATCAAAAAGATGTTGGGATTACAGAAAGAGGGGGTCAATCTATCACATGAAGCTAGGTTCGCTATGACTTCTTTTCTTCACAATATCGGTCTGTCGGTGGATGAAATACTTTCACTTTTCAGTGAATCACCTGATTTCCGAGAAGATTTAGCATTGTACCAGATCGAGCATATAACCGGGGAGATCTCCGGTACTGAATATACTATGCCTAGCTGCAGTACTATGAGGACCAACGGTATCTGTTTCGAACCTGATAATCTATGTGGAGCAGAATGGATGAAACATCCCCTAACTTATTATGCATACAAAAAGAAAAAAGACTTTAAAAAACAGAAAAAAACTGATGAAGAAGAATGATCAGTCAAGATCATTCCATGTTTTGATACCCCTTACAACTGCTGTGATATTTCCAGCTACTGCGAACCACAGCATCAATATATCGAATATACCTATCTTATAGATTGAAAGAGTAAAACTGGATGTGTAAAAGCTTTCCAATAAGATGTAAATGATGGGGACCAATATCAATAAAACCAGTCGATCAGCTCTTCCAGCTACTCCACCGTAATCCCTGCCAACTCCGACTGCCTGTGCTTGAGTTCCCATATAACTAGTCATCAAAACACCTATCATGGCTAGTAAACCGATAGGCATACTAGACAACGGTCCCAAAGTGATCCCACCGAGGATGAATATGTCAGCATATCTGTCTATGGCATGATCCAAGAAATCTCCTTTAATGGAAGCTTTTCCAGTAAGTTTAGCAACTCTACCATCCATGGCGTCAAAAAAGGAATTTGATAATACGAATATTGCACCTAGTAACACAAATAAGGTATCACCTAAGTAAAAAGATATCCCAGCTAATATCGCAAATACCATTGATAAGGCAGAAAGGACGTTAGGTTCAATTCCCGACATTTTTTCAGCTATCGGTTTGACGATGGAATCGGCTTCTTTCCGATAGCTGTTCAATACCATGTTAAAGGATAATGGACTTTTTTATTAATATTATCGGTCGATGATGCAAGTTTTCTAAAATTCATCGGAGAAATCCACCTGACCGACAGAATAATTTTCAAAATTGTTGTTCATGATCTCGATCACTGCCTTACTGACCTCTTCTGGGTCTATCTCGGTAGTATCTATCTCATAAACCTCATCAGTATACTCGAGGGATTCTATAAGTATAACATCTAAAATTTCAGCCTGGATATTTTCTTCTATCTTTCTCTGAGGCCAATCTTTGGAAGCCATCCTATTTCTAAGCTCTTTTGGTGAACATCTGAGGACTATTATCGGTGATAGTTTTAAATGGTGGGACAAATGCCCTTCGATGATATCATATTCTGAAGTTTTAGTGATATGACCTCTTAAATCAGATATATCTACTTCGTCTGATTGACGGAGTTCGTCTCGTTCACCCCTCAAACCTTTTTCACCTATGAATGCATTTAAATCCAGTACTTTGTAACCTTCTTTTCTAAGGTGTTCAGCTACTGTCGTTTTACCCACTCCAGGAGTACCGGTAAGAGCCGTGGTCATGATTTCTGATGAGTAATTCATGTTATAATAGTTTACTCATTCACTTTCATAGTACCCTCCCTCTCTAGAATAAATATATATGTGATGTACATAATTTAGATAAGACGATGAACGGTGACTTATTGGAAAAAGAAGGGATCAAAAATGTTTACACTGTAAGAGATCTCAATGTTTACGTTAAATCACTTCTAAGAAGAGACGAAAACATACAAAATATATGGGTTCGAGGAGAGATATCAAATTTCACCCATTACAATAATAAGCATATGTATTTTGAGTTAAAAGATGAAGATAGTATCATCAAATGTGCGATGTTCAGAGCTAGTAATAAATCGTTAGATTTCACACCTGAAGATGGTATGGAAGTCCTTTGTAGGGGTGATGTCGGATTATACATCCCTAACGGAAAGTATCAGTTGATCATCAATGAAATGCTTCCTGAAGGAAAAGGGAAGTTATATCTAGCATACGAAAAACTAAAGAAAAAATTGGCTGAAGAAGGACTTTTCGAGGATAAATATAAGAAACTGATTCCAAGATTTCCTGAGAAGATAGGTGTTGTAACTTCGGAGGAAGCCGATGCTCTCAGGGATATTATCACTGTTACTAAACGTAGATTCCCCAATATGGATATCGTATTATCTCCTACTCCTGTTCAGGGTAAAGGTGCTGCACCAAAAATTGTTGAAGCTATCAATAGGTTAGATAAACAAAATGTGGATGTTATAATAGTAAGTCGGGGAGGAGGATCGTTGGAAGATCTATGGAATTTCAATGAAGAGGTTGTTGCAAGAGCTATATTTAACGCTCAGACTCCTATAATCTCTGCTGTAGGCCATGAAACTGATCTTCTCATTTCCGATTTAGTTGCAGACTATCGTGCACCGACACCCTCTGCAGCGGCGGAGATGGCAGTACCTGAAAAAGATGAATTGCTCTTAAAATTAAATGAATTAAAGAACAGAGCCGGTAACGCTTTGTTGAATACCGTGGAGATCAATGAAAGAAATCTACAGCATTTGATCAACCGTCCCATGTTCCTAAGGCCAGAATTATTATTAGAAGAGCCCACACAGCGGTTAGACGAATTGAAGATAAATATTCAAAAGAATATTGAATTGGTTCTAAAACAGAAAGACCAAGAATTTAAAGGGAAAGTGGAAAGATTGAGAGCATTGAGTCCTGAATCGACCATGAAACGAGGTTACTCGGTAGTTTTGACCGAGGAAGATGAACTGATCAAAAGTGTCGATGAAGTTGATGTGGGCGATGAATTAAAGGTTATGATGACTGATGGTAAACTTAAAACTATCACAGAGGAGGTGATAAAATCGAAGAAGAAGAAATAGATCAAATGCAATTCGAAGAAGCATTGGAAGAGTTAGAAAGTATCAACGAAAGACTTGAAAGGAATCAGGTATCGTTGGAAGATGCCCTTCAGATGTATGAGAGAGGCATGAAACTGATAGAACACTGTGAAAAGAGATTAGATAAAGCAAAAGGTGAAATCAAAAAACTCACTGGTGATGAGGGGAATACTAATATGAAAGACCTAGATATCAATTAGTGTACGATTGCACATACAAACAAAAATTTTATCTACATTAGGTTACATGGGAATATAGATTTTATGAATCATCAGGTGGAAACTGTAAAAGAGATGGACCGCATCAAAATTTCCCTGGAAGAAACCAGGGAAAAAATTCTAGCATTACTTAGAATTAATAATATGTCGATATCACAGATCGCCGAAGTTTTGAATAAGGACCAGTCAACGATCAACAGACATATTAAGAAATTAGAAAGAGCTAACTTTGTGGAAGTTGTTGGTGAAAGGAAAGAACATCATATCCCAGAGAGAATATACGGTAGGACTGCAGACACTTTTTTAATAAATCCAGACGTTCAAAGCCCAAAAAAAATGGCTTCTTTGATGATCAAATGGGATTTGGGGTATGACCAAGATACTTTAGACAAACTCGAGATATTAGGGTACGGTGATAATATCTCAGATGAAAATTTGATAAATATTTTTGATTTTTTAGATAGTATGAATAAACATCTATCTTCAAAGGTAGATGAGATAGAAGAAGAAATCCTTGATATGAATTACAGGGATCTTATTAAGCTAAAACTCATACTATATATCATAGAAATTAAGAAGAATCCAGAATTGGATAGATTTTTCTCGAAAGTTTTTTCGGATTTTGATGGAAACATCACATTGGGAAAAGATTAGTAACCCATCAGAAGTTTTATTTACCTAACCTGTTTATTTTATATTAAATGAAGGAAGATGTAGAACTAGTTCATGATTCTGAGAGGATAAAAATACTCCTTGAAGATACAAGAAAAAACATATTAGATCTACTCAAAGTTGAGGATATGTCGATCTCTCAGTTAGCCGAAGGGCTAGACAAGGATCGTTCTACAATATATCGGCATGTTAAAAAATTAGAAGATTATGGGTATGTTGAATTAAAAGGCGAAAGAATAGTCAATAATGTTCCAGGAATGGTTTATGGAAGGACCGCTAAATTATTTCTTCCTTGCCCAAAATCAATGGAGCCTGGAGATCCGATCCTCGAAAGTTTTTCATGGGATAAAGAGAATACATCACATATAATTGAAAGCCTAAAAATATTAGGCTATAATATTGATGATTCGGACGAGGTCATTGATGAGATGTGCAATATATTCACTAATATAGATAATAAAATTATTGAGATATTGAAAGGTGAAGGTCTAGTTGATATAGATTATCTTGAAACTATTCGGTTGAAATTTTTAATCACTTTAATAGAGATCTCTAATAACGATATTTTAAGTAAAGATATCGAAAATTTAGCTTTGAATTTTAAAAGGCCTGGATAATTTAACAACGATACAAAAAATTTAATTAATAAGTACACTTCGTTGATAATTGCTCATGAAAAAAGATATTAAAGTTGTTCGAAATCCAAAAGCCATTAAAATAGCTGTGGAAGATACTAGAAGTAATATTCTCTCTCTATTGAGGATTAATGATATGTCGATTTCACAGCTAGCAGAATCATTGGATAAAGATCAGTCTACAATATATAGGCATATCAAAAAATTAGAAGAATATGGATATTTGGAACCATCAGGTGAAAAGAAGACACATCATATCCCAGAGAAGATCTACGGAAGAACTGCTGGAGTTTTTTTATTGTGTCCAAGTAACATAGATACTGGCCAGCCTTCAGACATGATGGTTGAATGGGAACGAAATAAAGCCGAGCGGATTTTAGATCTACTCAACATTATGGGTTACAAATCTGAAGACGGGGAAGAACTAGCCGATGATATATCGGAGATATTTATCGATTTGAAGGAACGTGTGATCAATCCCATCGAAAAATCTGAAGACGAGATCGGAAAGATCAGCTTTGCAACATTATTGCGACTTGAGCTTTTATTATTCCTCCTTGAACAGAGAAATGATGAAGAACTAAAAAGGAAAATCAATTCAGTCTTAGATAAATTTGTTCAATAACGAAAGGAAAATTAATATATCATAGCTTTTTCTACCTCAAATCAGATTAAAACATAATGGCCGTGGTGGTGTAGCTTGGCAGCATGTGGGACTGTGGATCCCCTGGCCCGGGTTCAAATCCCGGCCACGGCCCTTTTTATAGGGATTTGTTTCACGAGTTTATTTTAGTCAAAATAAACGAGCGTTTGGAATATTTACGGAGTGAATATTCCGAACTGAATCCCCGGCCACGGCCCTTTTTATAGGGATTTGTTTCACGAGTTTATTTTAGTCAAAATAAACGAGCGTTTGGAATATTTACGGAGTGAATATTCCGAACTGAATCCCCGGCCACGGCCCTATTGAATTCTAAAATATCTTTACAGATCAAATATCTGTTTATAATATACAAATATTATACATTCTAAAGATGTTCACATCTCTGATGTATCGATATTCCAGATAATATAAAGCGGTTCGTTTTCCATTCCCCTTACCAGTGAAAATCTTCCTTTAAGAGCGATCTCATCTCCATCTTTAGTTACCGCTTTCAGATCTAGATTTTTTTCTTTGATCTTACCTTCAAAGATTAGATTTATTGTTTGATCGAATTTTTCTTCATCCTTATCTAGAAGGAATTCTCTAGAATCGGTATCCAATATCTCGAAATCATGGTAGCCTAATAATTGACAAAAATTTTCATTAACGTCTATGAATTCTCCCTCTTCGTTTATCAAATTCACAGCATCATAAGACCTATCAAATAATCCTCGAAAGGCCTCCTGACTTTCTATCAAATTTTCATATCTTTTTCGTTCTTCAGTGATATCGATAAGCGAAATAACGCTCTTCTTGATCTCCGGAATGACGCCTATCTGGATTATCATATCTCTAGTTTCGCCAAACCTATTTATAAAATTAACATTGAGATTATCGAAGTGATTTCCAGCATCGTTTTTTATATTTTTACGAAGTTTCAAGATCCTGTCTGAATCAGAAGGGTCAAAAAACTCGTCTAAAGCCATATTGTTTTCAAGTCTATCCTTTGAATATCCTGTTAGTTGCTCAAATTCCTCGTTCACTAAGTAGAATGTGTCATCTTCCTCCATCATAGCCATGGCAGTTCCCGTATTTTCAAAGATCCCTCTGTAT
>CAYNQI010000038.1:0-8470 GCA_964399335.1 uncultured Thermoplasmata archaeon | reverse complement strand
ATCAGTAAAGTCCACTTTCAAGATCTTTTATAACCTCGACAGGAACTTCAGATTTGACCAGTCCGGAAGCTAACAACACACCTTCAGTACCCAACTCCATGGCTTTTTTCACGTCTTCTCCGTCTTTAACACCGGCACCACAAAGTACACCGACTTCTTCATTCACCGATTTTACCTCTCTTACAGCCTCTGCCACAACTTCCGGTTTCGCCGTCGAAACCGATATATCCCCACCGATCAACTCCGGTGGTTCGTAGGCGACGAAATCAGGATCGAACACCGCCGCGGAAGCCGCTACCTTCGGATTGTTAGCACAGACTATGGTCGTCAATCCCTTCTCCTTACATATCTGAACTATCTTTTCGATATCCGACAATTTCAACCTGTTCTCAGAGTGGTTGATCAACGTTCCCACGGCACCGGCTTCTTTCACCGTTTCACAAAGAACGTGACCGGTATTGCTGCCGGGTCCGATACCATCTACGTGCTGTGCCATGACAGGAACTTCAGTTTCTTCGGAAACCATCCTCAGATCAGCTAACTGCGGACACACGATCCAATGGACTTCAGCATACTCTTCGATAGTCTTCGTCAATTCAACAGCCTTCTTCCCAACGGACTGTGAGTACGTCTTATAATTCACGATTATTACAGGAGTTTCGACCATGATATTCACAGAACATGGGATGGTTAGAATATAGATAAATCTTGCGGGATTCATCCGTTCAACCGCAAGTACAGAACCAACATGATAAAAATAGCTATCAAAGGACTGAGTATATACTTTAAAAGGCTTCCCATAAATATTATCGGAACTGCTACTATCCCGAAGACCACTCCGACTATCAAAAACAGAAGTATCATCTTTTTAAAATCGAACTCCGGAACTCCTATCATATCACCTTCGTACCTGAACAGGTAACTCATGGTTACCACGGCAGCAGTTATCGGTAGTAACAATACCAGAGGCATTAGGTATATAACCTGGACTGAAAAATAAACTCCCAATCCGACCATGCCGATCCCAACGAACATCGGTACGATACTCATGGATAATGCTTTACCTAAGGCAAACTGCACTTTCGTCAAAGGTAAAGTCCTCAAAAAACTCATACTCTTTCCTTCGACTTTCAATATAGCGTCGGCGCCAGCGACCGTCACTATACCCACCAAGAATACCAACCGAGTCATCTCGACCATAGATATCCTACCATCTCTGATCCGTAAAAACATCTGCGGTAATGCTATGTAAAGAGGGAAGAGCAGTCCAGCCATCATGGAAGTTTTCCTACCGATGACTTTGAGGTCCTTCAGTATCAAAGACACTATGGGCGTTCTAAGTGAAATCTTGTAATCTGTTTCCACTTTACCTGGAGAAGTGACCGCAGGTTCTAGAATACCGCTCCAGACCTTTCTAAGGCTCAAAAAATATAGAGGTATTAAGATGGCCAGATGAACTGCTAACAATATGAAACTGTTCAAAGGTTCGAAAACCGATGCTAGTGCTACTGGGAATACGAAGGGGTAGTCCGCAACCGTTCCGATATGAGCTGCAAAATAGTCCTGAAAGTACATCACCCCGAAGAAAAGGCCCATGAATAAAAGCAGGCCGATGACCTTGAGCACGTTCTTCAAAAAACTTAGACTGCCTTTATAATTCATTACCTTCTGACCGAAAAGTGCGAAGACACCAAGTCCAATAACATGTCCTGCTAGAACTCCCACGATCATCCAGAACAGCGTCAAAATTCCGCTCAAAGGAGCTCTGAATATCACGGCCAATACAGCCGGTATCACTAGTACGAAGCCGGGTATCAGGTCCACTGAGATAACACCGCTCATGTACTTACCTCCCAACTCTACAGGTAACGGTTTTAAAGGTTCGAATATACCTAGAGATGTCAAGAACGATGCCTGTATGGTGGTCTGATATAGTGACAGAACGAAAGGTATCAACGCCAGTGAAGTCAAAACACCGACGATCATGGCTTCATCCTCCGCCACAAATACACTCCCGGCGGTCATCGCTCCGAATAAAAGGAATATCAGAGACTGCTGAAGCACGTTCCTCTTCATATCCATGGACTTTTTGACCTGCTTGTTGAACTCCTTTTCACCACTGACCATCGGGTTCTCCTTGGCCATCTGGTAGTGGAGTTCTCTATAGACTATCTTGACCATATCTAACACTGCATCACCTCGTGTTCTTCAGTGCCTCCACCACGCCTAACACTTCATCTTTGCTTTTGGTCAATTCCAAGAATACATCTTCTATATTTGATTGACGTGACATCTCTTTCAGTTCTTCAACGGTCCCTTCAGCGATTATCTTGCCTTCGTGGATAAGACCTAACCTATCACATATCATCTCAGCTAGAGGTAAAACGTGGGTTGAAAAGATTATACTCTTACCCTCTTCCTTGAATTGAAACAGTATTTCCCTTAATATCTTAGCCATCTTAGGGTCCAATCCGTTCATACCTTCGTCCATGATCAATACCGAGGGATCGTGCAGCAGTGCGCTGATTATCGAGACCTTCTGTTTATTACCAAAACTCAGAGTGCCTATATACTGGTGAACGTATCGACGGATATTGAATGCATCTACGAAGTAATCTACTCTGCTGTGCAGTTGTGCAGGTTCTATACCTCTGATACTTGCCACCATGTTGAAGAGGTCGTTGGGGGTCAGACTTTCGTAAAGATCCACACTTTCCGGAACGTACCCGATAATCTCCTTCACCCGATCAGGGTGTTTAGAGGAGTTGATACTGTCGACGTGGACTTCTCCGTAGGTGGGTTTCAGTATCCCGGTCAATATCTTCAAAGTGGTACTCTTACCGCTGCCGTTGGGACCCAGTAATCCGTAGATCTCGCCGTCTTCGACTTTAAATGTCAAATCGTCTACGGCCAGTGTACTTCCGAATCTCTTTTTGAGTCGTTTTACTTCGATCATGTATAGATCGATATACTCATGGGATTAAATAAGGTTTATTTCATCACTCATAGAACCGATAATTCATATACAGAGAGTCAAAAGCCAAAGAGGTACTAACCGTACCTTTCTACCTTCTATGATCCATTCCTCATACCTTTCTTTAGTGACCAGGAACAAACTATACTCTTCTGGCAGCTTCAACATGTTCTTGGCATCTCTTTTATCAACTTTAGAACTATACTTTATTTCGAAGGCGTTCTTCTCTTCTGGTAATACGATATCTACCTCTGGTTCCTTATTATATCTAGGTTGTTCTATAGTTCTTAGATGATTGAAAGCTACCGTTTCTGCTTTTAATCCTTCTTGAGTTCCATAAAGGTTGGCAAAAGAATGATCTGAAACGTAAACTTTTGGGTTCTTTCTCATCGCTTTTATATGATCTTTTTCTAACGATATACTCTTCTCTATCAAGAAGGAATCGCTTAGATATTGAATATAATCTTTAACAGTGCGGAATTGTGTATTAAGGTCATTGGCAAGGCTGGTAAAATTTATCCTCTGACCAGACTTCTCGGAGATTCTTTTAAATATACCTTTCAACACATCAGTCCTTTTCACAGGAAAGATTTCCACTATATCTCTAAAGAAGATCAGGTCCAATATCTGTTTAAGATAGTTTTTAGAGCGTGTGTTGTATAATTCTGGAAATCCTCCTTTGTCCATGTATTCTTTGAATTTGATCCTGTACCGAGCAGCGTCTTTAGGATAGTTGAGGTCATCTATCATCATATCTGGTGCCTTTATTCCTTCATAGTGGAGGAACTCTTTGAAGGTGAATGGATTCAATCGATGTATCTTTATCCGACCCACTAAGCTTTCACCGGCTCCTTTAGTTATGTTCATCGATGAGGAACCAGTAATCAAAAATTTTATGTTAAAATTTCTGTCTTGAACACTTTTTAGATGGTCCCCCCAATCATCGACTTTTTGTATCTCATCGAAGAGAAAGTATACTTTTTTATCATATGATCCATAAGGTTCTTTTAAAATCTCTTCTGAATATGTATTTATCAAATTTCGGATCTTGATCTCTTCTGCCAGTTCGAAAGAAAAATAACAAATCCTAATGGGGTCAACATCTTTCAACAGTTTTTCGATGATCATCTTTAAAAGAGTGGTCTTTCCAGTCCTTCTGAGGCCGATCAGACCCGTGATCATATCTTCCTGTAGCTCGGAATATATCTTATCCTCCATCTCTCTTTCTACTGCTTTTTCAGGTAGATCCGGTCCTTTGTCCTCCCACCAAGGATTTTCTAACCGAAGTTCCTCTATTATCTGTTCACTATTCATGGTTATTAATTGTAGTTACTGCATTTATAATTTTTGTTATGTTGTAGTTACTGCAATATTAAGTGTATTTTTGGTTGTAGTGACCACAGTAAATATCCCATATTAGCTGTAGTTGATACGATAAATTGCTACTCTATCAACATCATAAAGGCCTTCACTATTCGAAAGGTTTTAAATAAACATCTTTATTTCGAATGAACATGAAAGACTACGACCCTGTGGAGATCGAAAAAAGATGGCAGAAGATATGGGATCAAGAAGACATTCACAGTTCTGAAGCTGATGAATCTAAAGAGCCTTTCTACCTGATATTCGCATATCCAGGTATCTCGGGATTCCTCCACTTGGGTCATATGAGATGTTACAGCTATACCGATATAATAGCTCGGTACAAGCGCATGGACGGTTATAACGTACTGTTCCCCACCGGCACACATCCTACAGGTAACCAGGCTATCAGCCTCTCTAAACAGTTGGAAGAGGGAAACCAAAAGAAGATCGATTACATGAAAAGGAACGGTGCCACCGAAGAAGATATAGAACGTGTTAAAGATCCTGAAGAACTTGTCAAGTATTTTAACGAAGTCTATAAGGAAGATTACTGGAAGAAATTCGGTATCAGTATAGATTTTGATCATTTCACTTACACCACTCGAGAAGATTATAAGCAGTTCATAAGATGGCAGTTCAAGAAGTTGAAAGAGAAGGGCTTACTTACTCAAAAACCGTACTTCGGTACGGAGTGTATCGAGTGCGGTCCAGTAGCAGTCGACCCCTCGGAAACGGATCTCTCCAAGGGAGGTAACGCCGAGAAGCAGGAGTACACATTGCTAAAGTTCGAGTACGGTGACAGGTACATCACGGCAGCCACTCTCAGGCCTGAAACCGTCTTCGGTCAAACAAATCTATGGGTGGATCCAGAGGAGGAGTATGTTGTTGTAAAGGTCGAAGATGAGGAATGGATCATGAGTGATAAAGCTGCCGAGAAACTCAAGTACCAGAAGGGTGAAATCGAAGTTATAGATACTATCAAAGGCATAGAGATGATCGGCGATCATGCCAAAGCTCCTGTCATCCACAGGGATATAATAATCCTACCGGCAACCTTCACGGACCCCGACGTTGGGACAGGTATAGTCACCAGTGTTCCCAGCGATGCACCCTACGACTGGATAGCTTTGAAGGATATCAAAGTGGATGAAGATATCTTAGAAAAATACGGATTGAAAGATAAGATCGATGACGTAGAACCCATAGCCATCATAGAATCCGATGAATGGGGAATCAACCCTGCTGAGAAGATCATCGAGGATATGGACATCCAAAGTCAGCAGGACGAAGATAAGCTCGAAGAGGCGACCCAGAAGATCTATAAGGCCGGATTCCACACCGGTACCATGCTTGATATATGTGGTGATTACGCCGGCATGAAAGTCCAGCAGGCCAAAGAGATGGTCAAGCAGGACATGCTAGAAAGTGGTGAAGCGGATATCATGTACGACCTCTCCGAAGAGGTCATCTGCAGGTGCGGTGGGAAAGTTGTAGTCGGTAAAATTCCGGACCAATGGTTCATAAGGTACTCGGATGAAGAACTCACTGAAGAAAGTAAAAGGCATGCCCAGAGCATGAACATCAAACCCCAGAGTTACGCCGACAACCTACCTGATACCATCGAGTGGTTCCAGGACCGTTCCTGTGCAAGGATGGGTAACTGGATGGGCACAGAGTTCCCCTTCGATGATAGGTGGGTCATCGAGGCTATAGCGGATTCAACACTGTACCCGGCTTACTACATAATCGCTAAACACTACAACGAAGGAGAACTTAAAGCTGAACAGATGACGGAAGAGTTCTTCGATCACGTGTACCTGGGTAAGGGAGATGTTGAAGAAGTTTCAGAGAAAACGGGACTAGAAGTTCAAACTCTAGAAGATGTTCGCTCGGATTTTGAGTACTGGTACCCTCTGAACTTGAACCTCGGAGGTAAGGAACACATGACTGTACATTTCCCGGTTTTCCTGATGAATCATGTGGGGATCTTAGATGAGGGAGATTGGCCCCAAGGCATATTTGTCAACTGGTGGTTGGTGGGTAAAGGTGGTAAGATATCGAAATCCAAGGGTGGGGCCGAACCCATACCAAATGCCGCCGAAAAATACGGCGTGGATACTTTAAGACTGTTCTATGCTCACTCCGCAAGTCCTTTCGTGGATAAGGAGTGGAGTGAGGAAGAGGCCTTCAACTACAGGAAGAAGCTCAACTCCGTATGGAAGAAAGTACATCAGATGGAAGAAACAGAAGGTGGATCTAGTGCCGTGGACGATTACCTCCGTTCCAGATTCTATAGTTTATTTGAAAAGGTCAAGGAACACATGGACGGATACGAACTCAGAAAAGGAGCCAGTGTTGTTTACTACGACATACCTACCGAGATCGACTGGTACTTCAAACGGGGAGGTAGGAACGGAGAACTGCTTGACAGTATAGCAGTTGAATGGCTGAGACTCATGGTACCTTTCACACCTCATATAGCTGAAGAGCTTGGTGAGCTTTGGAACCTACGAAGGATCGTAAATACTGAACTTCCTAAAATACCAGAAGACGCTATCTCGAAGAAGGCTGAAGCCGAAGAGGAGTACATAAAAGAGGTACAGAGTGATATCAAGCAGATACTTGAGATCGCTGATGTGGAAGGCGAGCACATCCATCTTTACGTTGCCCCGGAATGGAAAGAGAAAGCTCTAGAGATCATATTAGATAACCAAGAAAGGGGGATGGGTGTCATGGGTGAATTAGTTAAAGAGGTGGATGTGTCTTCGAACCTGTTATCTTCCTTCACCCAGAAAGTTCTCAAAGAGTTGAAACAGAAGGGTGGGAAATCTACCTGGAAATTCGATATCGATGAACACAAATTGCTCTCAAACTCAAAGGACTATTTTGAAAGAGAATTTGATGCAGAATTTTCGATTCATAGAGAAATTACAGAAAAGAAGGATTCCTTACCACGTAAGCCTGGGATATATGTAGAATAATAAAAAAGAAAAGGTTTTAAGTTAGTTAATCAGCCTTCTGGAGGTGGAGGAGGTACTTCTCCAGAATCTTCCTCTTTTGGTGATGGTGGCTGTTCTCCGATACTGACCTCTTCCTCTGGTGGGGCCTGCTGCTGTGAAGGTGGTTGTTGTCCAGGTGGTCTATGATGTGGCTGTTGTTGTTCTCCACCTTTGTCTTTACCGCTGAGTAACTTCACTATCACCACTATTATTATGATTATGATGATTATAGGGATAATTATGGCTAAAGCGATGCACATCATACCCCTCTCAAATAAATCATCTAGAATACCCTCCACATCTACTTCTTCGAAGTTAGCTGTTATCTCTTTATCCTCGTCCATCTCGAAAACTATCTCCAAGTCGTCTTCGTCCAGTTCATCTGTTAACGCGTCAGGTAGGTCCCAATTTTCAAAGTTTTCCTCGTCATCCTCGTCTATATATAAAGTCACCTCTGTTCCTTCTTCCAGAGTTAAAACCCATATATCTTCATCTTCGTCTTCAACGATATCTATTTCGTCGGGATCGAGATCATAATTTACCGTTCCCGGTCCTTCGATAGTTAACGTAAGTTCGTATGTTTCTACAACTACATCTTCTTGGAAGATCGCTGTTATCTCTTTGTCTTCGTCCATCGTTATAATGATCGATTCACCTGTTTCATCTGTTCCCTGCCATTCATCGAATTCCCAACCTTCGGCAGGATCCGCTCCTAGAGTTAAATCAGTCCCATCTAAGTACGTATCTGTATCTCCATCAGCGAATTCAGTGCCGTCTACTTCTACCGTGCCTTTACCTTCGATATTTATCTCTAGTTCATAGGTTATCTGGTCTGTATCGAAGACAGCAGTTATTTCCTTTTCATCATCCATTGTTACGGTTGTTGGGTTATCTTCTCCTGTGTAATCACCTGTCCATTCTTTAAAGGACCATTGAGTATCAGCTATCCCCTCAAGTTCTACTTCCGTTCCGTGTTCGTAAACTCCTTGATATGGCCAACTTGTTATTTCCTGACCATCGACCTCTATCGTACCCTCTCCGGTTGGTTCATCTATGTTTAGAGTATGTTCTCCAGTGATCGCGTACAGGTTATTATCGAAGGAACCTACATAGATAGTTCCATCCTCTCCTA
>CAYNQI010000037.1:0-8531 GCA_964399335.1 uncultured Thermoplasmata archaeon | reverse complement strand
AGCCTCCATCTCGGTATGAGTTGTTCTATCAGGTGTTTCCAGATGACTTACAGTGGCGAATATTGTAGAAAACAAAACAACTGTTATACTTAGTATCAAAATAGTACCCACAACTTCAGACACAGCATCTTCATCATCAAATATATTGCGTTTTAGCATAAGCTATAGCCTCCAAAATATCGAATATACAAGGAAATCCTTGACTTCGATATATAAACATTATGCGGAAATTACCATATTATCATGGAAAATAAGGCTTTTTGACCTAAATAATCGTTTACTTTTTCCATTATTATTATATATAGTGAGAAACATATCCTATATCAGTATAATTAAGAAGGTGTCATCCATGGGAGAAGAACCTAAGATAGGAATTATTGATAGAGTAAAGGGCTACATTAATCGTAAACCTATTACCCCTTCATCTCGAGCTGATAGGTATATAACAGAAAAATTACCCGAATATATCGAGGAGTACAAACTAGCGGACAGGGGAGACCTAAAAGGTGTAGATAAAAGATTAGCAGAGTTCAACAAAGAGATCAATGAACTGAAGAAATGGAAAAAGAACACAAAGGATCGACACGAAGAAGTCAAGAAAAAAGTTCAAAGACTCGAAAAGAAATATGGAGTGGAGGACTGATATATATGACTGGAATCGATGTATTGATAATCATTTTAGTTCTTATCGTAGTCTTTTTGATTTACTTTTACTTTAGGAATCGAGTTAGGAAAAAAGCACTGAAGGAAACCTACGGACATGAACCATCGCACATGGAACTGTATTTTGAAGAATACTTCGAAGAAATTATAGAGAACTGGGATCTAATGAGAAAGGATGAGGTAAGAAACTGGTCCGAAGATATGAACTCCAGGTTGGATTCAGTAGCTAAAGACATCAATTCATTAAAAGCTAGGAGAAAACAGATCAATACTGAATTTGATAGCATGGAGACACGTATCAAAACTATGGAAGATGAATGGAGAAAGGAGAGGGAAACATGAGCCTTGCAGAAACAATAGCTAACAATTTTTTTATAATCTTCTACTCCATCGTTATCATACTGATTCTTGTGGTCGTCGCCAAGATATTGAACACTAGAGAACGGGAAAAAACCAGGAGACAGATCAGTGATTTAAGACTTAAATCTAGAAAATTAGATATGCTGGAAAAAAAGAAGTATATTAAAGAGTTGAAGGAAGCATCTATGGTTTTAAGAGATAACGAAAAAAGTCGAGTAGATGAAATTAATAGAGATAAGGCGGTGCTTTCAAGAAGAAGTTTGGCTTTGATGAACGAAATCGAAGAAAGGATGCAGAGATTAGAACGGGGGACTGACAACGCGAAACTTTCAAAGACTTTAAAAGAGATCAAAAGTGTTGAAAATGATTTATTTGGTAATAGGGGTGAGAAAAGATGAATGAATATGTAAATAGTGAGTTTTTAGATAAAAACGTAGAGAAAGGAAAAGATATACTAGATAGAATAGAGAACTTCTTATTCCCTGGGGAAACTAAAATAGAAGGGACAGGATATGAAAGAAACATCCTTGATAGAAGGATAGAAAAATATCTTGACGATCATTTCGATGAATACATAGAAGAATTCGGTTTGGTAAGAGAATTAGAACTTGAAATATATGAATCAAGATATGACTCACTTTTAACAGATATCGATGAGATTAAAGATTTTCAGGACGAAATTGAGACTGAACTCATATCCCTCAGAAGAAAGTTGGATAAGATAGAGTCAAGGTAAGAGGTGCTATCTTTTGAATAAAAACAAAAATAAGTTGATAAAAAGGATAGTCAACAGCTATCTATTGGTGCATAAGGATGAACCATACGGTAAATTAAAGCTCCTCCAGAAGTATCTAAGAGCTAAAAAAATAGCTGATGTTAATATCAGAGAATTAAAGAAACGAGTAGATAAGCAGTTGAAATCTGAACGAAATACAAAACGTTTTAAAAAGGTAGAGGCTGAACTATTTACAAATGAAGGTAAACCTAAAAAGAACAGGTTCGGGTCTGCTTTTTGTAAGAATTGCATGATGTATAAAGATTATGAGAAAGAATGTCCATATTGTGGAAGTTTAGAGATGACACTATAGGAGAATGAATCGATATGAGAACTATGATGTATTCGGATATAATTAGGCGTGATGTAGAGTTGCCCATCAATTCTGAAAAAGCGAAAATAGTAGATATCACAGCTATTATAAAGGAAAAATACTGGGAATCCCATGGAGTTATAATTGAAACTGGTTTTCTTGATAGTAAAGCCAAGTATTATCCTAACACACTTTTGCAAGATGTTTCTAAAGAAGGTAAGATCAAATTAAAATCGACGAAAAGGAAACACAAAAAGGTAGGGGATTTACGTCTCTCTAGGATCAAAGGTACAAAGATACTTACTCATGATGAAGAAGATGTAGGTCGGGTTTATGACTTTGAGATTTTCGTCGATAGAGAACCCTGGATCATATGGAAATTATTAGTAAATCCTTTGGGTTTATCACCGACGAAAAGGAGATTAAAAATAGGTACCAAATCTATCAAAGAATACAAAGATGGAAAATTATATCTGAAAAGTGGATGGAATAGGAGGGATTGATTATAGATTGGATATTGTATATCGTACTGGTAATTATCCTCATTGTTTTGGCTATTTCGATCATCAAATTATATACAAACAAAAAGTCTGATCAAAAAAATACATTAAGTGATTCTCAAGTTAACAACAAGATCAAAAACGTCAGACACAGGTTGAAAAATGTAAAGAAAAGTATGCCAAAAGGTGAGCGTGTAGAACTATCAGAAAATGAACACTAGCTTTATTTTGAAAAGACTTAAATATTCGTAAAACAATCTAATTTTGTCAGAAATTAAGGATGGGATGCCTTGATGTGCAGATACGAATATGGTAAAGGAAAATGCGCACATCCAAATAATCTCTCTTTGGATTGTGTCGGAGAAGGAAGTTGTGTTTATACAGGAGAAGATGAACAGGTGGAGAAGGTAGATGATGCTCTTTCTTTAGAAGGTAATTATGAGCAGGACCACAAATGTTCAAACACCCAATGTGGTCTATACTGTGAGAAGTATAACAGATTTTATTGCGCAGGAGAAGACAATTGTGTCAGTAAGGAAGAATATTTCGAACATATGAAAACCTATGGTGGGATAGATATCGGGGATTCCGATAATCATACTTATTAATTTAAGATTCTAGATCATCTCCACCAAAAAACGAATCTTGAACGGCTGTGTATATCTCTTCTAATCCAAATGGTTCAGTTGCAGATATAGCTGGGATCTTACGTTGTAGACCAATGTTCTGTATACTTTTTACCAATTCTAAACCCACTTGAGATTCAGTCGTTCCTTCATCTCTAAGGGCCGTATCTAATTCCCAGTGATCTTCTCCCCACTTTTGTATCTTAGATATCTCTTCCTCTGATAACATATCCGCTTTAGAGATAACTGGGAAGAACGGTACATCAAATCTAAATTGAGAACTTCCCGCCAGTAAAAACAAAGAAACAAAACCGTTTGGTTGCTTTGAAATTATCGGGTCGAAGAGGAAAGTTATCAAGGATCTATCACCTAAAGCTCTAACCATCTCATTGCTCGCTCTTCTGAATGTGAATAATTCCATCTGACCGGGCGTGTCTATCAGAAAATAATGGCATTGGAATTCATCCATAACTTTTTTGATCTCTAGGGCATTCATAGCGATCATATCTGCACAAGCTATTTGGGCTCCATTAGGACCGAGGCCGTGTTCTTCCATAACTCCTAAAAGGGAGACCCATTCTCTTATATCGATATCAGGTTCATAAGGTAAACTTTCAGCACCTGGATCAAGATTGACGATCACAGCTTGATATCCATGTCTATCCATCCATGTTTTGAATTCCTTCACCAATGTAGTTTTACCAGAACCAGCGGTTCCGATGAAATATAGATTCACTGCCATAACTATGGATTTAATGTTTAAGCAATAAATTTTATGGTCATCCTGGTAAAGTTGTCATCAATACTGTTAGTTCTTCCTCATCTTCCTCTTCTTTCTTTTCGATCTTACGGAGTTTCTCTCTAGTTTCTTTAAATATTTCACGCAGTTCGTCTATAGCCTCTTTTGAAAATGGTATCGTTTCGGTTGCTACCCACCCAACTTCATAATCTATTCTCTCACAATTCTGGATATATCTTATGCCTTTGTTCACCATACCTTTGACAGTACCTAAGGCTGCCAGTTTGTAATTCTTTTTTTCTTCCAATTGTAGGTCATCCCATACCTCGTAGGAATCAAGCCATTCTTCCTCGACTGCGTAATACCTTGATACAAGGTTTCCATGAGTTTCTTCTCGACTGACATGGATCAAACCTGAATCTAGAAGTTTATGGACATGATGATGTACTGTTTGTGGAGTGAGGTCCAATTTTTTAGCTAGATCACTTATCGTTCTTTCCTTCTCCAACAAAAGAGCCATCACCTGCAATCTAGAGGCGTTGGATAAAACTTTTATTTGATTTACAGTGGGTTTTAGTTCTTCAGTCATGTCGACACCTTTCGAACTTATCTTAACGATAAAGAAAGTCCGAAATATTTAAATATTACCCCCTATAATACACCATATACACAATAAGACGGTATCTAAACGTTAGTGACACAAAATAACGATACCTTATACTGATACCGTAACTAATAGGTGATAAAGATGATAAAAAGAAAAGGAACCACAAAAGAAAATAAGTGGGCGAACTGGTCTTTGGAATTATCAAGAAACCAGGCTTAAGCTCCATATAAAGCATCCGCTCGCCCACTGAAACCCTTTCTCTATCTAGTTTTTCTTTATTTGACTGTTCTCAGAACTCATAGGGATAATCATCACATGATAGTTCATCAGAGTTTTTCATCATCGAACAGTAATAATATACATCCTCTCGACTAAATAAATATTTCTAAAACAGAAACACCCAAAAATATAATTCCTATATCTACATACTAATATTGAGGTCTTTAATTATGCAGTTTCCCGCTGGTAAAACGATTAGAAGCGAATTTGGTGGAGAAGGAGTATTAGAAGATTTAATAGATATTATCACAAGTAAAAATTTAGATGGGTATCTAAAATCGAGCATTACTGAAGAAAATACAAGAAAAGAAGGTATTTTGTTTTTTCAGAAAGGAGATGTCATAGCCGGGATGTACAAAGGTGAAGATAAAATAGCTGGTAAAAAATCTATACGTGAGATCACAAAAGATTCTACAGATCAAGACTGTTTATTGGAAGTACATTCGTATTCTTATGGCTCATCTTCTATTAGTATACAACATGTTCTTTCAAATTTCACTGAAGACGTGGTAATAGATGAAGATTTGAATTTGAACTTAGAGATCGATCGTGGAAAGCGTGATAAACCAAGGAAACAAACTACTGGGAAGAAGGGTAGTGATTTTGAAACAAAAGATTTTGATATACCCGATGAACCGATCGATATAGATATCGGAGATGTGAGTACATATGAGGGCGTGACTACCACTGTATCAGAAGGGGGAGATATCGTAGAAAGGGCAGAAAAGAAAGTAAAGGATATTCGGGAAGGACGTATCAAAGAGGATTTAGAAAGAGCCAGGGACGAGATTAAAGAAAAAAGAAGACGGTTAAGAGAAAAAGAAAGAGCTTTAGACCAAAAGTTTCAACAATTAAAGGAGAAGGAAAAAGAACTGAAAGAAAAGTCGAGTAGATTGAAAGAAGAAAGGGATAAAGTCAGAAATATCTGGCAGCGTATGAAAAAGGAGAGTAATAAAGCTACAAAAGCTAAGAATGAATTAGAAGAGAAGATCAGTGAACAGATAAGCAGGGAAGAGGACCTGATGGAAAAGGAGAGAGAGTTAAGAAATTTAGAAGAGGAACTGGAAGAATGGGAGGAAGACATCAAGTCAAGATCTTCTAAACTAGGAACTATGGAGGAAGAATTGAGTAGTTGGGAACGTGATCTAAAAAAGAAAGAAGAAAGAATAGATTGGATGGAAGATGATCTAGAAGAGAGGGAAGAGAAAGTATTCGATAAGGACCAGGAATTGAGTGAACGTGAAGAAAGTTTGGAAGAAAAAGAAAGTAGATTGCAAGAAAAAGAAAGACAGCTTAATCAAGTCAAAGATAGCATAGATAAAAGAAAGAAAGAGCTGGATCTCAAAGAAGAAGAGATTGAAATGAGGGAGGACAGGGTTGAAGATAAAGAAGAAAAACTTGAAAAGGATAGAGAGAAGATCGAGGAATTGAAAGACGGTCTGAAGTCCGATCGTCAATCTGTTAGAAATATGAAAAAGGACCTGCGGGGTAAGGAGAAGGAGTTAGACCAGAGAGAGAAAAAATTGGATGAACTTGAAACCCAGTTAGAGACTAAACAAGAAGATTTGAACAACATAAGCGAGGATTTAGACGAAAAGTCTATCAAGCTAAATGAAAGAGATATCGAACTTTCTAAAAAAGAAAATGATCTAGATGATAAAGCGGATAAGATAATGAGGGCTAAAGAGGACCTTGATGAAAGAGAAACAAGACTTGATGATTTAAAAGATAGACTAGAGACTAGAAAATCTAGATTGAACAGTAAAGAGAAGGAATTGGAAAAGCGTGAGAGAGAGATCGAAGAGAAATTAAATGAAAGGGAATCAGAATTAGAAAAGAAAGAGGGGAGTATCAAGGAATTGAAGAAATCTTTGAACGGTAAGAAAGGAGCTTTACAGAAAAAAGAGAATCGATTAGAGGCGAAGGAAGAAGAAATATCTGAAAAGGAAGAAGAACTCGAAAACAGAGAATCAGATATCAAAGAAGAAGAAGAACAACTCAGCGAATTAGAAAATGAACTTAAAGAGAAGGAAAAGAAGATACAGGAAAAAGAAGAAGAACTCGAGAAAGAAAGGAAGAAGATGGAAGAAGAGCTAGATGAAAAAGAGAAAGCTTTAGAAAAAGAAAAGTCAGAGTTGGACGAGGAAAGAAATGAGATAGAGGAAAAGAGTAAAAAATTAAAGCAAAAACTCTCAGAGATAATCGAAGAGAAAGATGAGATAGAAGACAGGAAAGATGATTTAGATGAAAGGGAAGGAAAAATCGAGGAAAGGGAAGAAGTTTTAGATCAGCGAGAGGAACGTTTAGACGAGTTAGAAAAGGATTTACAAAAGAAGGAAGGTAGACTTGAGAAGAAAGAAAAATCCATAAACAAAAGAGAAGAACAGATAGATGAGAAGGAAACTGCTCTTCAAAGTAAAGAAAAATCCCTAAAAGAGATACGTGCGGGTCTCGAAGAGATATAGATCATCTCTCAAGTGTATCAGCGACTTTTTCGATCCGTTCCAAAGCTTCTTTAATATTTTCAGAAGACGTAGCGAAGGACATCCTAAGATGGTTTTCACCCTGATCTCCAAAGGCAGAACCCGGGGTCGTGGCCACTTTTGCTTCTTTTAAAAGATGTAGGGCTAGTTCCATGCTGTCCATCTCGAAATCGAATCTTGGGAAAGTGTAAAATGTTGAGTTCGGTTTTTTGCAGTGGAATCCGTCTATAGCATTTAACCCATCAACTATGATTTTTCTTCTCTTCTTATACTTTTCTAGCATTTCCTTGATGACCTGACCACCTTCTTTTATAGCTGTAATACCAGCTTTTTGAGCAAAGGAGGTGGCACAAGTGATGGAATGCGTCTGGATCTTGATTATGTTCTCTAAAAGATTTTCAGGGGCCAACAGCCATCCTAATCTCCAACCGGTCATGGCGTATGATTTGGAAAATCCGCTGATAGTGATTGTCCTTTCTCTCATACCATCAAAAGAACCTATAGAGATATGTTCCCCTTCGAAAATTAGGTTTTCATAGACTTCGTCACTTACAACTAATAGATCATTGTCTATAGCGATATCAGCTATGGCTTTCAGATCATCTTTTGGTATAGTCATACCAGTTGGATTAGAGGGTGAATTCAATACGATGAGTTCTGCTCTAGAAGAAATCCGCTCATTCAATGTTCCAATATCCAAACCATATTCCTCTTCTTCGAGCAGGGGAAGTCTTCTAGGAATGCCGTCTGCGAACTTTATCATAGGTGCATAAGATACCCAACTAGGATCTGTGATGATCGCTTCAGCACCGTCATCTAGGTGTGCTAATATAGACATGAAAAGAGCTTGTTTTGTAGGAGTGATCAACACGTTCTCTTTTTTGAAGTCGAGTTTGTTAAAACTTCTACTTTTATCCGCTACTGCCTCCCGCAACTCGGGTATACCTTGTGGTGTTGTATAATGTGTAAATCCTTGCTTCATGGCTTCGTAAGCCGCTTGGACGATGAAGTCGGGAGTATCAAAATCTGGCTCGCCGACTGCAAGCGATATGATATCCCTACCCTCTGCTTCCATACTGGAAGCCAGTTTAGATATCCTCATGGTTTCGGAAAAACTGACATCCAGCATTCTTTTAACTGTCATGAATTATTACCCCATGAGTTCTGCCATTATGGCCTTTTGAGC
>CAYNQI010000036.1:0-8600 GCA_964399335.1 uncultured Thermoplasmata archaeon | reverse complement strand
GACAAACTTGTAGCCGTATTGGAAACCCGCTGAGTCCAAATCTATATATATTGAACAAAACTATATCTCAAGCCCCATATATGTAAATATTTTCAGTAAGGCCTAAATAGTGTTCTCTCTTTTTCTCTACCATGCCCGAATCTAGAAAAGTACAAAAGACCGGCGGTTCTACGTTCATAGTATCACTACCTAAATCTTGGGTCCGAGAAAAGGAGATAGAAGCTGGTGACTCCTTGATATTAGCTCCTCAAGATGATGGTTCCATCGTAGTGAGTTCTGAGAGGGAGTACGAAAAGAAGGCGAATGTCAAAGAACTGGATATCCATGAAGAAAAGCCTGCTTCTTTGACCCGCTCTTTGATAGGAATATACATGGCAGGATTCCTGAAGATAGAATTAAAAGACAAATCCGGTATCAAACCCGAGTTGAGAAATGCCATCATGAACTTTACCCGGATGGTCATAGGTCCAGAGATCATCGAGGAATCGGAAACCAGGATCATCTTGAAGGATCTGATAGATCCGTCTGAATTCTCACAGAGGAAAGGCTTGAGGCGTATGTATTTGATCGTTAAGAAGATGCACGAGGATGCTATCGAAGCCTTCCGAAACAAAGATAAAGTTCTAGCTAGGGAGATCATGGAAAGGGATTCGGACGCTGATAGGTTGTATTGGATGATCACTAAACATTATAACATGCTCATGAGCAATCCCCGGCTGCTTGAAAGTTTGAAGATCTCTAGGAATCGAAGCCTGAGTTACATGCTGGTATCAAGGGCTATGGAAAGGATCGGGGACCACGCAGCTAGAGTTGCTGAGAACACTCTGAACCTTTCAGAAGGATTCAATGGAAGATTGAAGGAGCAGATCATAGAAAAAAGTGAATTAGCTATAGAGATATTGGAAAAGTCCGTAGAGTCATTTTTCAAAGAGGACCTAAAAGGATCAAATCAAGCGATAGATATGAGGAAAAGATTGGAAGAACTAAATGAGGAACTGATGAAGGACGTTAAAGAAGAACAAAAGGAATACGTTCCACCTCTTTCGTATATCATCGAGAGTATATCTAGGACAGGGTCGTATGCTACGGATATCTCAGAGATCAGTATAAATTATATCATGTCGGAATAAGTTAAATCATATCGTGATCATCAATTTTACTGTGAAAATATCTTATCGAAGACGGTTCTACCTTTGCGGATATCATCCAATCTAGTTCCGATTATCTTCTTCTCGTTGGGATATTTTTCAAGTAGTTTACGTAGTTTTTTGATGACTTCTAGTTTATTGAGTCCATCTCTTATTTCAATATGATACTTTGACTGTTCAAAATCATCCAAAAGCTCTTCATATTTTACAGCCCAACCTAGGACTAGTGCTGGAATTTTATTCTTATAGGCGTGGATAATAGAGTGGTATCGAGAGCCGATTATAAAATCGAATTTGGAGATCGTATCTTCGAGTTCTACAGCGTTCAATTCTTCAGATATCCATATAACATCATCATTTTCCGAAAAAAAGTCTTTAATTTTCTTACATATCTCAAAATCTTCAGGTGAATGTCTGATAATGTACACTCTTTTCCCGTAACTTAGTAATTCTCTGATAATAATTTTGTAAACTGAATATATCTTTTCAGGGTCACCTTTCTCCATGACCTTTGAATTAGGGACCAAAGCTACCGAACCATCGGGGATTTCGAAATACTTCAATCCTATATTTGAAAATATGTTATCTACATCGTATCCGTGATTCATCAAGACTATATCTCTAGCATGTTTGACATTCTTTTGAGTGAACTTCTTAATAGATTCAACGCCGTTTTTCTCTCTAGGGAATATCTTTTCAGGATATTTTAGATATCTTTTCATCATCGGGTAAAGTATAAGTTTTACAGAAAATGGGTATTCGAAAGGGCCTATAGATTGAGGCAATATGTAAAATGGGATATCGTATCTTTTAGCAACCATTATATTGAGTAGGTAATCGTACTCTTTGATCGGTAGGAACGTATCGGGGTCCCCCATCTGCGATGAAAGTGCATAACCGCTTATATCTACGATAAGAAAGGCTTCTTCAAAGATTCTCTCGATCTCTTGATAATATTTTATATACGGGGATTCCCCACCTGTAAAAGTTTTACCAGCACTCAGCAGATTGACCCTTGTAAGGACGTCCCAGGGCATGATCTCGAAATTGTATTTTTGTTTCTCAAGTTCATCCCTGTCGAAATCTCTAGATTTGAAGAGATATACGTTCTTTTCAGGGAATCTCCTTTTGACCTGATCAACTACCGTGAACGTCATCGCCTGGGCGCCTTTATTGAACAGGTTACCACCCAATATGACCACATTTTTTTTATCTGATGACCTTTTCTTTCTACGAGTGAAAGTATCTTTAATAACAAACTTTCCGATGACCCAGGCTGATTTTGCCATAAGTTTGTAGGTTTTTAAGTCAGGACTTTCTGCAGTTCTTTCTATCTTCCTGAATTCCCCTCTCCTGCCCAACTTGATCCGTTTCCTAACTTTGTAAAGTTCTTTTTTAACCTCCCTTGAACTAGATTCACCCTTCAGAACTCCTCTGAACTCCAGGTTCTTCCTTTTTAAAGATATATTTTGAGAACGCTGGATAGACTCCATGCTAACCTTTTCCCACTCAAAATGATCTTTATAAGATTCCCACACATCCTTTCCTTTCTCTGTTCTTATTATGATATTCGATCTGCCGGGATGATCTTTCCCTTCGATATAACAATCGCCGAAAGATATGTCAGCTCCTCTACCTAGCTTGTCCAAACAGTAAAGACATCTCTCTAGTTGAAAGTAGTCTTTTACCTGGGTCCTTTCACTTCTATCTACGATCAACTCTCTACCAGAGTCGAAATAAATTTTAACATCGCCGGGCCAACCGTTCTTTTCCTTATTTCTATAATCCAATCTCACGATCTTCTCTTGTTTTTTAGCGAATCTGTACTCGAAATATTTTATAAGGTTGAAATTCAAAGTTTTGTCGCAGAACAGTCCAAAAAATAAAAGCTCCTCGTCATCTATGTTTTTTTCTCTAATATAGTTCTTTATACCGGTTATCTGGCAGGGTGTTCCCACGATGATATAGTTTGGTGATGAGTGTTCCTCTAAAGTTTTGATTATATTGAATACAGAGGCCGGGACGTACTTGGATTTGGAAGCGGTTTTAACGTCATCTTTAGTTTTTGCTAAAGTGAGTCTAGCCGGCCTACCAGAAAATTTGTGGAAGTTCAATACGAAAGCTCCGTCGTATTCCTCATCCTCCAACAATTTGAGGATCAATTGTGTGATCGTACCTCCGCTCGTGGATTCATACAAGATCCCCGGATCTTTGGTGAATGCTGAATACGCTCTTATGTACTTCCCAGTGAGTGCCTTTTCAAAATCTTTATTAAATTTTTTTGATCCTGGTACCTTTCCGGGACAAAGTTTCAAACAAAGCCCACAATCGATGCATTTATTCCCATCTATTTTAGGTAAAAATTGACCTGAGTCGTACTCCATACTCACGGCATCTACCGGGCATACTGCATCACATATCTCACAGGAGAGACAAAGGTTTGATTTACGTATATTCTCCACGTACATCATGATTCACCGAATTTCAGAACACCATCTTCTGTTATACATTTATTTATAAAAATGATATCTCTTTTATATAGGTTTTTAACTCCATGTACCATCTCGGTCGGGAATATTCTACAGATGCTAAAAGTATCAGACCAAATACAACTAGTGTACCGATGAAAGAGATCATACCCTCTAAATAACGTTTTAGAATAATACCTGAAAATATCATAGCCCCAAGCAGGAAGATGATCGCTGTTATATCCAGTTGGAAAACATTGAACCTATACTCTTTTTTGGAAAGTGAGATTATCACGATAAATAAAATCAAAAAGGATAAAACAGTTGCTGCGGCAGCTCCTTCGATACCCCAAATAGGGATCAATATAACGTTCATAGTGATGTTCGAAATTGCGGAGATGCCCATACCTAGAGCGTATTTTGTAGTCCGTTCAGAAGCCACTACAGATGCCCCGAGAAGTCTTTCACCGCTGAACAAAAATATCTCGATTGAAGTTAGAGATAATACCATAGCACCTAGGATATATTCTTCTCCAAAAACTATCAGCAGTATATCCTGGCTGAACAAGATTATGAATATGATAAGGGGTATCGATATGAAAAGAAGGAAGGAAAAAACCTCTTTCAATATAAGTTCTGAACTTTCACCCTTCGATTCTCTTTCCGAGAAGGTCGGTAATAAAACAGTACTGATAGGGGCGAACATACTGCCTATCATCAAAGGTATCCCAGCAGCTACGGAATAGATACCAACGTCAGATGTTTCTAAAAAATATCCGATTATCACCCTATCCATGGATTTCATGATCGTCATAAAAGTCATAGTGAATATCAGAGGTACTCCGAATCTCAGGATCTTTTTGGTCACATCTATTTTTGGGAATCTGAATAGTTTGAAAGCTTCTTCCGTTTTGAACATGTAAACAAGAACTGCTATAGAGAAAATCGCTGCTATAGATACATGGGATATAACCAGATAAACCGCCCTATAGGAGTAAATCATCAATAAGGATAGGGTCAAGATCAAGATAGCCAGAGGATGTATTAGTTTGAGGATGTTATATCTCTTAAAATCTTTGAAACCTCGAAAGTAATCTCTGTTGATTATGTTTAGCTGATCGAAGAATATTATACCCGCTGCCAGAAAGAGGAATATCTTCAATCTTTCATCTTGAAAGACAGAACTAGCTAGGTAATCACCGATGATGATCAGAACTAAGGATACGATTAAACTTGACGAAATAGCGATGAAGTATGCAGAATTTACATAAGAAGAAACCTTTTCCCTATCATCTTTATATTTTGAGATGTACGTCGTAAGGGTTGTACTCATGGCTACCTGAGCTAAGGGTGCTAGAAGCCATACCAGTCCGATAGTTATCGACCAAAGACCCCACTGATCAGGTCCAAGTAATCTTGGGAATAGTATCCCGGATATTATCCCGATGATACTAACTATGAAATATACGCCGCTGGTGCTGACTATGTCTTTGAACAATTTTTTAGCCATGTTTAACCCATTTGATTTTCATTTCAGTGTACTTTATCAAGTTCAGATTCCTAGTATGAGTTTAGATAATACTTTTCTTATTAAATGTTTTATCCCAGTTGGCGATAGAAAAAAAGCCCTTTTTAAAAGCTGGAACGCCTTTTCGTTTTTGCCACTCAAGTATTCCAAGTATCCGACCTCGTAAAGATGTCTAGCATTTAATTTTGGATCGGAGATTATTTCTTCTTTGTACTTTTTGTAAAGATATTTTTTAGAGGTAAGTTTCTTAGAATGATCACTTGTTATCTGCGCATCTTCATGTATAAAATATTTCACAAGAACTTCAGGCACCACCTTGAACTTGTATTTCTCAGAGAGTTTTAGAAAAAGGTCTAGTTCCTGAGAAGCCGGCAGTCCTTCAGTAAACCCTCCGACTTCCTTTACACAGCTCTTTTTCAATAGGACCACGGAAGTGCTCCCGATCAGATTCTCCCATAATAATTTTCTAAATAGATCTCCCTCTTCTCGGTTCAACTTCTTTGATATCGGAATACCGTTTTTGATTTTCACTAAACCCGTGTAAACCCCGCAGTAAGAGGGGTCAGCTTTCTCCAACACTGTTATTTGCTTTTCGAGTTTTGTGGGTAACCATTCGTCATCATCATCTAGAAACGCAATAAATTCGTTCCTGCTTAGCTCGATACCTTTATTCCTCGAACCTCCTCCACCTAGATTTTTTTCATTTCGGTGGTATCTTATACGATGATCCTGGAATTCATTGACCACTTCTTTTGTATCATCGGTAGAGTTATCGTCGACTATTATCAATTCGAAGTGTGGGTAGGTCTGATTCAATACACTTTTCACAGCTCTTTTGAGCTTCTCAGACCTATTGTATGTCGGTATTACCACACTTACTTCTATCATCTGCTTTCGACCACCTTCTCTAATAACTCAGCTTTCTTTGAAAGAACGGAATCTTGGTTGAACTTCTGGATGTATATTCTGTTGAATCTTCCCATCTTTTCTCTGAGTTCAGCATCGTTCAATAACTTTTCTAAAGAGCTTTGTAAAATCGATACATCCTTTGCATCGACTACTAAACCTCCTTTTTCATGCTTTACCAACTCTCTGTTACCTCCTACATCAGTTGCGATGACCGGTAATCCACAGGCCATAGCCTCCATTATCACGTTAGACAAACCCTCTGAAAGACTAGGTAATACGAAGATATCTGAATTTTGGTAATGATTGATAAGTTCTAGATGTTCAACTTCACCGATAAATTTGACATCTTCATCCAGTCCTTCGTCGTGAACTGATCTTTCTAAATCCCCTTTAAAATCTCCACTCCCGATGATCAAAAGTTCAACTTTATCATACTTGTTTTTCACTTCTGAGAAAGCTTCTATGAGATAATCTAAACCTTTTAGCTCATGAAGTCTACCAACGTAAAGTACCTTAACTTTATCAGAAGGCCCAGCATGAGTTGATTTTGGTTCGAACTTATCCGTATCTATGCCCTTACTAGGTGATATCACCATATCTGATCTAGGTTCCAAATCAACCGCTTTTTTACGCATGTCCTCTGACCGGACTATGTTCGTTGCGGAGTTTTTTAGTATCATTTTTTTTGCTGTTCTTCTCCAACTTGAATTTTTTAAAAGCAGATCAGAGCCCCGCCATTCACTCACAACGGGTATGCCAAATAATTTTGAAAAAAACACACCTGAAAGAAAGGTAGATAGAAGTTGTCCGGCACCGACACACAAGATCAAATCGGGCTTGATTTTCTTTATTTTTTTCAACGCATCAGGTAAGAAAGTAATGTTCCTTACGACGAATGAACCTATGGATTCCTTGGAACCACCGATATCTGAACCTAGTGGTAAGTGGGTGAACTTATCATCGGAAATTTTTTTACCGTGGTGAGATAGGAGAAAAACAGAGTGTCCTCTATCTGAAAGATATCTAGCATTTATAATCAAGTCTATGTTGAAATTCAATATATCCTCTGGAAGTTCATCGGTTATCATCAATATCTTCATATTCTGCCTCTCACAGTCAAGATAGATATTTTAGCTAAACACACTTTTTAAATCTTCATCTTGTACGTTTCAACTATCTTATCAAATATCTTATCTTTAGATAAATTTTTTCTATAATATTTTTTCATATTCTTACTCATAGATCTTCTTTTTTTGTCTTTATCTATGATGTACTCAAGCTTCTTTTTTAGATCATCTTCATCAGGTCTAACCAGTAAACCATTATACCCATGTTTGACAACCTCTGGACTACCACCAACGTCCGTAGCGACGATCGTTTTTCCAAAATAAGCACTTTCTAAAAGTACTCTAGACAGCGGTTCAGGCCAGACTGATGGTACAACGATCACATCCGATTGTTCGTAAATAGAGTGTATAAGTTGATGATCCACTTTTCCTAAAAACGTAATGTTCGGATCCGAACTAGCCATCCCTTCCAACTTCTTTCTTTCAGGTCCGTCACCCACGATGATAAGATTGGCAGTTGTTTCTAATTTTTTGAAGGCTTTGATAAGCAGATCAACACCCTTTATCTTACCTAACTGCCCAATGTAAGAAACATTCACCCCATCTTTCGGCAAATCCAGTTTTTTATCGGATATATCTATATCCGACATGTTCACTACTTTTGTTATATCCTGACTAGATACCCCTTCTTTGATCAGCAAGTCGTTTATGAATCCACTCAGACTGAAGAAGTGGTCCACAACCTGTAAACTCTTCTTCCTTTTCAGGTAATCCGTATAGATGGCTAACCAAAATATTGGATTGTATTTCAAAAAGGGACTGAGTTCGTAGCCACCAACGTAATCTGATTCTATAATACAACCCATGAACTTTATCGGAGCACACCCTTCACATACCCTTTCTTCCTTGTAAAATAGATTGCCCTTTGGACAGAAGTTCACGTAGGAGTTGATCGTCGCAAAACTTGGTTTATTCACTTTAACGATACTAGTGATGTTGAAGAAGTGCACCAGATCGAATTTTTTCACGATCTTGTTAAGTTCTTTCTTGACGCTTCTTTTAAAGAACAACCGTCTCTGTAAATTGTCTTTTAAAGTGCTGCGGCTCCCTCCGGTTTTCAACCTCCTTAAAATTTTGACTCCATTTTTCACAACCGACTCATCTAACCCTTCAACTTTGGAGGTCAGAACAGTTACATCGATACCTTCTCTTTTTGCCAACTCCTTAGAAAAGAGTTCGCAGGATATCTCACCGCCCCCATAGCTTTGAGGCGGATATGATTCTGTAACGACCAATATCTTTAGATTTACTTTTCTCCCATTTTTACCATCATGTCTATTCATGATATTTCTTTAATAACCTCTTCTAGAATATCCATACCCTTATTGATATTTTCAGTCGAATTTGCATATGAAAATCTAAGGTGTCCTTCTCCAGTAGGTCCGAAGGCACTCCCAGGTGTAGCGAGAAGTCCTTTATC
>CAYNQI010000035.1:0-8642 GCA_964399335.1 uncultured Thermoplasmata archaeon | reverse complement strand
AAGCTTTCCATGTTATTTAAATGACTATCTACGCTTTCTTCTAGAGTAGTATATAGGCCAAACTTACCTGTGCTCTCGACATATCTTGTCATCAGACTGTAGCAAAAACTAGTTTTCATTGAACCAGGTGGACCTGTTACTAAAGTTACCTGTGGAGGCTTAACATCCGTATGAAAAACCCTATCGAGACCGGGGATCGTATCTTTAAACATCGTGTGCACCTTGTCCCGTAATACCTATGGCCTCATTTAATATTATCGTTTTAATGTGAGAAACAATCAAAAATCTTAATTCCTATAACTCAAATTAGATATCATGGTCGATATCAAAACTCGTATTTCTAGAATAAAATTGGAGAATCCCCTTTTTTTAGCTTCAGGAATATTGGGGCAAACATCTGATTCTATGGAGAATGTCTTAAAATCGGGTATGGGTGGTGTGGTGACCAAATCCATAGGGAAAGAACCCAGGGAAGGTCATCCAAATCCAACTATGATCGAGACTGAACATGGGTTACTTAACGCTATGGGATTACCTAATCCTGGTATAGATGCGTTTTTGAAAGAATTGAAAAATCTTTCAAGAGAATCTAAACCGATCATAGGTAGTGTATTTGCCGGAGATAAGGAAGATTTTATAGAGCTTTCAATGAAGATGGAGAAGAGCGGTGTAGATGCAGTTGAATTGAATTTGAGCTGCCCTCATGCAGAGGGATATGGAGCTGCAATAGGCACCGAACCCGAACTAGTAAGTAAAATTGTTGAATCTGTAAAAAATCAAACCAATATCCCAATATTTGCTAAATTACCCCCATTTTCAGATATAATAGATGTTGCCGTAGCAGCAGAAAAAGCTGGTTCTGATGCCATAGTTGCTATAAATACAATCCAGGCCATGGCTATCAATTTTGAAACTAGAAAACCATTTCTTGGAAATAAAGCAGGAGGTTACAGTGGACCGGCTATCAAACCGATAGGACTGAAATGTGTTTATGATATCTATCAAAATGTAGATATTCCAATTGTCGGATGCGGAGGTATCACTTATGGTAGAGACGCTTTGGAATATATCATAGCTGGCGCATCTGCATTACAGATAGGTTCTGCAATATATTACAGAGGTAAAGATGCAGGTGCCTTGATAGTAGATGAGATGAAAACGATTATGGAAAAAGAAGGTATCAAAAGCTTAGTAGAACTTATAGGTTCAGCACAACAATTTTAATAATAGTTTACTTACTATACCTAATAAAAATAGGTGATCCCTAAAATGAAGGATCCGGACCCGGAAGATTTCGTCGAGGGCCTAAGCATGTCCGATTTCTCCAATATGATTGTTCATATGTATAGGGGAGAGGTACAAAGGGCAAATGTGTGGAGACAACGTCTTGATAGGACAACCAATTGGACCATCCTGATCCTTTCTGGATTAATAACATGGACATATACTGGACCAGATCGTCCTCATGAACTTTTACTTTTTGGTATGGTGTTCATCACAATACTATGGTGTATCGAGTCAAGAAGGTTTCTTTCGTTCAACGCCTACGACAGCAGGGTAAGAGTTCTTGAAAAGAATTTCATAGCTAAATCTATAAACCCCGATAAAGATGTCACTAGTAGGCAGTGGTTAAATACCTTAGCTGAGGATTTACGCACCCCCCACTATAAAATATTTTATTGGAAAGCTTTATCTCATCGGCTAAGGAGAATATATATCTGGCTTTTTTCTGTGACGATGTTATTATGGTTTGGTAAACTATTCATGCATCCCACCCCTACTGGAGATTTTACAACGATGATACTTAGATCCCACATCGGAGGGATACCAGGAGCGATGATTTTTTCGATAGCTGTTTCTTATTATATCGTATTATTATTTATCGCTGTTACCACACCTCAATTTGAGGGGAAGAAGTATATGGTTAGAAAAGGGAAAGAGGAAATAGAGGAGTGGGAAGAGAAGATGTGAATTTAGTTAGTCAAGACTTTAGCTCCCTTAGATGTTACAATCACTGTGTGTTCTCTCTGGGAGACTAAACCCCCTTTAGCTTCTACCAAAATAGGATATGACATAACAGCATTGAATCTTATCAATCTTTTTAATCTAAATCTGTAATCGTCACCATAACTTCTGCACCATCTACTCGTGAATGGTAGGTGATGGAATCTTTCTTCTACCCAGTCATAGAACTCTTTGTCTTCACCCTTTAAATTTCTAGGCTTTTGTAATTTTAATATCTTGCTTTTCTCACCATTTTTAACTTTACCCTTACCATCGGTGGCGAAAGGTTCGATAGCTAGAACCATCCCTTTTTTTATCTTGTCTCTGCCTTTGGGAACATTTGGTATAGATACACCGCTGTGAAGCGAATACTTTTCGATAGAATGGCCGCTAAGATTAGATATTGGCTTAAACCCTCTACTCTTGATAACAGACTCGATATTCTTGCCAATCTCTTTAGTTTTTACTCCAGGCCTAATAGATTTTATTGCGATATCTAAACTCTCTTCGGCTGCCTTTATCAAATCATCATGCCTCTTAGTACCTATCTCAACAGTTAATGCATTATCTGCGATATACCCATCAAGATGGACACCTACATCGATTTTAACAAGATCTCCTTCTTTGAAATATTTATCATCACCTTGAAAAGGAGTATAATGTGCTCCAATTTCATTTACCGATATATTGACTGGGAAAGCTGGTCTAGCACCGTATCTTTTGATAACTTTTTCTACTTTATCTACGACTGACAAGTAACTCTTTCCGTCTTCACAGGATTTTTTCCCCTCTTCCAAAGCTTTTCTAGCGATAAGTCCAGCTTTCCTGTATTCTTTCCTAGATTTTGCGTCCAATTTTATCACCTATAGTTTCTAATGAAATAGCACCCTTTCTTAATACTTCTATATCTTCTCCATCTATCAATAAAACTGTTGTTCCTTCTTTATATTCACATTCTCCACAATTGATATAGAGTTTTACTTTAGACCCAAGCTGAGTTTTAGCGGTATCCATATCTATTGGATCAGGTCTACCATGTATGTTGGCGCTGGTTGAGGTTATGGGTCCAAATTTTTCAACAATATTCTGAGCGATGGGATGGTCTGGAACTCTTATACCATGTGTGTTTCCATCCATTTCAACAACGATAGTCAAGGGGCCAGGAAGAAAATGTTCTCCCAGCTCCCAGGCAAGGTCTGGTATGTCTAAATAAGATGAAGCTTGTTCTAAGCTTTTATATGCTGTAGATATCTTTTTTCCTGGGGGCGCTTCCTTTACTTTTCTTATCTCTTCTAGAACTAAAACGTCAAACGCATCTCCTCCTAAACCATACAGTGTTTCTGTTGGATAAACTATTAGTTCTCCATTCAATAGAACCTCTTCAGCTAGATAAGTTATAGAATCGGGGCAATCACAATCACATTCTTTTTTATCACATTCTACTTCCATTTAAACACCTTTAAAGATATGAAATATTCTGTAGGGACAATCGTATATGTTGATTTCCCCCTTTTTCAATACTCGGCCCATGACCGGGATATAGAGAATGAACATCATATTTCGTTAATTTTTCTACTGAATCTTTAAGTTCTTCGAAATCACCCGTAGGAAGGTCTGATCTCCCTACTCCACCACCAGTAAATACCGTGTCACCTGATAGTAATATCTTATCTCCACCATGATAAAGACATATACTGCAGTTCGTATGACCTGGAGTGTATATCTGTAAAAAGCCTGCATAGGTTTCTTCATCAAATGTTTTAACGTCCAAACCAGATATTTCTTTTCCAAAACTTCTTGATATTATAGATTCATCGTCACCTTCACATAGTGCCTTTGCCGCTAGTTCATGGGCATATATTGGAACATCTAATAGTTCTGATAATTTTTTTGCGTCACCGACGTGATCATAGTGTCGATGAGTCAATATGATACGGTCTATATCTATATCTTCACTATCTACGTATTCACAAATACGTTTAACAGGTCCAGCTCCTGCATCTAAGATGAAGTTTTTCTGAGCTTGAACTATGTATACGTTAGATGAAAAAGTCTTTCCAGGTATCCTTTTGACTTCAACCATGGATTTCTGCGAATTTCTCAAAAGATCTGTCATATGTTTCCTCCACATCGTCTGGGAATGCACAAGCCGGTAATTGATTCATAGAGAGGTGATACTGTAAACACTCACAGCAAATACCTTTCCGAGGACATCCCGGATATGAACAGTTACAATGCTCCATATTCTCTGATTTTTGACATTCCATAATATCACTTTTGAAAATCGAGTTCTCTTGGATATTATATATTTTTTGTTAAGTAAGAACATTTCAATCGAAAAGAATAATTATACCGATCAATTCAGCATCTTTGATGGGAAAGTTTTGTAAAAGCTGTGGAACTCTTCTAAAAGCTGGGAAGGATAATCAATATTGTCCCAAATGTAATAAGTTAGTCAGTGGAAGTTCTCATATTAATGAGGGTCAAAAGCTAAAAGTATCAAAAGAAGGTTTATTTCCTTTCCAAAAAATAAGAGAAGGACAGAAGCAGTTCATGAAGGATTCTGAGAAAGTCTTTAAAAAAGGCAAAGTACTATTAGCACACGCACCGACTGGTATCGGTAAAACCGCAGCAGTTCTCACATCAGCAGTTAAATCAAAAAACAAAGACCAGAAGATCTTTTTTCTTACCAGTAAACAGTCCCAGCATCGAATAGCCGTCGATACGATAAAAAATATTTCCTCGTCGATATATGCTTTAGATATCATCTCAAAACAACATATGTGTCCCAGGGAGGAATCAAAGTTACCATACCCTGTTTTTGAAAGGTTTTGTAAAGATAAAGGCAAGCATTATTGTAATCTATACAATAAAAACATGAATAATTTAGTTGAGGGGTTAAGAGGAGAAACAAAACACGTAGATAAAATAGTAGACTTGTGCAGTTCAAGGAACGTATGTCCACATAAAGCTGCCCTCGAAGCTGGTAAAGCAGCAGATATTATAGTCTGTGATTACAATTACATCTTTTCGGACATACAGGAACAGATTCTGGAACAACTAGGTATGGATTTAGAGAATTGTATAATCATAGTTGATGAAGCCCACAACCTGCCAGATAGAGTAAGATCCCATCTCGAAGAGTCTATTTCGCTTCAACAGCTTCAGGAGGCTTTCAATTTATTGAATACTGAAAATCCATCATTGGCTAGCTGTGTCAAACGTTTAGCTTCAGAGTTCAATAAGCTGGATATTACCGAACAGCCTATTGAAAAGAAGTTCTTAGACAAACTCATAGGAGATGCACTTAAAAGTGGACTAGGTCAATATCAGCAGTTCGATGATTTTTTAAAAGAACTTGAAACAACTGCAAGCGATCTTATAGAGAAAGATTCAGCAGCAACCGCCCCCTGGAATCTATATTCATTTTTGGCTACATGGAACAATGAAGGGCCAGAGATATATCGAGCTTATTATACTCAACCACCTACTTTCCATGTAGGTTTACTCGATCCTGCAATGTTGACTGAAGATATATTTCATTATATTTCGTCAGCGGTACTTATGAGCGGAACGCTCTATCCAGGAGAGATGTATGCAGACCTTTTAGGTATAAATAATCCCATAATAAAAGAATACAGTTCACCTTTCCCAGAGGAAAACAGGAGAATAATCAGTGTAAATAACCTTACCACATCCTACAAAGAACGTGATCTACAGATGTTCCAAGCGTACGCCAATTCAATATCAGATATAGTGAATAATGTAGATGGTAACATAGCTGCATTTTTCCCTTCGTATCATCTGATGGAAAAGGTAGCAGATAGACTTGAACTCGTACATCTAAAAAAGGAGTTACTTATAGAGGATAAGAGATACTCTAAAAGGGAAAAGGAGAATTTAGTCAATAAACTTAAAAGCTCAGAAAAGAACTTATTGTTGGGAGTTCAGGGAGGAAGTTTATCTGAAGGTGTAGATTATAATGACAACATCCTATCAGCTGTAATCATAGCTGGAATACCCTTCCCACCACCAACCATAGAGTTAGATGCCTTGCAGACTTATTATGAAGATAAATTTGGACAAAAGAAAGGGTACAATTACACAAGAATATACCCGGCTCTAAATAGAGTCTTACAAGCTGCAGGAAGGTGCATTAGAAGCAAAAGTGATAAAGGGCTGATCATACTGATGGATAAGAGATTCAATTACGATAGATACAAGAACAAGATGCCTAACCAGTTCAGTTACAGAAAAACAAATAACCTAAAAAGAGAATGTGAAAAGTTTTTTGGAAAATTTTAGTCTTTTTCTTCTTTCAAAAATCTCATTTCATTCCACAGTATCTCATGTTCAAATCCTTCTTTTTCGAGGAATGTACTTACCTCGTCGGTGATCATATCTATTTCGGATTCTTTTTCGTCTATTCTAGGATATATAAAGAACTCAACCCTATCTCTACCTATGGGAAATATAAGTCTATACCTTGCTTCTCTGTTGTGTCCCATAGGTTTCTGGTTCTTCTGTAGATCTTTCAGATTCAATCGGATCAACATCTCGATGTATTCTTCTCCGCTATCCTCAGGATACTGATCAGCAAGGTCCATGAAAAGATCAAATAGCTCAGGGAATATCCGAGCTAGGTCTTTAAATTCAACTTCCTCGGAGAATCTGAATAAACTGTGCCTCTTCTTTATCTCGTACTCTTTTTCTTTCATTGGTTCGCTACCTCCATCCAATTCCCATTATTTAGTGGTTTTCGTCCCTACTTCCTATAGGATCCACCCAAATTGTAATATCTTTTCCATTGAAAGACCAATCTTTCTCTAATCCTTTTCCAGGTCCTTCTTCAAGAGTCTCTGATAGGGTTTCGTTTTTGATGTAATCCATCATATCATGGACCGCACTCTCTAATCTAGGATCACCCGAGTATGCAGTATGTATCTTTTGGGTATAGCCAAGTTCGAGTTCTTTTCTCATGGTTTGTATTCTTCTAACTATATCCCTAGCCAAACCTTCCGTTTCTAGTTCCTCACTGATATCGACTTTGACGAAAACCTTTACATCTTCTCTTTGACTAGAAGCGTATTCCTCTTTTACTTCTTCATAAATTTCTACATCGTTTTCGTCGATCTCGAATTCATCCAGCATCAAACTATCATCTTCAGCTAGTTCTTTTTTGATCGCTTCCGGATCGGAATTATTGATCAACTCTGCAACCCTTTCTGCATCACCTTTAAATTTAGGCCCTAAAGAGGAATAATTCGGCTCGATCATAGTCTCTGAGAATTTGTTTTCATCTTTGTTGAATTCGAGTTTCTTGACGTTTAACTCATCTTTGAGTATGTCTTTGAAACGATCTAAACATTCCATATAGGACTCATCCTCTGATACCACTACCGCTTCTTCCAAAGGCTGTCTCAGTTTGATATTTTCCTGCTGTCTAGCATTTCTTCCAAGTTCAGCGATCCTTATAACAGAGTTCATGTCCTTTTCCAACTGAGGATTTATTTTGTCTTCATCGGCCTTGGGATACTCCAAAAGATGTACAGAAATTGGGCCATTTTCCATATCTCTGAAAAGACACTGGTAGATCCTTTCACTAAGGAAAGGTGTAAAAGGAGCCATAACTTGAGTTAAAGTATCTAGTGTTTCATACAGTGTATTATAGGCGCTAGCTTTTTCTTCCTTAGTTCCCTCCCAGAACCTTCTCCTGCTTCTCCTCAAGTACCAGTTACTGAGATCATCTATGAACTTCTCGATGGACCGAGTGGATTTATGTACTTCTAGTTCATCTAATCCATTTTTTACTTCGTTTATCAAACTGTTCTTTTTGGATATCAACCACCTGTCTATCTCATCATTGACCTCGTAATCTCCTGGTTCAAAATAGTCTATATTGGCGTTACTAGTAAAGAATGATACGACGTTCATCAAGGTATTCATAGTTTTACTTATTTTTTCAGATACCAATTCTTCACTGAACTTCGTTGATTTCCAAACCGGTGAACTCAAGAAATATATTCTAGTAGCATCAGCTCCGAGATGATCTAAGGTTTCCATAGGTTCTACTGCATTCCCTTTGCTTTTACTCATCTTCTCTCCATCTTCATCCAGTACTAATCCCAAAGTTAAACAGTTCTTGTAAGCCGGTTTGTCAAAAAGGAGTGAGCTTATAGAAAGTAGACTGTAGAACCATCCCCTAGTTTGATCCAAAGCTTCGGTGATGAAATCAATAGGGAACGCTTCTTCGAATCTATCTTCGTTCTCAAAGGGGTAATGGAACTGAGCGAATGGTGCGCTACCACTATCGTACCAGCAATCGATAACATAATCAACTCGTTCCATCTCACCTTCACACTCAGGACAGTTTAATTTAACTCGGTCAACCCAGGGTTTATGGAACTCAAAATCTTCCTCTAAAGGTTCAGTAGCCATCTCCTCTAACTCTTCTTTGCTTCCAACACAATGTTCATGTCCTTCATCACATATCCACATCGGTAGAGGTGTTCCCCAGAAGCGGTTCCTACTAAGGGACCAATCCTTTAACTCATCTAGGAAATTACCGAACCTTCCATGTTTTAGATGTTCTGGTTTCCATCTTACTTCTTCGTTATTATCAATCAGTTTTTGTCTTT
>CAYNQI010000034.1:0-9283 GCA_964399335.1 uncultured Thermoplasmata archaeon | reverse complement strand
CTTCTTCCACATCCTTGAATTTTATCTCTTTTACCTCAGGACATTCGTGCTCGGAAAGAGACATCTTTTCCTTTTTCTTACAGAAACCCATGTAGTTGTAGGAATCGTGAGAGATGAAATAAACACATTCTTTGCAAGTTTTCGACGACATTAGATCACCTTGATATTACAATTTAAAAGTATTAATTAAATGTGTTTACTAAAGTCATACAAATTCAAAAAAATATAAATCCAATGGTGATTAATCAATTCGTGTGGCATAAATCATGCAGGACGCGGAAAAAGTGATGAACAGTTTCTTGGAAGATTATGAAGAAGATCCAAATGGATGGAAGTTCTGGACCGATAAGTCTGGAGAGTTCTATGACATATATATCATACGTGAAGATACCGGATACTTTCTTAAGATCGATTCAATATACACACAGAATCCCATCGGCAAAGGTACGAAGATCGATATAGACGGGGTTAAGATCGAAAAGGACCTTCCGAGTTTTGGGTACCGACATTTTACCAGAGATGAATTGGAGAACTTTATGCACATCCTAGAAGAATGTAAGGGTGATAAAGAAAAGGCTCAAAAAGCCATCAAGGATAAAATGAGTGAAAAGCCTACACGATTATCATCTGTAGATAAAGAGGGTGCCTTGATGATGGGACCTATCAACAAAGGGTATCCCTTCGATCCTGAAGATTCAAAGTACCAGAAGATCGACAAAGAACTAAAAAAGAAATTACTGAAAAAGTTCAGGAACGAAAAGCCCATGTACCGGTGACATCAAAAGTGATTCTTCATAAATTTCGCTATGCTTTCTGGAGTCTTGTTAGAAGTTTTTTCACCTAGGAGCTTTTCCAATGAGAAAACGTCACACCAATAGTATTTGTCAAAATTACTTCTAGCCACTATATCTACGACTGTTCTATTCCTAGCATCTCCCAGAGGTGACATGAGTACGGAGATGTTGAAGGAATTCCGACCCATCTCTTTATAACCTTTTAGAACGTTAACTATACCTCGTGCCATACCTTCTAAATATTCTTCATCTAGATCAATGAAATCTTGTAAACAAACACCTCTCACATGTTCTAATCCCAAAGGAGCAAATGGAGTCTTCCAAGTGAAACCATGGGTTTCGGATATGAACCTATCTCCGTTCTTTTCTTCCTTAACTAACTGCTCCCAGTAAGATGTCCCGTTATCCTCAAAGAACCGGTCTTCTGAAGATAAAATATCACCCTGGTTCTCGAAAGGTGTCCCGGTCACCATGACCTGTATGTGGGGATGAGTAACGGTGCTACCAGCAGGTTTAAGGTAGTTCATGATTATGGTTGGAAATACGTCACTTTTGATTTCAGTTAGTTTTTTAAGGTACCTTTGAACAAGTTTAAAAGCATTCCGAAAATGTGATATTTTAAATTCATCCAACCGCAGATAGTGAGTTTTAGTTAAAGGTATGACCAACGAATACTCGGCATACGGTGAGATATTGGATAACAGCGTAGCTTCGCCTTCTTCCATCATCTCACCTTCCAACACTTTACTATCCCTTGCCCCGACAGTCTCGATATTCTCCGGGCAGAAGGGACAAAAACCTTTCTCTATTTTATCCATATCGGCGCCTTCTTCCAATGGTAGTGGCTTTTCAAGTATTCTAGAGGTTCTACCCGTCAAAGGATCGTGCCTGATCTCGACGGAAGTATCTTTAAGCTCATCTTTGGATGGATCGTAATACTGGCTGGTTTCGACTTCTTTATTGAATTCAATCATGATAGATGGGTAAGATGAACAAATGTTTAATATCTTTAACGGATGGGAAACTTGATGAATGAAAAAGTGAAAATAGGGGTCGCGTTACTGATCTTCGGAGCATTAGCGATCTCAGTGGTTTTTGCTTTACAATCACTCGATATTGAAGAGGAGGAACAACAAGGGATAGATGGTGGTCCTGAACAAGTCAGTAATGTTGACTTGATTGCTAGAGCCGGAGGGTTCTGTGGTGCTATATTCCTGATAGCTGGAATAGTTGTGATCTTCATCTACTCATATTATCCTGAAAACTCTTGATCAAAAGTCTCCGAATCCGACCGTTACCAGACTCATCTCTTCTGGATCATATTCTCCGCCTGTTTTATAACCTAAAACTATACCATCCCAGGGTGAGTTCACAGGTTCAGAATCTAGGTATCCAACGATCTCACCTTCTTTGATGATGTCCTCTAGTTCAACGTCAGGTTCGAATACTCCCTGACCGTCGGGGTTAAAGCGATCGTACTCTCTGATAAATTGAACTTCTTGATCGGGTTCCATTCCATCTATAAAATCTTTCAAAGCAGATCTTACTATACCTAGTTCATCCCTCAACCAGTTAGCGCCGCCTGCTTCGATTATCATAGATGGGATACCTATCTTTGACAGTTCTATGAACAATTGTCCTTCAGCACCTAAACTCTGTACAGCGTACTTCAAACCCACTTTTTTACATAGACTTTCATTAAACTCGTACTCCAATTTTGTCAACATATACGGAACACATTTACTCTCATCTCCATAGGTGTGAAGGTCTATAACAGCATCGAACTTTTTAGCTTTTTGAAAGATCTCATGGGCGATTACTTCAGAACGTGTACCATCTTTGTTACCGGGAAAAATTCTGTTCAGGTCCTTACCGTCCACTGGATTTTCTCGTTGACGTGCCTCGATGGCATCTAGATTTACATCTGAAATCACTTCTACTTGCTCAATTCCTCTTCCTTCAAGCCAACCTTTGATCTGCTTAGCAACGAATATAGAACCTATTTCATTCCCATGAACTCCCGCAGTTATCAGTATATTCTTCATGACCTATTATTATTGAACCGTTCTATTTTACGGTTTTCATAGGATATGTTTGATCATTAGAAAGTTATCTTAAGATTATATAATAAAATATATAAGTAATTATATCTTCCTACTTCATAGAGGGTATATCATGACCGAAAATAATAAATTCGAAAAATTAAGGAAGTTCAATGCATTCATGGCTGTGTTACACTTTATACAGGGTGTTTTGATGTTATACTTGAGCACTGATTTTGCCATATCGATAACTAGAACATATATGGCTGGACCTCCAGGAACGGATAGGATGGTAACTAGTACTCTTTTTGACCTACAACTAGGACCTGCGGTAGCTGCCTTCCTTTTCATGTCCGCGATCGCTCATTTTGTAGTTTCTACTATCGGCTTTGATTGGTATAAGAAGAACCTAAAAAATCATATAAACAGAGCCCGATGGATCGAGTACTCTTTCAGCAGTTCACTGATGATAGTCCTGATCGCTATGCTCGTAGGAATAACGGACATCGAATTCTTAGCAGTGATATTTATCGTCAATGCGTCCATGATCCTTTTTGGATGGCTTATGGAATCGTACAATCAAAAGACAGAGAAAGTTGTCTGGACTCCGTTCATATTTGGATGTATAGCAGGTATAGCTCCTTGGATAGCTATCGCTATACGTTTACTGACCGCCGTATCTGAGTCACCTGAACCGGTACCGAGTTTCGTTATCTGGATCTTCGTTTCGATCGCAGTATTCTTCAACTCCTTCGCTCTTAATCAAATTTTACAGTACAAGAAAGTGGGTAAATGGAGCGATTATCTGTATGGAGAGCGTATGTACATCATACTGAGTTTGGTAGCTAAATCAGCTCTTGCATGGCAGGTTTTCTCAGGAACGTTAGCAGGGTAGTTCAACAAGAAAACTGATTTAAGACAGTAATGTATCACCATCTTAGTGAAAACTTTGCTGAGATGTACCAAATGTTCGAAAAGTAGATCCGAAACTGATATGGAGCAGCGATGCCAGTGCGGTGAACCACTGGAATTTGAATACCAGAAAGGTAAAATCCGTAAATCAGGTTCGGTATGGAACCGGTACAGGGAATTTTACGGGTTCGACATATCCGATTCTTACTCTCTAGGTGAAGGTGATACCTCTTTAACTCGTTTGAACAAACTTTCCTCTGAATTGGGTATCGAGCTTTTTGCAAAGAATGAAACGACCAATCCCACTTGGAGTTTCAAAGACAGAGGGACCTTCCTGGGAGTTCAACAAGCTGCCAAAAATGATTTCTCAAAGATAGGCACAGTTTCAACAGGGAACATGGCGGTAAGTGTTGCTGCCTACGGGGCTAGATTCGATCTAGATACACACATAATGGTATCAAAAGATATCGATAAAGTCAAACTTTCTCAGATCGGAGTTTACGGTCCAAAGATATATCGAGTCGATGGCGATTATGGTGATCTATATTTTAGAAGTTTAGAGGTGGGTAAAAGTAAAGAGGTCTATTTCATCAACTCCGATGATCCTTATAGGGTGGAAGGCTACAAAACCATAGGGTTCGAAATTGCTGAAGAGATGGTCCCCGATCATATATTGATACCCACGAGTTCGGGTGGATTGTTCAGAGGGATCGTGAAAAGTTTTATGGAGTTGAAAAAGAGTGGGATAATTCAACGACTTCCAGAGTTCACAGCGGTCCAAGGTGAAGGCTGTTCACCGATCTACTATGCTTACAAGGAAGAGAGAGATGAAATATCTCACGTAAAAGAGAAGAACACTTTCGCCAAAGCCATAGCGAATCCATACCCGCCCAGCGGGAACGAGGTCTTAAGAAAATTAAAACAACTTGATGGAAATTGTGTCTCAGTCTGTGACGGAGAGATCATAAGTTCACAAAAAGAACTAGCTTCTGAAGGCATATTTGCCCAACCAGCGGGTTGTGTAGGGATAGCAGCAGCTAAAAAGTTGAAGGATAATGAAAGAATCGAAGAAGGAGAGAAAGTGGTAAGCATCATTACAGGTTCAGGTCTCAAAGTTAGGAGTGGAGAGTTTAAAGGATCACAGATCACTGATTTAAATATAGATGAATTAGAAACGATTTAAGTTGAACTTTAATTGATTCTCTTTTTCATGACGATTGCATCGTCATCGTTTTCATAGTATTCTTTTAACATACCTTTGATTTTGAAACCCAATTTACTGTAAAACCTTAATGCAGCCCGATTATGTTCTCTCAGTGTAAGCATCACCACGTCGGTTTCTAACAGTTCTATGGACTTTTCCATCAAAGCTTTACCTATTCCCCTTCGACGATAATTACGTAAAACTGCGATAGAAATGATCAATCCTTCGTCACCTCTGATATCACATATGATGTAGCCAACAACTTTTCCCTCGACCTCTGCAACCAAAAATTTGTCACTATTTAAAAAGTGATAAAATATATTTTCACGGTACGGATTTTCAAAACTTTGATTCTCGATCTTGATAACCGATGAGATGTCTTTTTTCTTACACTTTCTTATCGTAAACACAGACCTCTATATGTCAAAAAGCATTAAGTATGTTTTGAGTCTTTTATCTAAAATATATGGAAAATGACCCCGAGATAACCTACGATTGGTCCCTGGAGATGATGGCTAGGTACCCCTTCCTTGAGGATTCTAAGAGATACATCAAACATCAAGGCCCAGGGTTAAAAGAACTCGTCGAGGACAGAGTCTGGGATATGGTCCGGATCCGGGGTAAAGAGCGAGTTATGCAGGCCATCGAACATGGTGAGATAAACGAAGTACCTATGAGCGATGATCTCGATATGGAGATGGAACTTTTTTCGTACCCGATAGCTAGGATCTTAGTTTCTTGTGTCGACGATAACTATTTGACCAATCGTTATGCACTGGGCGAGTCTGAAAAATTTTTAAAGATATTAAGTGAAGAACCATTAGAAAACACTATGAATATCGGAGAAGAATTAGGTATTGAAGGTACTGCTGAAAATGACCAGATCAAGGTTTATTTTATAGATTATCTGGAGAATACTGAACACCTAAAATCAACACAGTGGAAACTTACTAATCAGGATCTTAGACATGGGTATATCTATCTCGATATCGATAAATACAGACGTCTTCTCAAGGAAAGCCTTTTCCAGAGGATCGTAAAAGAACTTCCAAGGCCGGTTAATGACGAACTGCTGGATATATTCTCATCTCAGATCAAAGATATCGAAAAATTCTTACAGGAAAAAAGGAAAGATTACGGAGAAGTTGAGTTCGGAGAAGTAGATTCTGAAAAATTCCCACCCTGTATCAAAAAGATGTTGGGATTACAGAAAGAGGGGGTCAATCTATCACATGAAGCTAGGTTCGCTATGACTTCTTTTCTTCACAATATCGGTCTGTCGGTGGATGAAATACTTTCACTTTTCAGTGAATCACCTGATTTCCGAGAAGATTTAGCATTGTACCAGATCGAGCATATAACCGGGGAGATCTCCGGTACTGAATATACTATGCCTAGCTGCAGTACTATGAGGACCAACGGTATCTGTTTCGAACCTGATAATCTATGTGGAGCAGAATGGATGAAACATCCCCTAACTTATTATGCATACAAAAAGAAAAAAGACTTTAAAAAACAGAAAAAAACTGATGAAGAAGAATGATCAGTCAAGATCATTCCATGTTTTGATACCCCTTACAACTGCTGTGATATTTCCAGCTACTGCGAACCACAGCATCAATATATCGAATATACCTATCTTATAGATTGAAAGAGTAAAACTGGATGTGTAAAAGCTTTCCAATAAGATGTAAATGATGGGGACCAATATCAATAAAACCAGTCGATCAGCTCTTCCAGCTACTCCACCGTAATCCCTGCCAACTCCGACTGCCTGTGCTTGAGTTCCCATATAACTAGTCATCAAAACACCTATCATGGCTAGTAAACCGATAGGCATACTAGACAACGGTCCCAAAGTGATCCCACCGAGGATGAATATGTCAGCATATCTGTCTATGGCATGATCCAAGAAATCTCCTTTAATGGAAGCTTTTCCAGTAAGTTTAGCAACTCTACCATCCATGGCGTCAAAAAAGGAATTTGATAATACGAATATTGCACCTAGTAACACAAATAAGGTATCACCTAAGTAAAAAGATATCCCAGCTAATATCGCAAATACCATTGATAAGGCAGAAAGGACGTTAGGTTCAATTCCCGACATTTTTTCAGCTATCGGTTTGACGATGGAATCGGCTTCTTTCCGATAGCTGTTCAATACCATGTTAAAGGATAATGGACTTTTTTATTAATATTATCGGTCGATGATGCAAGTTTTCTAAAATTCATCGGAGAAATCCACCTGACCGACAGAATAATTTTCAAAATTGTTGTTCATGATCTCGATCACTGCCTTACTGACCTCTTCTGGGTCTATCTCGGTAGTATCTATCTCATAAACCTCATCAGTATACTCGAGGGATTCTATAAGTATAACATCTAAAATTTCAGCCTGGATATTTTCTTCTATCTTTCTCTGAGGCCAATCTTTGGAAGCCATCCTATTTCTAAGCTCTTTTGGTGAACATCTGAGGACTATTATCGGTGATAGTTTTAAATGGTGGGACAAATGCCCTTCGATGATATCATATTCTGAAGTTTTAGTGATATGACCTCTTAAATCAGATATATCTACTTCGTCTGATTGACGGAGTTCGTCTCGTTCACCCCTCAAACCTTTTTCACCTATGAATGCATTTAAATCCAGTACTTTGTAACCTTCTTTTCTAAGGTGTTCAGCTACTGTCGTTTTACCCACTCCAGGAGTACCGGTAAGAGCCGTGGTCATGATTTCTGATGAGTAATTCATGTTATAATAGTTTACTCATTCACTTTCATAGTACCCTCCCTCTCTAGAATAAATATATATGTGATGTACATAATTTAGATAAGACGATGAACGGTGACTTATTGGAAAAAGAAGGGATCAAAAATGTTTACACTGTAAGAGATCTCAATGTTTACGTTAAATCACTTCTAAGAAGAGACGAAAACATACAAAACATATGGGTTCGGGGAGAGATATCCAATTTCACCCATTACAATGATAGGCATATGTATTTTGAATTAAAAGATGAACACAGCATCATCAAATGTGCCATGTTCAGAGCCAGTAATAAAGGATTAGATTTTAAACCAGAGGACGGCATGGAAGTTCTCTGCAGAGGCGATGTTGGATTATACATCCCTAACGGTAAGTATCAGTTGATCGTCAATGAAATGCTGCCAGAAGGAAAAGGAAAGTTGTACTTGGCATATGAAAAATTGAAGAAAAAGTTGGCTGAGGAAGGACTTTTCGATGATAAATATAAGAAAGCGATTCCAAGAGTTCCTGAGAATATAGGGGTTGTAACTTCAGAGGAAGCCGATGCCCTTAGAGATATAGTCACCGTGACAAAACGTAGATTCCCAAATATGGATATCTTGTTATCACCTACACCCGTTCAAGGTAAGGGGGCTGCACCGAAAATAGTAGAAGCAATAAAAAGGTTAGATGAAGAAAAGGTGGACGTGACCATCATAAGTCGAGGGGGAGGTTCTTTGGAAGATCTATGGAATTTCAACGAAGAGGTTGTTGCAAGGGCTATATTTGACGCTCAGACGCCTGTAATATCTGCTGTTGGTCATGAAACTGATCTACTTATATCTGACTTGGTTGCGGACTTTCGTGCACCAACGCCCTCAGCAGCTGCAGAGATGGCAGTGCCTGAAAAAGATGAATTGCTCTTAAAATTAAATGAATTGAAGAATAGAGCCGGTAATGCATTGTTGAATATCGTTGAGATCAATGAAAGAAACCTAAAACATCTGATCAAGCGTCCTATATTCCAAAGGCCAGAGTTATTGATAGAAGAGTCTACACAACGAGTAGATGAATTGAAGATGAAGATCCAGAAGAATATTGAATTGTTTCTAAAGCAAAAAGACCAAGATATTAAAGGGAAAATTGAAAGGTTGAAAGCATTGAGTCCAGAATCGACGATGAAAAGAGGGTACTCAGTGGTTTTAACCGGAGAAGATGAACTGATCAAAAGTGTTGATGAAATCGAAGTGGATGATGAATTAAAGGTCATGATGACTGATGGTAAACTTAAAGCTATCACAGAGGAGGTGATAAAATCAAAGACGAAGAAATAGGTGACATGCAATTCGAAGATGCATTGGAAGAGTTAGAATGTATTAACGAAAAGCTTGAAAGGAATCAGGTATCGTTGGAAAATGCTCTTCGATTGTATGAAAGAGGAATGGAATTGATCGACCACTGCGAAAAGAGATTGGATAAGGCTAAAGGCGAGATCAAAAAACTTACTGGTAAAGATGGGGATAATAAGACAGAAGACCTAGATATCAAATAGTGTACGATTGTACATATAAACAAAAATTTTATC